>PLJQ01000395.1:0-1181 GCA_003140275.1 Limisphaerales bacterium
GGCAACGACCCGCGCCGCCTGCTCGCGCACTTGCGCGCCGAGCAACGCAATTATCGCGGACGCATCATCAAAAACTGGTCGGAGCTTGAACCGGTTGGGGCGTTACGCGAAACGCCGACGGCAAAAAAGAGGAAATAACCATGCTCCGCCACGGCATCAACGGCATCCGCCTCTTCTACGAAAACGACGTGCGGTTCTTGAAACAGTTTTAATTTCCATGATCAGCCGGAAAACAACCCTTAAACTGGCGGATTTCTTTCGCGATCATTTCGCTTCCGAAGCCCGTGGAGGAGGACACAGCCGCATGGCATATAATCCTGCGAAAGTTCATAGGGACAAACTTTATAATTTTCTATTTGGCTGTAATTATGAAGGTTGGTTTTGCAATACGGCAAAAACGCTGCCTTATCCGAGAGATGTTGAGGAATGGATAATGAAACTTCACACGGGCGAGACCCAGGCGGTAGCTACTCCCAATTGGAGTTGGGAACAGCGGGAAAAATTGGGCCAAGAATATTTAAGGAATCTAGCTGAAGACGTTCTGTCTTGGTATGAGAACGAAGCAGAAACAGAATATGAAAAACCCGGTTACAAACCTAAAATTGACCAATTGATTAAATCGCTGGAGTTGGACGGCTATTTATGGCGAGACAAAAAGCTTCTTGCCCCAAACGAGGATGTTCTCGATTTGCGCGAGACAACGGGCGTTTTAAATTCGCTATATTCAACACTCGGGTTAACGAATGGCACAGTTGCTTTTCACCATTTGGACTTGTCGGAAGAACATTTTCTGAACAGCAAGTGGGATGATTCAATCGCAAATGCACGAAAATTCTTTGAGTGCACAATGAGCGAAGTGGCATCAGTATTTTCATCACGAACTGGCAGACCTGCTTTGTCCGTCCAACAACTTCAGCAACCAGTGGCAGTGCGCGATTATTTGGAACGTGAAGGTTTGCTCGAAGCAAAAGAGAAAGAGGCCATTTCGAAGGTTTATGGCTTATTAAGCCATACTGGCGGACATCCATACATGGCTGAACGAGACCAAGCTCGTTTGCTGCGAAATTTGTCTTTTACGCTTTCACAGTTTGTTTTGCTGCGTCTCGAAGGTGCAATTAAAATTTCCGCAAAGACAATTTCATGAAAGTCACCCTTAACTGGCTCAAACAATACGTTGATTT
>PLJQ01000395.1:1208-16300 GCA_003140275.1 Limisphaerales bacterium
AACGCCGACAAGCTCTCGCTCTGCCGCGTCAACGACGGCGCAGGCGAACGTCAGATCGTCTGCGGCGCGCAGAATTTCAAGGCGGGCGACAAAGTGCCGCTCATCCTGCCCGGCGCAGCATTGCCGCCCAAGCCTGGCACACAAGAGCCGTTCACCATCAAGGTCGGCAAAATCCGCGGCGTGGAATCGCACGGCATGTTGTGCTCGCCGCCGGAACTCGGCCTGCCCGATCAGGTGGACGGCCTGCTCATCCTGCGCGCAGACGCCAAGGTCGGTCAGCCATTCGCCGAATACCTCGATCGCAGCGGCGGCGATGTGGTCTATGACCTCGAAATCACGCCAAATCGGCCCGACCTCAACAGCGTCATCGGCATCGCGCGCGAAATCGCGGCGGTGACAGGGAATCCACTGCGGATTCCTGGATTCACAATTCAAAATTCAAAATTAAAAACTGAAGACATCATCTGCGTTCGCATCGAAGATTCCGAGCTTTGCCCGCGCTACACTGCGCGTGTCGTCAAGGGCGTGAAGATTGGCGCAAGCCCGGATTGGCTGCGTTCTACGCTGGAAAAGGTCGGCATCCGCAGCATCAGCAACGTCGTCGATGTGACCAACTATGTGATGCTCGAAGTCGGTCAGCCGTTGCACGCGTTCGATTATCACCTCATCGCCAAATCCAGCGTAGGACAGGCTTCCAGCCTGTCATGATTTGAATGAATGACAGGCTGGAAGCCTGTCCTACNNGAACATTCGTCGCACCAGCAAGCAGCTCGGTCTGCGCAGCGAATCGAGTTACCGCTTCGAGCGCGGGGCGGACGTGAGCATTTGCGACTGGGCCAGCCAACGCGCCGCGCAATTGATTTTGGAAACTGCCGGTGGCCAGTTGGCTGAGGGTGTGGTCGATGCTTATCCGCAACCGGCCGAACACAAAACCATTTCGTTGCGGCCCGAGAAGATCCAGCAATTGCTCGGCGTTCAGATTTCGCGAGACCAGGCCGAAGCGATGCTGAACAGTCTCGGCTTGAAAACCGCCGCCCGCGTGCCGCAGCCATTGGATGGCCCGGCAGACGCGCCGTTGCCGCCGTTGAAATTCCGCATTCCGACCTTCCGCGTCGATCTCAAACGCGAGGTCGATTTGATCGAAGAAATCACACGGCTTTATGGCGTGGATAAAATTCCTGCCACCGCACCGCGCGACGTAATTGGCTCAAATGCTTATGACGCCGTGAATGATCAATTGGCCGAAGCTCGCCGCATCCTCACCGGACTTGGGTTAAATGAAGCGCAAGGGCAGACACTCATTTCGAGCGCCGAGTGCGGAATGCGGAATGCGGAAGCAGCCGCTCTCGCCAATCCATTGAGTTCGGACATGGATGTGTTGCGTCCCAGCCTGCTGCCCGGATTGATTCACTCCTTGCGGCACAATGTCACGCGAAAGAATTATGACGTGGGGTTATTCGAAGTCGGGCGCGTATTTTCATTGAACAACGGGGCGACGAAAGAAGAGCGCCGCATCGGCATCGCGTTGACGGGTCAGCGCAATCCCATTTTCTGGAACGGTGACGGGCGCGACGCAAAGTTCGACGTGTCCGATCTGAAAGGTTTTGTCGAGGAATTGCTGGAGCAATTCGGCCTGCGCGGTGTCACGTTCACACGACAAGCCGAAAGCACGAAGCTGTTTCTCGAATCCGCGGCCATCGCGCTCGGTGGCAAATTGCCGCTCGGCGAACTTGGCCGGCTTTCACCCGCGCTCGCAAAAAAATATGATCTTCGCGACGCGGTGTTCCTCGCCGAGTTGAATCTCGACCAGTTGCTCGCGCGCCGCAACATTACGAGATCGTTCAAGCCGCTCCCGCAGTTCCCGTCGATCCGGCGCGACGTGGCAATCCTCGTGCCCGGAGCGACGACGCACGAAGCGGTATTGCAAGCCGTGAAGCAAGCGAAGCCCGCGAACCTCGAAACGGTGGAGTTGTTCGACGTGTTCCGCGGCAAGAACGTGCCGGAGGGCCAGAAGAGCCTGGCGTACGCTTTTACCTATCGTTCGCCGGAGAAAACGCTGACTGACGCCGAAGTGAACACTGCGCACACAAAGGTCGTGGAGGCGTTCAAGGCGCAGTTACAGGCGGCGGTGCGGGAGTAGCCTTGTTTTTGGCAGGATTAAGAGAAGCATCTTGTAAATCCTCTTTATCCCGTCGAAGAGTTAAACGAGCTTTTTCAACTTTACATCCTCCGCCAGTTTCTTGACCAGTTCCTTGACCTTTTGCGCCTGGCTTTTGTGCGCGAGCAGCACGGCGTCGTCTGTTTGGACCAGGATGGAATCGCGCAGGCCGACGATGGCGATGGGCGTGCGCCGGTCTTTGCTGCGCGCGTCGTAAATGAGGTTGCGCGCGGCGTCCACGTGGATGAAATCCGCCACGGCGCAATTGCCTTCGGGGTCGGCTTTCAAGTGCCGCGCCAAAGCGTTCCATGAACCGAGGTCATCCCATTCAAACGATCCATCCGCCACCACGACATTCTGTGCGTGCTCCAGCAGCGCATAGTCGATGGAGATTTTTTTGACCTCAGGATATTCTTTGGCCAGCACCTTTCCGAGTTTGGGCGTGCCGACCACCTTGAACCAGCGATGACACGCCTCGGCCATTTCCGGTTGATGCTTCTCCAATCCCTGCGTCACCGTCACGAACGACCAGATGAACATACCGGCGTTCCACCGATACTGGCCGCTGCTCAAATACTCGACCGCTCTATCGTAGTGCGGTTTTTCGACGAACTGCTCAGCTTTAAAGAAAGTGGTTTTGTACGGCTTCACTCCTTCCGGCGGCGGCAAGGCAATGCCGGTTCGAATGTAACCATAGCCAGTCGCCGGCTCGGTCGGCTTGATGCCAATGGTCACAATCACCTGTCCCCGGCCTGCCAGATCAAGAGCGTCGGCCAGCACCTGTTGAAATTTCTTTTCCTGGGGGATGACATGATCGGCGGGTAACACGGCCATAACCGCAGTAGTTGAGCGCGACCCGACAATTGCCGCGCCCAACGTGACGGCCGCGCAGGTGTCGCGTCCACACGGCTCGGCAATGATGTTTTCTTTCGGCAGTTTGGGCAGTTGCTTGCGGACTTCCGGCGATTGCGCCTCGTTGGTGATGATCAGAATGTTTCGAAGCGGCACTACTGGCAGTACCCGATCCACGGCCTGCTGTAGAAAGGAGCGATTGCCGAGCAGCGCAATCAGTTGTTTGGGAGTTTTCTCACGACTGACCGGCCAGAAGCGTTCGCCTTTGCCGCCAGCCATAATGATAACGAAACGGTCGTTAAGGTTGGATTTGGTTTTTATGCTCATAGGATTTTAACCGCAGATGAACTCAGATGGACACAGATTCGGCGTCCGTTTTCTAATCTGCGTTTATCCGCGTTCATCTGTGGTTGATTCAAATGGATTTAACTGCGTCGGCGAGCGATTTCACGAACTCCGTCACCTGGGGCACCAGGTCCTGATTTTTGGCGTGTTGCGCGATCCGGTTCACCACCGCGCTGCCCACCACTACACCGTCCGCTTCACGCGCGACGAGTTTCGCTTGCTCGGGATTCGAGATGCCGAAGCCCACCGCGATGGGCAACGCCGTGTGCGCCCGAATCTTCGCGACCTGTTCCGCGAGGTTGGAGGCAACTTTACTTTGCATTCCGGTCACGCCTTCGCGCGAGATATAGTAGATGAAACCCGCGCCGCGCTTCACAATAATCTCTATCCTCCCCTCCGGTGTCATGGGCGCGACGAGGTAGATGTGGCACAAGCCGGCTTTGCGCATGAGCGCTTCGTAGTTGTCGCTCTCCTCGGGCGGCAGGTCCAGCACGAGCAAACCGTCCACGCCAGCCCTGGCCGCGTCCGCGATGAATCGCTCCAGGCCGACTTTATGAATGAGGTTGAAGTAGATGTAGAGCACGATGGGAATCTGCGACTGCTTGCGCACAGCCGCCACGGTTTCAAGAACTTTGGGTGGAGTGGTTCCCGACTCAAGCCCGCGCTGCGCCGCAAGCTGATTCACCAGACCGTCCGCCAGCGGATCGCTGAACGGAACGCCGAGTTCGAGGATGTCCACGCCTGATTTGTCGAAAGCCAAACTGAGTTGGCGCGTGGCCTCAAGATTCGGATCACCCGCGCCGATATAAACGATGAAGGCTTTTTTGCCCTCGCGCCTCAACCGCGCGAAACATTCCTCAATGCGATTCATGTAGCAGGATTGTTCCGTTGCAGGTTGCAGGTTGCAAGTTTGGAGTTCCGTCTTTACTGGGACGTGTTCGGAAGCCACAAACGCGAAGGAACCGTGCTCGACAAGCCATTACGTCGAGAATATCGTCGCCCCTTATGAAAAAGGATAGGCGGAAAAACTCGCCGTCCTTGTAATGTTTGGGGGGCGAGGGTGTATGGAAACGTTTGACAAGATTTTTGAAATTGGCACTTCGATTCTTCTTCTTGTTCTCGGTATCTGGGCCACCGCGTTCAGTTATGGATTGGTTGGGGACCGATTGGCCGGAGGATTTCGGTGGAATGCGGGATTCAAGCGACAGTTGCGATGGTTTGGACCATTGTTGGTTGTGTCTTGTGTCGCCTCTTTCTTTTTCACTTTGCGGTAGTCACTCTTATGCAAATTGAGATTCCGCCGCCTACTTGAGGATAGGCGGAAGTCATTTCGCAGCGGTATTCGCCATCCAAATCAACCGCAAACCTTCCGGCGCTAGATTCGGCTCGACCTTTGGAATCTCCGGCAACTTCGCCGTAATCTATTTTTCGGAAGGACGAGTTACACGAGTCCATAACCTGTCTGATTTGGGACTCGTGTAATTCGTCACTCCAGAGTGTGCCATCCAAACCAACCGTAAACCTTCGAGCGTCAGGTTCGGCTCGACCTTTGAAATCTCCGGCAGCTTCGACGCAATCAACCTCGCATAACCGCCCGTGGCCACGACCGGCAGCCGGCGCGCCTTCAGTTCGCGTTTCAACTCGGCGATCAGTCCGCGGATCAACCCGCGATAGCCATGCACGGCGCCAACAAGCATCGCCTGCTCGGTGGATTTGCCCACGGCAGTTTTGATTTCGCGGATGCGGATGCGCGGCAGCAGTGCCGTTTTTTCGTGCAGGTAATCCGTCATGGCCACGAGGCCGGGCGCGATGATGCCGCCGACGTAATTGCCGCGCAAGTCCACCACATCAAACGTCACCGCCGTGCCGAAATCGACCACGACCACGGGCGCGCCAAAACGATGCCGCGCCGCAACCGCGTTGGCGAGCCGGTCCGGACCAATCGTGCCGGGCTTCGGATAATCAACGCCCACGCCGCCCAAAGTTTTGGCCGTAAGTTCGAGCGCTTTTATCTGCCAACGTTGCCGGACTGCTGTGCGAATGAACGGTGTCGCGCGCGGCACCACGCTGCAAAGCGCAACGCCGTCCACACGCGTTTGGCCGACGAAGCGCGCCAGCCGTACTTTCGCTTCGCCGCCAAACCACGCCGCCGTTGGAATGTCCGTTTGCCTGACCACACGCCGGTTGTTTGCCAGCCCGACGTGCGTGTTCGTATTGCCGATGTCGAACAAGAGGATCATGACAGTTGGAAAGTATGCAGCGTGCTGTGAAAAGCCGCACAACGCTCGCCCTCACCCTGACCTTCTCCCGCGGGGAGAGGGAACGGCTTCCGTCCGCCTTGGGATTTGCCGAAATCAATGTGTCTGTCTCCGCGAACTGGTAACTCACAGCGCGAACCGGACGAATCGAATGATGCTCCGGGCACACTCGAGATGGGCAACCAAGTCTCCCGCTCCTGGGTGAGAGGGCCGGGGTGAGGGCGGTTGTTCATCATTTCTCCAGGGTCACATCGCCGCCAATGATAGTTTCCAGGTGGCCATGCAGGGTGCGCAGCAATAAAGCGCCATCGACGTCCAGCGATTCGGCACGTCCCTGGATTTGACGGTCGCCCAGCCGGATGACGACGTTGTGGCCCAGCGTGGCGCATTGCGATTCCCACTCATCGGCAACGGCGGTGAACTGGCCGGCGCAAATCCGCGCGTAATCGCGATCCAGCTCCCGCAATATCTCCGCCGCCAATTCAGCACGATCGATACTTTGCCCCGTTTCGATTTTCAAGGATGTGGCCAGCTTGCGAAATTCATGCGGAAACTCACCGGCGCTCAGGTTCACATCCACGCCAATGCCGAGGATGACATACTTCACCTTGTCCAACTCGGCGCTCAGCTCGGTGAGGATGCCGGCGACTTTTTTGCCCCGGATCACGATGTCATTCGGCCATTTGATTTCCGGTTTGAGGCCGGTGTGCAAACGAATGGCGCGGGACAGTGCTGCGGCAGCGGCGATGGTCAGTTGGGTTGCCGCCGAGGGACGCATGGCGGGACGCAGCAGCAAGGAAAACCAAAGTCCTTTGCGCGGCGGCGACATCCACTTGCGACCGAGGCGTCCCCTGCCCTTTGATTGCGATTCGGCAAAAACCACCGCCCCTTCCTTGACGCCGTCCCGCGCCAATTTTTCGATGACGTCGTTCGTCGAAGTGGTTTCCTGAAACACCCGGATGTCGCGACCAATGGTCCTGGTTTTACCGAGGCGCGAGAGCAAATCGTCCGCATGCAAGTGGTCGGGCGCGCTGACCAGCCGGTAGCCGCGATGCGGGCTGGCCTCAATATCGTAACCGAATGAACGCAACTCCTCGATCCGCGCCCAGATGGCCGCACGGCTGATGTCGAGTTGTTGCGAAAGTTCCGAACCCGACACGCCGCCGCCTTGCGCAGACCGGAGCGCGGTTAAAATTTGTGCGTCCGTTGTCATTTCAGTTCACGTTTCAAAATCCAGGGCGATATCCGTCGCGCGGGCTGAATGAGTCATGGCGCCAACGGAGATGAAGTCCACCCCGGTTTCCGCAATTTCGCGGACGGTGGATAAGTTGACACCGCCACTGGCTTCTGTCTGCGCGCGGCCTTTCGCCATTTGAACCGCCAATCGCAGTTGAGTCAAATTCATGTTGTCGAGCAGAACGATGTCGGCACCGGCTTCGACCGCCTGTTTCACCTGCTCCACGGTGTCAGCTTCAACTTCGATTTTGAGTGGCGGGTATTTGGCGCGGGCGCGTTCCACCGCAGCGGCAATCGGATTGGGCGACTCGTTCTTCAAAGCGGCCAGATGGTTGTCCTTGATCAAGACCATGTCGAACAAGCCGAGGCGATGGTTTTGCCCGCCTCCGCAGGTCACGGCGTACTTTTCGAGACGACGCCAGCCGGGGGTTGTCTTGCGCGTGTCGAGAATTTTTGCGCGCATCCCCTTCACCGCTTCGACAAATTGCGCTGTCAACGTCGCAACGCCGGAAAGCCGTTGGACAAAGTTAAGCGCGACCCGTTCCGCGCTGAGGATGGCCCGGGCCGGACCTTCCACGGTCATCAATTGCTGACCCGCCTTCACCATTTGACCGTCCCTAGCGATGCGAACAATCTTTATGGCCGGGGAAATTTCGCTGAACGCCGCCTCTGCCAGGTCCAGACCGGCGATGACCAGCGGCTCACGCGCCACCATGAAAGCCTTGGCGAGAGCCTCTGCGGACACGATCGCCAGAGAGGTGACATCGCCACTGCCCACATCCTCGGCCAAAGCAGACTGCACGTGGCGACGAATCTCGTCGGCGGAAAACAGTTCCATGCCGACAGCGTGATGAGAAACGGCAAAAAGGTAAAATCAAAAAGGCCAATTGGGCGGTTGAGCGGCACTTATGGCCGGTGATCCGGCGCATTTCGCCAATCGTTAGTCCTTGCCACCTACGGTCCAGGCCCACGTCGTACGACGTAGCGCTTTTGTAATCACCAGCGAAACCGTATAAACGACACCAAACCATAATACCCAGATCCCAATTCGCGCGAACGGATTCTCGACCATCTCGGGGAGCCGGGTGAAGAATGACTTGCCTGAATTCGACCTGCCAACGGCAAAGTCAATGGCAGCGCGACCAACCGAACCCACGATTGGATGAGTCAAATAAATACCGTAGCTTTCCTTTCGCACGTCAATGAACGAAGGCATCAGTCTTACGGTTGCTGGCAGCTTTATCAACACGACAAGCACGACCAGGGCGTAAAGCTGATTGGAGATCTGCAAAGCGTTGTAGTAATTGGGGAAGCCGCGTAAAATTGATATTTCGTCCTCCACGATCATGAGGCTGATGGCGAAGCACAAGACCATGAGAACAACCCACCATGGAATTCTCCGGACCGAAGCCCGCTCGGTGGTGAAATGTTGAAAAAGCTGCACACCCAGCCAGAGGTAGAACAAATATCCGAAGACGGCAGTCGTGTGAGAGGGCGGAAACCATTGATAATACTGATTCACGCCGTAGAAGTAACTCAGGATCAAGAGCACGGCACCCAACCACCGCGAACGCCAATAACGACGCAACGGCAAAATGACCGCAAGCGAGAAAAACAGAATCGGTACAAACCAGTAATTATCCAGGAAAACATTTTTCCAGATTTGGTAAGGTAATCCGCTTACTCTCCCTTCGTCCCCGGAAAAAAACTTGACCAACCCGATCACCTGATATGCGGTTGCCCAAATCAGCCAGGGCTTGGCAACGAGGTTCAGGCGGCCCCGCCAATACGATTGAACGCCGGTGTTCGGCCGCGCCAGCCAGGCCGCCATGAGAAAAGCACTGTTCACGAAGAACAGCAGAACACCAAAGCTCCGAACCTGGGTAATGGCGTTCTCCAATGTTGACACGTGATAATCGCGAAACAGGGAGAGTTCGCAGTGCCGCATTACGATCGCGATCATGGAAACGAACCGCGCATTATCGATGAAGAGATAATCGTTGCGTTGGGATGCACCCGGTTCCTCAATTGCGCGCGCAGCAGGCATAAAAGATACCATCAGCTTGCTTAAGATCATCCAGACGGTTTCAGGATGGCGCTCAGTGTTGGTGCAAGCTTCGGCAATATCAAAGCATTTTGTTGGCGCAAACAAAAGAACTTCTACCGGCCACCGCTTCGTGTCAAAGTATCATCATGTTCAAACTAACTGTTCAAAGGAACATTTTGTTGGCTGGCATTACCCTGGTAGTACTGAGCAATTCCCAAAGCTTGCAGACACTCCTGGCCCAAACCAATCCCGGTGTTTCAGAATGGGAAATCGAAATCGCGGCATTTGAAGCATCCGATAAGATCAACCCTCCGCACCAAAACTCAATTCTTTTCGTGGGCAGTTCCACGATCCGTCTTTGGAAATCTTTGGCGCACGACTTTCCGCAGCACAAAGTCATCAATCGCGGATTCGGCGGATCGCATCTGGCCGATTCCATTGCCTTCGCGCATCGTATTGTGATTCCCTATCGTCCAAAGATGGTTCTGCTCTATGCCGGCGACAACGACATCGCCGACGGCAAGACGCCGGAAATGGTTTCGGCTGATTTCAAATCCTTCGTCGCACAGGTTCAGGCCGCGCTTCCGGAGACTGGGATCGCTTACATCTCGATCAAGCCCAGCCTTGCCCGCTGGCAACTGGTGGATAAGATTAAGGCGGCCAACCGGCTGATTGAGGATTATTCGCGGAAAAAAAAGAATCTGATGTTCATCGATGTGTTCACGCCCATGCTCGGCCCGGAGGGTGAGCCGCGAAAGGAATTGTTCGAGTCAGATGGGCTGCACCTCAACGCAAAAGGGTACGAACTTTGGACTTCGGTAATTAAACCGTTTCTGAACAAGAAACCAACGCGCATCAACACGCCGCCGCCATTAAAGGCGCCTAAATCCACCCGTTAATAACACTGCGTGATCAACAGTTATTGGATAATTTTTGAAAAGCTCATTCAGACGCCGTTCCAGCACATCGAGCTGATTTGGGGCATCGTTCCGTTGTATTTCGCCTGGTTGCTCAACGAGCTGACCTCAAACAAAGCTTCTTTCCGCACGGCGATCCAGACCGGCTTCAGTTTCCTCTGGGCCGGCGCACACTGGACTTATCAATATCTTTCCAAACGCCCGGCGAGCGCCCCGCCGTTCGACCCTGACACGCTGTTTGCCGTCAATGTGATGGTGACGATTTTGGTTTTGGTGACTGGAATCGCCGCCCTGGTCAGTGGGTTGCGTCACAAGTATCCGCGCGGCTGCTCATTCCTCGGCCACTCCCGCTTCGGCAATTATTTTATGATTGCAATCTTTCCCATCCAATCCGGTTACCTCAAATGGTCCTGGGACGTGGTCGTTGCGATCGTGATCTTTGCCATTCCGCTCTGGCTGCTGCTTCATTTCGGATTGATGCCGCTGCGAAAGCGGTAGGAATGTGCGTTCCCTTTAACTGCGCTGGCAGCAGGGACAGTAGAAAGTGCTGCGCGCGGCTTGTACGACGCGTTTGATCGGCGTGCCGCAATGAGAACACGGTTTTCCCGCTCGATCATAAACCAACAATCGCTCCTCGTAAAAACCGGGCGTGTCCGTCGTCTGACCGTAGTAAAAGAGCGCCTTGCGCTTGTCCCTCCCGGCCCAGTCCAGCGGAATCGTGCTCCCGTTGTCGATGGCTTCAGTCAACACCAGCCGGACCGCCTGCCACAAACGCCCGACTTGTTTCCGTGTCAATCGTCGTGCCGCTAATCGCGGCGAAACACCGGCGCGGAACAAGGATTCGCTTGCGTAAATATTTCCTACGCCGGCAACCAGCGATTGATCGAGCAACTTCACCTTGATCACCTGCGCGGAGCGCTTCAATGCCAGTGCAAAATCCGCCACGGTAAAATCCGTTGACAGCGGCTCCGGCCCAAGTCGTGTCAGCGCGCTGGTGTCGAGCGTCATCCGCCCGAAGTAGCGCGTATCCTCGTAAATTAAGTTCACTTTTCCAAAGTTGAAGATCACCGCCGCGTGACGCGGTAGCGTACCGTTTTGCCGCTGCAAATAAATGCGGCCCGTCATGCCCAAGTGTCCGACCAAAGTAAGCCGCCCGCGTTTGCCCGGACGACGCAACTCAAACAAGAGATACTTCCCGCGTCGCGTCACACCGATAAACCTGGCACCACTCAGCGCGTTGCGAAACTGACGCGTCGTCGTCGGTAAAAGCACTTTGGCCCGCCGCACTTCGACCCGGCGGATCGTTTTCATCTTCAACCGTGGTGACAGGTGCCGGACCAGGATTTCAACTTCAGGCAGTTCAGGCATGAAACTCAATTTTGCGCGCGGAGCAGCTCGATTACTTCTTCGTCAGTGGTTTGCGGAAAGACCCGGTAGTAGCGGCCAACGGCATCGAACCCAGGATCGGTCAGCAAGGAAATCACCTGGTCAGCCACGCTGGACAGTCGCGCCACACCATTGATCGAGGCCACTGGCACGGCGACGATTACTTTCCCGGCCGCTTGTTTGCCGGCTGAAAGCACGGCGGCTTCGGTCGTCGCGCCCGTGGCCAGACCATCATCGACAATCAAAACCCTCTTATCACGGAGGTCTGGAAGACTGGTTTGACGAAACTCAGATTGGTAATGCCTTAACCGTTCTGTTTCCTCCGTGATGACTTCGTCCAATTCGGTTCGATCAACGCCGCTGCTTGTCATCACGTCCTTGTCCAGTACGATGACGCCGTTATCGGCCAATGCGCCCACGGCAAATTCCCGGTGACGCGGGTGCCCGATCTTGCGAACCACCAACACGCTGAGTGGTCGTTGAAGAATCCGGGCCACTTCCGCCGCCACAACCACGCCGCCGCGCGGCAAGCCAAGGACCAGATCGGCTTCCACGCCGGCGCCGGCCAGCTGCCGTCCGAGTTTCTGTCCGGCATCCTCGCGTGATGCAAAAGTCATGGACCCTGAATTGTCTCGTTCGAACATCAATCAGTGCAGACGGGCGGGCAACAGACAATCTGGCGGAACGCAACAGGAATGCCGGAACGGCAAAGGGTCAACTTCATCCAGTCACCCGCGTGCCAACCTCTTCTCCCGTGACAACGCGCTTGAGATTGTGCGGGCGGAAAAAATCAAACACGATGATCGGCATCTTGTTATCCATGCAGAGCGAGAACGCCGTGGAATCCATCACCTTGAGTTGCTTCTGGAGCGCTTCCAGATACGTGATCTGCGAGTAACGCCTCGCTTTGGGATTCTTCTTCGGATCGCTGTCGTAGATGCCATCCACCTTGGTGGCTTTCAGAATGACTTCCGCGCCGATTTCGTTGGCGCGCAATGCGGCGGCCGTGTCGGTCGAAAAATACGGATTGCCCGTGCCGCCGCCAAAAATGACCACCCGCCCCTTCTCCAGATGCCGCACCGCACGCCGGCGGATGAACGCTTCGGCCACCTGCGACATCGTGATGGCACTTTGCACCCGCGTGGCCACGCCGACTTTTTCCAACGCGTCCTGGAGCGCCAGTGAATTGATCACCGTGGCCAGCATTCCCATGTAATCGCCGGTCGCGCGTTCGATGCCGCGCTCGCTGCCCGCGAGGCCGCGAAAAATATTGCCACCCCCAATCACCACGACCACCTGCACGCCCAACTCCCGCACTTCACTGATCTGCCGGGCCATGTCATGCACGGCTTCCGGACAAATTCCCACACCCGCTTCGCCGCCGAGAGCTTCACCGCTCAACTTGATCAGGACGCGACGATACCGGGGTGGTTTGGATTTTTTCATTTGGCAAGAGTGGTGGCCCGCAACATGATGACATTCTTTTAACAACTGCCGGAGAAAACGTCAAATCAAAGCTCGGATTTTTCGACCGCCAGGCCAGCCCGATGTCTAACCGGCGGCCCTGGGTAATATCCCGGCAGTCAGAATTCAGGGGACTGCTTTCCCGGTGACGGCGGAAGGCAATGACCAATTAAGAGCTACACCATCGGGCGAAAACGGCCGACCCAACTTTGCAGCGCAGTGGTGATCTGGCCGAGGGAACAAACCTCGACGGTATTCAGCAATTCGGCAAAAACATTGCCGCCTTGGCGGCAGACATTTTCCAGCCGTTGCAGAGCGATGGGAGACTTTTTGGCGTGCTTCTGTTTGAAGGCGTGCAATCGGGCCACCTGCGCTTTTTGCCTGGCGGGCGGTGTGCGTTCAAGTTTCGGCGACGGCCTTTTTTCTTCACTGGTATATTTATTCAGGCCGATGACGGGACGCTGGCCTGAGTAGATTTGTTTTTCGTAAGTGTGAGCCGCCTGCTGAATCTGGCTGCGTTGATACCGCTGCTCCATGGCAGGCAGCACGCCGCCCAGTTGTTCGATTTCAGCGAATGCCTCGAGAATCCCCTGTTCGACCCGGCGCTCCAGGATTTGCAAACCGGGCGAGCCGCCAAAGACATTCATCATCTGTTTGAAAAGACCCGTCTCTTCCAAAATGATCGACTGCGCATGCGAAGCGAGCCGCACGTATTCCTCAGTGGGCGTGGTAAACGGTTCGTCGGCGCTGTTGCTGTGGCAGGAGTTCGTGCCGTTCATGTAAGCCAACATCAACTCGACCGCCGTGCGGGTGAGATTGTTCTTGAACTCGGCGGCAATCAGCGAACGCCCGCTGGTCTGCATGTGCAGTTTCAGCAATTGCGCGCGCGAATCGGCTTCGAAAACGTCCCGCATCCCGATGGCCCAGATGCGCCGGCACACCCGGCCAAGCACGAGGTATTCAATGTCCAGCCCGCAATCGAGGAAGAACGAAAGGCGCGGCCCAAACTGGTTTACGTCCATGCCCCGCGCCTTGAACATTTCCACGTACGCAAATCCATTGGACAGCGTGAAGGCGGCTTGCTGGACCGGCGTCGCGCCCGCCTCGGCGATGTGATAGCCGCTGATGCTGATCGGATACCAGCGCGGCAGGTGTTGCGTCGTGTATTCCGCCATGTCGGTGAGAAACCGCAACGCGGCTTCAACGGGGAAAATCATTTCGTTTTGCGCCTGCACCTCCTTCAAAATGTCGGCCTGAATCGTGCCGCGTAACTTTTCGACGACGCCCGGCCCAAATCGCCGTTTCGCCGCCGCGACATACATCGCGAGGATCGCGGGCGCGGGAGCGTTGATGGTCATTGAGACACTGGAGTTTTTGTCGGCGAGGTTGAAGCCCGCGTAAAGCCGCTCCATGTCCTCGACGGTGTCCACGGCCACGCCTCCTTCGCCCACTTTGCCCAGCACGCCTTCGTAATCGCTGTCCAACCCGTACAGGGTCGGCCCGTCAAACGCCGTGCTCAACCGCACGCTCTTCTGATGTTTCGAGAGATAATGAAACCGCGCGTTCGTGTCTTCAGCCCGGCCAAGTCCGGCAAACAGGCGCGTCGGCTCTTCGATTTCGGAGGTCGGAGGTTGGAGGCCGGATTTATCCGGGGCGAGATACATCTCGCGATAGGCGGCGTTGGCAAAGGGAAATTCGCCGGGCAAACCTTCGCCAAAAAGATACCGCGCCACTTCGCCCGGCTCATCGGTTTGCGGCAACGCCAGGCGCGGCAAAGTGGTGCCGGTGGTCGAGGTGCTTGTCCCGATGGTCTGCTTGATTTTGTGCCAGCGTTGGATGAGCGACCGGCTGAAGTCGCGATCCTTGCGCGACCGCTCGACTTGTTGGCCGACAAACCGATTGTAACATTCAACCGATTGAACAACGGGTTCGAGATGGCTCATGGATTATTTGCTTTTTCTTCAATGGCGGCGTACAGCAGGCCCACCCCCGGATCGTTGTGTCGGGCCGCTGTGGTGGCAAAAAGTTTTTGGCCGCGGCGGTTTGCTTCGAGGCGTTCGGCCACTTCTGCCCGGGCCGTTTTCGCCGCCGGCTGATCGCATTTATTGACCGCCACAAAATCAGCGCCGTTCAACAGCCCGATTTTTTGAAGCTGAATCCGTCCGCCATAATAGGGCGACATCACCAACAAGGCAGCGTCCACCAACCGGCGACGCCGGCCAAACAATTGAAACGGATCGCTCTCCTGGCCAATGCCGGCCGACTCCACAAAAATAAAATCGAACTCGCCGCTTGATTTCAGAATCTCGAGGGCTGCCGCCGCCACTGCCGCAAGCCCGCTCAAATGACCACGCGTCGCCAGCGAACGCATATACACGCGGTCGCTTTGCGCGTAGATCATGGTCGCCCGGTCGCCGAGAATCGCGCCG
>PLJQ01000449.1 GCA_003140275.1 Limisphaerales bacterium
CTCTGCGATATCCTGTTTCGTGCGCGCATCAATTCGCTCGAAGGAATGC
This sequence comes from Limisphaerales bacterium, assembly GCA_003140275.1. Taxonomy (GTDB): domain Bacteria; phylum Verrucomicrobiota; class Verrucomicrobiia; order Limisphaerales; family PALSA-1396; genus PALSA-1396. Next base: position 50 of record PLJQ01000449.1, read on the forward strand.
GGCGCGAGCGGGTTTCGACCGATGATGCTTCGGTCAACGTCGGCAGCGCGGATTATTTGGATCAAAAGTCGGTAACGAATGAACTGGCCGTGCTGACCCCGTACGAGGTTACGTTTCGTTCCTTCAGTTCTGAACTGGGGTCCGTGATGGCCGGGCTGGCGAATTCGCCGTATTGCTTGATCATCAAAACCATCAATGTTGAACCCGCACCCGCAATGGCCTTGCCGAATGAAGCGGCCGCCGTTTCAGCCGCGCCAATCTTTCAGCCGCCAGTGGCCACTCCCTTTGGCGGCGGCAAGAACGCGTCGGAGAGGCAGCTTTTTCAGGAACGCTACGCGTTTAGACGGCCTGCTCCACTGCCGGTTGCAGCGCCGCCGCCAGCAACGGCCGGCCGGGGTGGTCTCCCAACGGTCATCAACGAAGGTCCGCTCAAAGTCACCCTGCTGATTCAGGTCGTTAAACTGAAAACGGGATCAAAGCAAACCGAGAAGGCCCGCAAACCTCCCAAATAGAGCGCCATGGAGTTGATTAAAAAACATTACGAGAAAGTCTTGCTCGGCTTGGTGCTGTTGGGACTGGCGGTGGCGGCGGCCCTGTTGCCGTTGAAGATCGCGACCGAGAAGCAGGACCTCGAGGAACAGCGAAAGACTAAAACCGAGACTCGAGTCAAACTGTTGCCACCACTGGAACAAACCCGGTATCAAGCCGTGCTCCAACGCCTGCAAGCCGCCCTCATCCTGAACTTCTCCGGCGTCCACAATCTGCTGAATCCGGTGGCGTGGAAAAAAGCAGCGAATGGCAGCTTGATTCCCAACCGCACCGGCAAGGAGGAAGGCCCGGATGCGGTGGTGGTCACCCAGATCACGCCGTTGTATCTCATCGTTAGCTTTGATTCCGTGACCGTGGCGGGGTCTTTGATCGGCGTCGAAAATCAAGCGGCAGCCACTCTCGAGAAGCGCCGCAAAAAACTAAGTTCCGCCACCAAGACCGAAATCTATACCCTCCAGGAATTGAAGGGGCCGACGAACAGTCCCACCGAACTGGTCCTAGTATTGAACGACACCGGCAAGCGGATTTCCATCGCTCCGGACAAACCTTACAAACGAGTGGAAGGTTATGCCGCTGATTTGAAATACGATCCGGAGAAAAAGACCTGGCCCCTCCAGCGACTCAACTCATCCTTGGGCTTCTTTGCCGGCGATGAATACAATGTGGTTGCCATCACGGAGAGCGATGTAGTATTGTCCGCGAAATCGACTGGAAAAAAAACGACGATCAAGTTTAACCCGACCGCCAAACCGCGTTAATTTTGCCGCCAAACCAAATTCAGACCATGATAAAAGCCGCCCACACCCTGCTCTGTTCCCTCTTGCTGTTTGCCACCGCCGCGGCGGTGCCGGCCCAGGTCGCTCCCACCGACGAGGCCATCAAGGAAGCCGTGCGACGCGAGGCCAACAAGATTGTCTTGCGTCAAAAACTGGCCGAAGCGCAAAGCGCCCAGGCGAAAAATGACCTCGGCAACGCCGCCAAACTTTACGAAGTGTGCTGGATCCTGACCCAAAGCGTCGGCGCCGGCGTGGAATCGGAAACCGACCAGGTGGTTTTCGGATTGACGACCGTGCGGCTGGAACTCGCCCAATCCGCCCGACGCCGGGGAGAGTTCAAGGAAGCTGAACGCCAGATCAACGGGGTGCTCCGGCTGGACCCAAAGAACGAAACCGCCCTTGCTTTTCAAAAGGAGAATAACCGGGCGTTGGCCGCCCAGGCCGGCCGCGTGCCCAACCAGGAGGTGCTCGACCAGTTGCCGGGCATTCACAGCATCAAAGTCCACGCCGCCACGCTCGTGCAGGATGGGCGGGTGCTTTTCGAGGCGGGCAAACTAAATGATGCGGAAGTCAAGTTGAACCTGGCGTTGAAGGAAGACCCGGGCAATCGCGGAGCCGATTATTACCTGAGTTTGATCCGGGAAATCAAATACGGCAAAATCGCCCGGGAACAGGAAAAGACCTCCAAGGACAAATTGGTGGAAGTGGAGCAGGCCTGGGACAAGCCGGTCCAGCGGGACCAGTTGCCGGTGCCCAACCCCCACGCCCGCGCCAATTTGGTCAACACCAGCAAAGGGCGGCAAGCCATCATCGCCAAACTGGGAACGATCCGGCTGGACGAGGTTTTATACGATGGCTTGCCGTTGGGCGAAGTCCTCAAGACCTTGAGCATTGAGGCAAAAAAGCGCGACCCGGACAAACGCGGCATCAATTTCATGCTCAACCCGCACGTGCAAGCGTCATTCGCGACCCCCAGCGCGTTTCCTGGCGCAGCCGTGCCGATCGACCCGACCACCGGCCTGCCGACGACCACGTCCACGGTCTCCGGTGGCGAACAGGTGGACCTGAACACCATCGCGATCAAAATCAATCCCGCCATTACCGATGTCCGCCTGGCCGATGTGCTGGATGCCATTATCAAAGTTGCCGAGAAGCCAATTACCTATTCGATCGAAGATTACGCGGTGGTTTTTTCCGCCAAAACGCCCGAAGAGGCGGCGCTCTACACCCGGTTCTTCAAAGTGGATCCGAACACGTTCTATCAGGGGCTGGAAAGTGTCGGCTCGATTTCCTTCGGTAATATTCAAGGCAGTAGTGGTAGTAGTGGCGGCGGCGGGCAAAGCGGCGGTTCGACTGGTGGTGGCGGGGCGGGCGGGCAAAGCGGAGGTGGCGCTCTCGTTCCGCGGGTCGTAATTTCCGGTGGTGCCGGCGCGCAAGGCGGACAGGGCGGGGCCGGCGGTGGCGCGATCAGTGGCAGCGCCTTGGGGGGCGGTACGGGTGCTGTCGGCGTTCCCGGTGGAACGCCCGGCGGAACGGCCGGGGGGGCGGCCGGCGGCGGCGGCGTGAATTTTGTGACCCGCCAAAGCCAGGTCGCGATCGTCCAGGCGACCGTCCGTGCGTTCTTCCTGGCTTGCGGTGTGGATTTGAATCCTCCCAGAAACGTTTTCTTTAATGAACGGCAAGGGACTTTGATGGTGCGAGCAACGTTGCAGGACCTGGACATTGTGGAAGCGGCCGTGCAGACCCTGAACATCGCGCCGCCGCAGGTGACGATCGATTCCAAGTTTGTTGAAATCACGCAGACTGATTCGCGTGCCCTCGGTTTCGATTGGTTTTTGGGAAACACGCTGATCAATAATGGCGCGATGGGGTTGCAGGGCGGCACGGCGCCGTCTTTCCAGGGTGCCCCGAGCGCCGCCAATCCCACCGGCGAATTCCCGGGCAACGCGGCGGCCGGGACCACGATCCCTCCCTCAACGACCGATCAGTTGATCTCGGGCGGATTGCGCAATACGTTTGGGGTCTCGGGGAGTACGGTGCCAACCCTGGGGACGTTTACGGGCATATTAACGGACCCGCAGTTCCGTGTCGCGATTCACGCGTTGGAACAGCGGCAAGGGGTTGATCTCCTGAACGCGCCGAGAATAACGACCCTGAGCGGGCGGCAGGCGCAAATCCAGGTGGTGGATATCCGAACCATCGTGACGGGCACATCGGCCAACCAGACCAGCAGCGGTACCGGCGGCGCCACCGGCGGCGTCACGGTTGGCGGCACGGGCGGGGGTGTCGGCTCCGTCATTCAACCCACCACGGAACCGCTGTCATTCGGTCCCGTGCTGGATGTCGTGCCTTATGTTTCAGCGGATGGGTTTTCCATTCAAATGACCATTATCCCCACGTTGACGGAATTTATCCAGTATGATGACCCCGGCCCTTTTGCCGTGCAGGCCCAGGGCGTGGGCGGGGGCAGTACACCGCTGGTTGCGCAATTGCCGTTGCCGCATTTCCGCGTCCGCCAGCTCGTGACCAGCGCCAATGTTTGGGATGGTCAAACCATTGTGCTGGGCGGGTTGATTTCGGAAGATGTCACGAAGATCAAGGACAAAATCCCGGTGCTCGGTGATCTCCCGCTGTTCGGCCGCTTTTTCCGCAGTGAATCATCCACCAGCGCAAAGAAAAACCTGGTGATCTTTGTGACGCCCACCATCATCGACCCGGCGGGCAACCGTTTTCATTCGGACGACGAAATGCCCTTTGCGCCAACTTCATTCCAGAACGCACAGCCCGCGCCGGCGGATCAATAGGGACAACCGATCCGCGGAATGTTGTCGCCGCTCCAGATCCTTAAAACCGTAACCCGCCCTTGATTATTTTTTCCACGACGATAAAGGTGGGCACCGGATCGCGATCCAGCGGAAGTGAATAAGGCAAGCCGGCAAAATCAGAAGTCAGAAGTCAGAAGTCAGAGGTCAGACCTCCGACCTCCGACCACCGGCCTCCGGTCACCGACGTTGCTCATCGTCGATGGACATGCGTACGCCTACCGGGCCTTTCATGCGATCCGCCAATTGACGTCGCCTTCCGGCGCGCCGACCAATGCGATCTATGGGTTCATCAAAATGCTGGGAAAAATGCGTGACTGGCTGCGCCCGGCTCATCTCCTCGTGGCGTGGGACGGCGGTTTGGCGGAAGAACGCACCGCAGTCCTGCCTGAATACAAGGCCCACCGTCCGCCCATGCCGGAACAATTGGAAGCGCAACTCGACGAAATCATCAGTTACTTGCAGGCGGCCAACATCGCTTCCTATTGCCAGGAGGGTGTGGAGGCGGACGACTGGATTGCCACGGTGGCCCGGCACGCGTCGCTCGCCGGACTGAAGGTGGTGATTGCCAGTTCGGACAAGGATTTTATGCAGTTGGTTTCACCCGCCATCGGTTTGTTGAATCCCAACGATAAATCGGAAACGGTGTGGACGGATGAACAAGTCCGTGCCAGGGCAGGAGTGGATCCGTCACAGATTGTCGATTGGTTGAGCCTGGTGGGTGACAGCGTGGACAATATCCGGGGGGTGCCGGGGGTCGGCCCCAAAACTGCCGCGGAATTGTTGCGGCAGTTCCGCACGGTGGCTGCAATCTATCAGCGGCTCGACGAGGTCAAATCGGAGCGATTGCGGGCGAGTTTACAGGCGGCGACGGAGGTGGTGCGGCGCAACCAGCGCTTGATTCGCTTGCGGGATGATCTGCCGGGAGATTTTTCTCCGGACGAATTGGTTTTGAAACGGGCGGATCAGGGTCGCCTGCATGACCTGTTCTCGCGCTGGGGATTTAAAACATTGCTGAAGGAACTGGAAGCCGCGCCGGCGCAGCAGGGGATCTTGCTCTGAAAGTGTCGTCCAAACACTGACAGAAAAATCACACCGACTCGGATTAGATAACTTGCGTCCGTTCTGCTAACCTGACGGCACTATGGGAAAAATACATTTTGTCGTTCTCGGCATCGTTTTGTGTGCCGCTCAATGCGGCTCGACGATTTATGCAGCAGTGCCAACCGTGTCCAGGGTTGCGAGTGATCCGACGGCGACCCTCGGGACAACGGATCCCGCCGCGTTCACGTTCAAACGCGATGGAAGCACCAGCGCCGGCCTTGCGGTCAATGTCTTGCCGGGCAGTCGCGTGGGGCAACGCTCGNNGATCGAGCCGGCACCGGCTTTGGAGAAAAACCAGTTAGGCTTGAGTTGGATTTTTTTCAACCGTCTCCGGCTGACGTGGCAGATGAGCCTTTTGGCCGCCAGCGCGGTGCTGCTGCGGACGATGGCCCCTGGCTGGACGCACCAACAATCGCGCATCACCTCGCGTGGCTGACCCCGCGGCAAAGGGAACTGGGATTACCCGACGAACAATAGCTGCGGAGCAAAAACACGGACTTGGTTGGCAATTCCGCAAAGTCACAAAACGACTTCCGCAACACCCGCTGAACAAATGAAAATTTCAACCTCAACCAGCGTCGGTTGGAGGGTTTTGTTTGCGCCCGACCGGAAACATTTTGGATTCGGTCCCTTGTCTTTTGTGGCAACTGTGTTCTAATGATGCACCGATGAACGCCCGATCGACCGGAACCGGTTTTTTCTTGGAAAGAAAGCGTGGACAAGCATCCACTGCCTTGCTAATAATAAACAACCTTATGTCATCACTGTTGTGCGCTTGTAAAAGGCTCGCCATTTTCGGATGGCTTTTGGCGGTGCCCGTGCTGGTCAGCGGGCAGAGCGCCTTTTCTCCGGGAGGAAATAATTATGCCATCGCCGGCGCCTTGGCGGGTGATCAATCCTCCCCGCAATCGGCCATCAATTCCGCCGGCGGTTATCTGGTCTGGCAGGACAATTCGGCGAGTACCAACGGGCTTAGGATCAAGGCGGTGCGTTTGAACCCTGATTTAACCGCGTCGGGAGTTCCGTTTGTGGTCAGTGCAAATGCGGGTTCAAAAATCACCTTCGATCAGGAAAAACCGCAAGTGGCGTTGTTGCAGGGCGGGGGCGCGGTGATTGTCTGGCAGGGCGGCAAATATGGGTTCCAGAAAATTTATGCCCGCTTCCTGTCTCCCAACGGCACACTCCTTGCCCGGGATCTGCTCGTCAATACCTACCGGCCCGGTTTTCAAATCAATCCCGCCGTTGCCGTTTTGACGGATGGCAGCATTATCGTCGTCTGGGCCAGCGACGGACAGGACGGTGATTTGCAGGGGATTTTCGGGCAGCGTTTGTCGGCGGCGGGTGCCAAATTGGGCCGCGAATTCCGGCTCAACCAGTGGACGGCCAAGAACCAGCGAACCCCCGCCGTGGCCGCGCTGGCCAATGGGAGTTTTGTAGCGGTCTGGGTTTCTGAGTTGCAACGCGCTCCGGCCAGTGTGGACATCTATACGCGCATTTTTAACTCCTCGGGCGTCGCGGCTGGGGACGAGTTTCCGGTCAATCCCGACCCGACCAACATTTGCGCGAACCCATCGCTGGCGGCCTCGCCGCAGAGTGGTTTCATGGTCGCGTGGAGCCAGAAGGACGTTGCGGCGCTGGCGGTGGAAGGCGAGATCGCCGGACTTCCTTCAACTTCGCGGTCCACGAATGGTTGGGATGTGGTTGGGAGTTTATTCGATGTAAACGGAGCGTCTGTAACCTCGCCGGTCCGGTTGAACACCTATGTGTACGGCGACCAGTACGCGCCCAAGGTAAGCGCGTGTGACAATCGATATATGACCGTCTGGACCAGCCTCGGCCAGGACGGTTCGCGTGAAGGTGTGTTTGGCCAGTTTCTCACGGGCAGCGGCGCCTTCGAAGGCCCCGAGTTTCCGGTCAATACCACCACCATCAGCCGCCAGATCCAGCCAGCGGTCGCGGCAGATGGCGTCAATCGCTTTCTGGTCGTGTGGTCGTCCTTCGTTGCCAACACCAGTTTCGACCTTTATGCGCGAACGTATCTGGAAACGGTGGGGCCTTGATTTATGCACATGTCACGACTATTTCAACGAACGTTGCTGGCGATGACGGTTGCCGGGGCTGTTAACTCGGCCTCGGCCTTTTCCATGCTTGGCCCATTTGCGATCGATCCCGGAGACGTTTACCAGCTTCCGCGAGCTGGGTATCTCCAGCCGGGTGGTCCCGATATTGGAGGGCCACAGAATCTGGGTGAGGAATACCGTTGGAACATCCAAACGATCACCTACGGATTCGATGAATCCTTTTTGAATTATTTTGGCCAGCGAGGTGTCGATGAAATTAACAAGGCGATTGCCATCTTAAATGCTCTTCCTCCAGTCTCGAAAATGAGCACCAACCTGACGGAGTTTGCGACTGACACCAAGCGGGTCAACTATCGGGCCAGCGCCGTGGGCTTGGTCGATTTGAAATCCACGGCTTTGGCGACCCTTTTGGAAGAAATGGGGTTGGCCAGCCCCGAACGCTTTACCTGGACTTTGAGATCCGTGACGGATCACCCGGCGAACACCAACTACAATGTAATCAAAAGAAACTTTGATCCTGTAACTCTTGCCCCTTCGAGCTATGTGAACGGCACCCTGTACACTTACGTCATCATTGATCCAGTGGCGTTCTTTGGCGGAACTCCGGTTGCGGATGCGGTCGAATTGCCGGTGGATCCGCTGGCTTTTCAGTTCACGTCCGTTGCGGCTGCGGCCGATCCAATGCCGTGGGCTGGAGGTGCCTTGTTGGACGGCGAGTTTTTCACCGGCATAACCCGCGATGACGCCGGCTGTCTGCGGTATATCTATCGTCCCAACAACTACAACATTGAGAACCTGATTACGGGTACCACTGCTTCCAGAGGCACGGCATCAGGATCAGGATCACCCTGGTCGCCGGTGGGAGGTTTTGGAGGAGGGACGAACAATTTTGGAGGAGGGACGAACAACACGGGTGTCACCGTGGCCCTTCGTCCGGGCGTGGATAAAATCCTCTTTAAACCCGCGAAATACGATTCGGTGTTTGGCAATTTCCTCACGATCACCAACTTCTACAAGGACACCTATATTACCAATTCACATCGAATCAAGCAAACGACCCAGAGAGTGTTGGTTCAACCCGATATACTTTTTGGCGCGGCGGATATTGGCGCGCCGCAAACAGATCTAAACCCGATGCTCGCCCGGACCATCAACTGGGTTAATAATGATCTGCTGAATGGGCAGCTATTGATCGGAGGGCCGGGCATCATTTCGCCGCAGGNNAAGTTGGTCCATCGCAATTAAACATCAATCCATTCTTCCTGGATGAATTTAACTTTTTCATCAGGGACTTTCGGTGGGGATCCTTCGATGGCACCACCAATGAGCCAATCGTTTATCCCATTGGCAGTACCATTGCGGATTTGGAACAACAGGTCTTGAACGGACATTAGGCGCGCGGATGCGTTTTACTGAACACGAATCATGAAGCGATTGTTTCTTTCAGGTTTGATGAGTTTGATTCTGCTGCCGTGCGTGGGGGCGGCTGCCGACGCTTTTTACATCAACAACGGGACTGTTAACCGCCCGCAGGTTGATGCGGTCAATTTTGTCAATCGAGGACTCTTTCAGGCATTCGGTGGTGCGCTTTCGTATGAACCGTCTGACACGTTGAATTACACCAACAAAGTCGGAACGTTCTCCGGTTCCGGCACCATGAGGGGATCACCCGGCTTTATATTAGACACCGCTTCGACAACCACCGGTTTGAGCACGATGGCCGCCAGTTTCTTCAACGACAATGGCGCGTTGGTGGAGGCAGATGACCCGGGTGCTCAGTTCCTGAACAACTTTTTCTGTTCGGTCGCCACGGTTGATCCGAGTTACCTGTTGGTTTCCGCCACCAACATCATCATTAAGGGTGGGACCTCGGGATCGCCCAAGGCATCATTGAGAGTGGGGTCGAATGGCGAGCTGAAACTGGAGGGAAAACACATCGACATTTCCCGCAGCGGATTGGAAGTGTTGCCGGTTTGGGATGAACTGTTCGGGAGCTTCCTCATCCCGACCAACCTTTTCCAACCCGACGTAGCCATCTATGACCAATATTGGGGACGAACCAACTTTGACAACAACTACTCTCTCTTTAGCGACGAATTATGGGACGGGCAGACCGCGACAGCACCCTTTGCTCCAGTGCAGTTTGTGAACGGGCTTTGTGGAGTTTTTGGAGGCGCTTCCGGGTTTTCACTCCTCAATCCGGTGGCGGACTCTTACATCAACGTTGACCCGACGACCTTTTTGACGGTGACGATCACGAACCAGGATGGTTCGACCTCAATGGTTACCATGGCGACCAATATTACCAAAGGAGCGGTATTTGTCGGCGGTCCGTCTGGTGCCTCGGTGCAAATTGGATTTACGCCTGCTTTTAATAACTTCGATACCGCGGGTGTCTTGTTGTCCTTGCAGCTATCGAACGTGGTGACCACTCTGCTTGAACCGGCATATATTTTCGTTCAAGACACACTCGGATCCGGGGGCACCACCGGGTTGCTCGCGAATATTATTGGCTGCCCCCCTCTCTCCACCTTCCGTCCGGCCAATTATGATGTTGAGCGACTGCGTTTTTCTCCCGGTGGTGCCGGCAACAACGGCTACCCCGAACCCAACTTTTTCCTCGACTCCGGAGCGAGCGACCCCAGCGTTCTCACCGACTTGGTCGTGAGCACCCGGATAACCAACGGTGAGTTTTCCGCTTATTCCGCCTTTCTTGACAACATTGTTTCGCGCCCACCGCTGGTCGCCGGCGGCACGGTCACGAATTTGCCCGGTCGGATTCGTATCTCCTCGGACACGCTGGATATGAGCAAGACACGATTGCGTGGCGAAGGGCAAATCATCATCCAGACTTCGCACCTGATTTCCAGCAGCAACGCCGTCGTCGATTGCGAGAACCTCAGCTTCGATCTCAACTCGACGAATGGCAATTTGAAGGTCCAGAACCTGAGCAAGCAAAGCGTTGACCGGTTACGGGGCAATATTTATATGTGGAGCGCCGTCTGGAGCAATACGGCGGTCGTGATCCTCAATAACTTTTCCCTTGACACCAACACGCCGCCCGTCGCCACGCCGGCGCCCATAACGAACACCATTACGATTAGTCTTTACACGTTGATGTTGGATGCTACGGCGCTTACAACCACCCAGCCCGTGACGGTCCATGATTTTGTCACCCACAGCACAAATACTGTCGTCAGCGATAACATGACGGTGGTTCAATCCATGCTCATCGAGGGGCAGAGCCTTACCCTCGACGGAAGTATTACGATTCCCGGCGCCATCCCGCCAGCGAATCCGATCTTGGATCCGGGCGGTTTCTGCTCTTTCAGCGCCCCTCTCCGGGATTGGACTTTTACCAACGCGCCGAACCTTCTGTTTTTTACGAATCACGGCACCTTCAGCATCGCCAACGAGGCCCACTTCGGCGACGACCGGGCAACGCCCTATGCAACACTGGTCAACACCGGCACCATCAGCGCGGCCAGCCTCCAGTTGAACAGCGATTTCTTCCAGAACAACGGTTCCCTGCAGACGGTGGGACCGCTGACCATGCAAAGCACCACGGCTAAACTTGAAAACGGGTCCAGCAGTTCCGGTGGCGATTCCCAGTTTCTGTCCGGTACCCTCAAATTCAACAACTACCATTTGACCGTCAACGGTGGCGTCTATTTCGGCGTCACTAACGCGCTCTTCGACACGGGTGGCGGGGCCGGTAACACCTTCAACGTGCAGAATGGCTTCAACCTGCAATTGAAGCCGCCGACGGGCGATCTGCTGGGCACCGCCCTCCAGACCATCGCGCCGAACGTTCCCAGTATTGAAATCGACCACACCTGGGCCGGTGAGGATCGCGGCGCCAGCGCCGTCGGTTATTCCAACAACGTCGCCCTCGGCAAGCTGATCTTGTCATCTCAAAGTCCCGATCCGCTTTTCTTCTTTTCGGGCGCTGGTTTGAACAACGGCCTTTACGTGGATCTGCTCGATATCAGCAAACTTGACACAAACTATTTGAACCAGATGCAGATTGATCCCAGTCTGGTCATTTATTATGCCGCGGCTAATCTTGGTTTTACCCCGCCGCTCACCAACGGTGCCGTGCAGGAAGCCGAAGAATTCCTGGACGGCCAGTTCGGCGGCCATCTGCGCTGGGTCAGGGATTTCGCCGGGCCTAATAGCAGCGTCGATGTGCTTATCAATGGCCAGACGGTCAAAGTCAACCGCGCCTTGCGCAACAGCAGGATCATCGATTCAGACGGGGACGGAACGCCGAATTTCTTTGACTTTACTCCGTTCGACACGGTGCTGATGGTGCAGATTGTTGGCGCGGGAACGGTCACTCCGGACTACAATGGGCAGACGCTGGCACTGGGCCAGACCTATACGGTGACCGCCAAGGCCGGAGCCGGATCCGTGTTTTCAAACTGGACCGGCGGGATTGTTTCGGATTCCCCTCAGTTGACGTTTACGATGCAGACCAATTTNNGGTCGCCAATTTCGCGGCCCATCCTTTCGCGGCGACGGTCGGCAGCTACAACGGACTTTTCTACGATTCGAACGACGTCGAGCGCGCCAGTTCGGGGACGTTCACCGCGACGACCACGGCGGGCGGCAACTATAGCGGACGTCTGCAAATGGGCCTGAGCCGCTACCCGTTCAGCGGACACTTTAACCTGGCGGGCGCGGCCACCAACATGATTACGCGCCGGAGCACCAACTGGCTCACCCTCGTCCTTCAAATGGACCTGGCCGCCAACGAACACATGGGCGGCACGGTTTCCGACGGAACCTGGCTGGCCGAGCTTCAAGCGGATCGCGCAGTGGTCTATGCCGGCCTGAATGCATCTCCGTTTGCCGGCAATTACACGCTCCTCTTTCCGGGGAGCGGCGATCCGGGCAATACTGGCGCGCCGTTGGGCGACGGTTACGGCGCGGTGACCATTGACCGGTCGGGGCGGATAACATTACATGGGGCGCTGGCGGATGGCGAGAAACTGGCGCAGACTGCCGCCGTGTCGCGATCCGGTCGTTGGCCGCTCTACGACCCGGTGTATCGAGGGCAGGGCCAATTGCTCGGGTGGCTGGTATTTGCGAGCACCGTGGACGAAGACGTTGGCGGAACGGTCAATTGGATCAAGCCGCCCCAGGCCGCGGCCAGGTTTTACCCGGCGGGTTTCAATCTCGAGGTGCGCGCGACCGGTTCGGCCTACACTCCGGCCCCGATGTTGAGTTTCAGCAATGGTGTCGTGACGCTGATGGGCGGGCATCTTGCCGCGGGCATTGTGAGTAACGTGGCGATTGACTCAAACCACAGGGTGACGGGCGATAACGGGCTGAAACTCACCTTGCAGCCGGCGCAGGGCTGGTTCAATGGCAGTGTGTTGGACCTGGCAACAGGCCGGCGAATCTATTTCAACGGCGCGCTGCTGCAGAAGCAAAATGCCGGTCATGGATTTTTCCTGGGCACAGACCAGAGTGGGAGCGTGGATTTCGTGCCGTGACGCGCGGCGGGTTCACGTCCCCGGTCGCGGTTCGTAATCGCAGACGGTCGGTAATTAATCTGTCAATGAAGAAGAACATAACATGGCAAAGGCTGAACAGCAGCCATGCCAGATCACATATTCAGGTGGAAACACCGAAAGAAATTTCATGAAGACTCAGGTTTTGATCGCAGCATGCCTCGGAGTCCTTGCTTGCCAGTCTGGTCTGGCCCAAAGCTCCCGCCAGACACTGCAGGGTCACGTGCCTGCGGTCGTGACGAGCCTGCAGCCGATTGGCCGGCTTCCCAGCACTACTTATTTGAATCTGNNCATTGCGCAACCGGGAAGCGCTCACCAACCAGCTCCAGCAGATTTACGATCCGGCCAGCCCCAATTTCCGTCGGTACCTGACGCCGGAGCAATTCACGGAAATGTTTGGGCCTACGGAACAGGATTATCGGGCGGTCATCGCTTTTGCGCGGGCAAACGGCCTGACGGTCACCGGCACTGATTCCAATCGCACGCTGGTGGGTGTGAGTGCCAGGGTGGCGGACGTTGAAAAGGTTTTCAACGTCACGATGCGGACTTATCAGCATCCCAGGGAAAACCGGATCTTTTTTGCGCCGGACACGGAGCCGTCCGTCAACCTGGCCGTTTCATTATTGGGGATCAGCGGCCTGAACAATTACGTCGTGCCTCGCCCGCTGCTGCACAAGTCAGCTTCGCAGGACAAAGCTGGGCAAGCGACCCCGGCGGTTGGTTCGGCACCTGACCACAGCAGCTACTTGGGGTCCGATTTTAGATCCGCCTATGCGCCAGGTGTTTCCCTTACCGGTACCGGACAAACGGTCGGGTTGTTGGAGTTCGCTTCTGGCTTCTACCAAAGCGACGTGACGGCATACGAAACCCTGGCTGGTTTGCCACACGTGCCCGTGGTAGCCGTGCTGTTGGATGGGTATAACGGCGGTCCTGGTGTTGCCAACGACGAGGTGTCTCTCGACATTGACATGGCCATTGCCATGGCCCCGGGATTGTCCAAGGTGAAGGTCTATGAAGGTAACTTGACGGATACAATATTGAATGCCATGGCCGCGGACGGTGCTACGGTGAAGCAGATCGGCGCTTCCTGGAGTTATCCCATAGACGTGAACACGGATCCAATCTTTTTGCGATTTGCCCGTCAGGGACAATCCTTCTTTAACGCTTCCGGGGACGATGATGCTTATACTCCTGGGACGGTTCCCACGCCGTCGGATGATCCGAACATCACAATCGTCGGCGGCACAACCTTGAGGACGACCGGGCCGGGCGGCGCCTGGTTATCGGAGACGGTTTGGAACTGGAGAACGCCAAACCCCAATGGCGGCGATTCGGGGAGCAGCGGTGGAATCAGCACCACGTATGCGATCCCAACGTGGCAACAAGGTATCAGCATGACGGCCAACCAAGGCTCCACAACCTATCGAAATCTTCCCGATGTAGCGCTGACCGCGGATAACGTCTGGGTCATCTATGGTAATGGGCAGTCAGGTTCCTTCGGCGGGACCAGTGCTGCGACGCCGCTGTGGGCGGGTTTTACTGCGCTGGTTAATCAGCAGGCCGTAAGCGGCGGCAATCCGCCGGTTGGTTTTATCAACCCGGCGGTCTATGCGATCGGCAAGGGATCCGGCTACACATCGGCCTTCCACGACATCACCACGGGAGACAATACCTGGAGCGGCAGCCCCGGGAAATTCTTTGCCGTTCCCGGCTACGATCTCTGTACTGGCTGGGGCACCCCGGTCGGACAGAACCTGATCAACGCCCTGACTTTTGTATCTGGCGGTACTCCTGATGGTATTTTGGAAGTGAGCGTCACGCCGTTCGACCGGGCGGCCTTGCTTGAAGGCGCGACAGAAACAATATTCGTTCAAGTGACCGATGGGCCGCCCGTGACGAATGCCACGGTGATTGCGACCATCAACGGCGGTACCAACCTCGTCTTCAGCAACAATGGCGTTGCCCCGGACGTGAAAGCCAACGATTCGATTTACTCGGCCAACCTGGTCGTGCCACTCAACACGAACGATCTGACTTTAAGTTTCCTCATTACCGCCCCGGGCAAAACCAACAGTACCAATGTGGTCACTTACAGCGTGGTGCCGGTCCCGGTGAACGACTACTTTACCAACGCCACCAAAGTTCCTCCCGTCGGCGCGCTGTATTTGTCGAACAACAAATTTGCCACAATCGAACCGGGCGAACCGCAACACGCGGGCGTAGCGACGGTGGCGGCTTCGCTCTGGTGGAACTGGTCGCCGGTCAACGCGACGAATGTTTTCATTGACACCACCGGCAGCGAAATCGACACTGTTGTGGCGGTTTACACCGGTCCGTCGGTCAGCAATTTAACTCAAGTAGCCGCCACCAATGACGTGGGGGTGAAACGTCAGGCGTATCTGAACTTTAATGCCGCCGCAGGCGCGTCCTATCGTATCGCCGTGGCCAGCGCGACCTCGAACTCAACCGGGTCGCTGCGTTTGCTCATCGCGCCCGGCGGACAACCGGATGTAAACGCGCCGACGGTGTTTGTCACCAGTCCGCCGAGCGGCCTGTATGTGACCAATTTTTTGCTCACCGTTTCCGGTACCGCCAACGATCCGCAACCGAATGCCTCCGGCGTTGACCAGGTATTCGTCAGTTTGAACGGACAGTTGCCGTTTGCGGCCACGGGCACCACCAATTGGTCGCGCACCTTTGGTTTAAGCCAGGGATTGAACACCATCATGGTGACCGCGGAAGACATCGCGGGCAACATTTCCGACCCGGTCAGCATCCAGGTCACTTACGTGATAATAAATCCACCCAACGACTTGTTTGCCGACGCGATCCCGCTCGCCGGCAATTCCGGGTCAACCAGCGCCCTCACCACCAACGCCTCGAAGGAATTCAACGAACCGAACCATGCGGGCAACGTCGGCGGAAAGTCCGTCTGGTGGTCATTCCAGCCGTCGGTTGATGGAGTCCTGACGCTGAGCACGACCAATTCGACTTTTGACACCCTGCTGGCCCTGTACCTTGGTGACACGGTCACCAACTTGACGGCCATCGCGAGCAATGACGACGCTTACGATGGCGCGCCAGGCGGTTTCAGCGCGCTGACCCAGGCCGTGCGCTCAAATCAAACCTATCACATCGCCGTGGACGGTTTCGATGGCGCGTCGGGTGTGGCTTTCCTTGGTTACACCTTCACACCGGCAACCGTTTACAGCCTGGCGATCAGCAGTGCCGGCGGCGGTACCGTTACACCGTCTTCAGGCGACGTGGCCACCAACTCGACCGTTGTTCTCACGGCGACGCCCGACCCGTTCTTTGCATTTGACAGTTGGAGCGGCAGCTATTCTGCAACCGCCAATCCCCTCTCAATTGTCATATACTCCAATATCAATCTGACGGCTCATTTCCTGCCTATCAGTTTCGCGGATGATTTTGAAACGGGCAATCTGCTGAAACTTGGGTGGTCCGCCTCCGGCGACGCTCCCTGGTTGGTTCAGACGAACACCGTGCTCGCGGGAAGTTTTGCCGCCCAGTCGGGGGTCATCGGCGATAGCCAGACCAGTTCCCTGGTCCTTACCACGAACTTTGGCGGGGGAACGGCCTCGTTCTACTTCAAGGTCAGCTCGGAGGAGAATTGGGACTTTCTCAACTTCTATGTGGATGGCGCCCTTCTGCAACAGTGGTCGGGAGAGGTTGGGTGGACGAGCTATTCGTTTCCGTTGTCCGCCGGAACCCATACCCTGGAATGGCGCTATGCCAAGGATGCCAGCCTCAGCGCCGGACTGGATGCCGCGTTTATCGACGATGTGAATTTGCCGCTCGGCGACCCCCCCAGCCTTCCCGCGCCCGCCTTCCTTGAGCTTCGTGGCCAGCCTGATGGCGGCTTGGTGCTTCAGCTTCAGGGTCAACCCAATCAACAGTACGTGATTCAAGCGACCACGGACTTTACGGTCTGGCAAAATATTTCGACCAATTTTACAACCGATGGTGTCATTCGCTTCGTGGACCCCGGTGCTGCAACCTATCAATTCCGCTTCTATCGCGCCGCTGTGCAGTAAACGTCGCTGAGAATTTGCGGCTGCCGGTCCTTGGGGAAAACACGCGGTCGTATTTTAGCGCAAACCGCTTCCGGCTCGGTTCACATCCAATATGAAGGTTTTCGGTCTGACGGGCGGCATCGGCATGGGGAAATCCACCTCCGATCAATGGCTTCGTGAACGCGGCGTTGCGGTCGTGGACACGGACCTTCTCGCCCGCCAGATTGTCGAACCGGGTCAACCGGCCTTGGAAGAAATCAAAAGAGTTTTTGGTCCGGAGGTCCTTGCGCCCGATGGCCGGTTGCGCCGCGATGAACTGGCGCGGCGCGTTTTTGCCGATGCGGCCGCCCGCAAACAACTGGAAGACCTCTTGCATCCGCGCATTCGCGCGCTTTGGCTGGCTCAGGTTGAGGCCTGGCACGCCGAAGGCAAACCGGTCGCGGTGGCGGTAATTCCCCTCTTGTTTGAGACGAATGCCGCGTCGCATTTTGACGCGACGATTTGCGTGGCGTGTTCCGCCGCCACGCAGCAAAAGCGTTTGCAGGCCCGCGGCTGGAGTGCCGGACAAATCGAACAGCGCATCGGCGCCCAGTGGCCAACGGAGAAAAAAATGGCCCTGGCCGATTTTGTGGTTTGGACGGAGGCCGGCCTGGACGTTCATGCCGTTCAACTTGAGCGCATATTGAAGAACAGCGGTGTGGCTCCCGCTCATGACCTTGTCCTGAATAAGCGGGCTGCCGTTCTGTGAGCGTGTGAGTTGGAATGACACGCCATGAACAACGAATCGCAAGGTCAACCTGGGTGTTTGTTGGGTGGTGACTCCGTTCGAATTGTTCATTCCCTGGACCGCCTCATGTAAAACAATGCCCGCTCGTTGTTGTATTCCGAGAGCGGAATAATGCTCACCAGTTCCCACCCCATTTTACCCAATTCATTCAAGGCCACCGAGGTTTCAACCTTCTTCTCGGATTTTTCAAGAATATCGAATGCTTGAACTGTATATTCGTATGTTTTCATACACGCTCATCCATCAAATTAGCGATTTCTTCCAAGCCCCAAACGTGATCTGCAACTCGGGCTTCCATTGCTGGCGTCACGCGAAACGTCCGGTGCATCCGGCCGAAGTTGTAATCCATATAATGCAGCGTCACCACGTGTTCGTGATTCCCAATCTTTTTTGTCCGTCGGGCTTGTCGAAACGTGCTTTCTGTCCGGCCTGCCGGAAATGAACGTCTTACGCGCTCCCGCGCGCTGTGCAGCCGTTGAATCGAATCTGGGCCCATCCTTTATACGTTGGGAAGAGCGCCAATCTTTCAAAAATTCTGTCGTCCCCCGGCAATCAGTCTTATTTGAGGTCCTGGCCCGATTGCGGAGGCGGTGATGAAAAGCGACAAGGACAGTCAACTTGGGAAGGTTGGGGAGCGGAACCAAGCGGCGGGCAGGCGGGCGAGGAACATTTTCTGCAGTTTCGCGCCATTTATCCCCTGTGCCGCCGGGTACTCCTCGCCGATGAACTCCCCGAACGGTCCAGTTTTTATTGGGCCATGCCCGAAACTTTCCCGGAGCATTTTCCTTCAAGCGCTTCTTCCGCTTCCTGCAAGGCACGGTGCATCTCTTTGGCCGATGCGTAACGTTGCGCGCAATCACGCTGACAAGCCTTAAGGATGATGGGATTCAATTGGAAGAAGTCGGCCACGTCACCAGCGCTGTCCGCGAGCGTTGTCGAGAGTTCAGGAAAGAACGTTGGGTTCCGGCCGGTGCTCAGGACGTAGAGCAACATGCCCAACGCATAAACGTCTGCCTGCGCCGTGCCGGGCATTTCGGGCGATGGCGGCATGTAGCCGGGTGTGCCCACGTAAGTATGCTTTTGCTCGGGCGGGCGGATCTCGGCGATGAGACCCATGTCCGCCAGCTTGGGGCGGCCGTTCACGAAGATGATGTTTTGCGGCTTGATGTCGCGGTGGGTCAGCCCCTGCCCGTGGAGAAAATCGAGCGCGTCCGCCAGCGCGAGTCCAATGCGCACGCACTCGCGCACCGGCAGTTTCTGCTCGCGCGCCCGGCGGCGTTCGCTGACCAGATCGCGCGGGGTGTAGGTGGACGGCTTTCGTTCCCAATCCGCGTCCAGCGGGTCGCCCAGTTCCATCACGTAAAAGAAATACCCCGCGGGCTTCTTCTGGCTGACAAAATCCACGCGCAACAAACCGGGATGTTTATCGGAAACCGGTTTGTATTTTTTGATGCCATTGAACTCGCGATCATAGGGATCGGCGTCATCACCGAAGTTTGCCAGGTAAACCACTTTCAATGCCTGCCATTGCCCGACGGCATTGCGCGCCAGCCAGACTTTGCCATAGGCCCCCTTGCCAAAAGGCGGGTGCAACAATTCATAATCGGGAGTGTCCGGCATATCTTCGGCAGAACCGGTCGTCTCCAGGACTGTTTTCGGAGCGCGAGCCGGCTGCGTTGCCAGCGCCCACACCAAGGCGCAAGGGACTTGTCCGGCCGAGATCACCAGCCAGGGAAACCAATAATTCGTGAAGTAACTCCAGGAAACTGCTGCAAGTGCGATGATCAGCGCGAAAGCGGTTGCCACAACCCATGCCGTTAAGAACCGCAAGCGGCACAAAGCGCCGCCGAGGGCGGTTCCAAAAACTATCACCGCCAAGGCCTCCAACCAGGGAGCGGGCCGTCGCAGCCAGTCACCGTTCACCAGGTTTAGAAAGGAGGTGAGCATGATTTGTGCGCCGCCCATCGAT
Source organism: Limisphaerales bacterium (assembly GCA_003140275.1). Lineage (GTDB taxonomy): Bacteria > Verrucomicrobiota > Verrucomicrobiia > Limisphaerales > PALSA-1396 > PALSA-1396. Next base: position 19,691 of record PLJQ01000449.1, read on the forward strand.
TCGCGAGTCCAGCGCGTGTAGGGTGTGCGGAATTCGTCCGATTCATCGCCGGGCACGGAGGTTCTGGGTTGCGTGCCGATGAACACGATTTTATCGCGATAATAATGGGTCGGTTGTGTCAGCGCGAACCGGTAACTCAAGGTTTCCCAGGCGCCCTCCGCGCCGTGGTAGCGCAACCATTGCTCTTGCGGGTGTTCGCTCAATTGTGCGCCGGCCAGTTGCGCGGCCGTCCAAGGCAGGCTGGGATACGGCCCCGGAGCCGGAAATGGCCAATGTCGGCGCACGATGGAGTCGAGGTCCGGGTCGAGCCAGGCGACTCCCCAATTCGTTCCAGCCGCGCTCAGAAAGGGTTCGGAGGGTGGATCCGGGTGCGCCCCAGCCAGAGTTGGATGGTTCACCGCCGCTTGCTCGGCCGCCAAAACAACGTGGCGCAGCCGCCTCATGGCCGCCGCCAGTGCCTCGTCTTTTGCCGGATCGCGTGGGGCTCGAAAAAAGGAGTCGATGACGACGAGCGCACAATCATCCGTCGCCAGCCGGTTCAGCAACTGGGCGTGCAATGCCCGGTCCCAAGGCTGCCCGCGTTCCTGGTGGAATTGATGGTACGCCTCATTGTCCATCAGAATGAGCACGACGTGGTTGGTGATTCCGGGCGAACCGAAGCGAAACAAATAGTCGTAGCTGGCATTCCTCCACGCCTCCCCCAAAGCGGCCTTCCAAAGCACCAGACCGCAAAGCACCGTCAGCGCCGCGCCCAGCGCGGAGTTGAACCGTTTATGCTTTCTGATGGTTTGAACCTTCACAATCGATCAAATTCGGTGTGGCGGAAGGGTAAAACACGCCTCGGAGAAAGCAGTGCTTTTTTTCGATTTTCTCTGGCCGCTCTTTTTCGGAAAAATTCCTGAAAGATTATCCGGTTTGCCACGTATAAAAGGCGTGCATCGGCATTTAAGCCGCCCAAGGCTCTTGGGGCGACTTGGCAGGTGACAGAACAACACAACCAGTAACCGATTATGAATAAACACATCTCACGAATAATTGCGCTTGCGGCCCTCGCGGCATCGGCCTTGGCAACCCGGGGCGCGGATGATCCCGATCAACTTGCGTTTCCGGTGGTAACGAGTCAACCCGTCGATCAGGCCATCGGCGTCGGATCAAATGCCACCTTCTCCGTGGAGGCCGTCAATGGCACCCTGGCTTATCAATGGTTGCGCAATGGAGTCCGCATGGAAGGACAAACCAACAGCACTTTGACTCTGGAGAACGTTGCAATTGAGGATGTGGCCTATTACTCGTGCGACGTTTTCAACGGCGACGAGGCCGTGCCGACCCGGGCGGCGCTTTTGAATGTTTATACTGTTTTGGGCGGAGGTGGCGGCCCGATCACGGTTTTTGGTGCGCCTGTGGTTAGCGGAGGTAATCAGGGCAGTTGTCCCGGTGCCTATGCGGGATACGTCAACTATATCAAAACAGTTTCGCAAGGCTGGGGATGGGCGCCTTCCACCAATACGACGGTCCACACCGCTGCTGATGGCACGACCCGGACAGATACGAAGGTTGTATATGTCGGAAAATTTGGGGATGGCGGCTGCAATCAAACCATCGTTACCGTTCCCCATCCAACACTGAGTCCCAAATACAGGTTCAGCATCTATTTCCCCAACAATGTGCCGACGAATTCCTATCCGATAACTCTGTCTGGATTTGATCCGTAATCAATAAAGCGGTCTCCGGCCTGGCGCGATTCGGGCACCCCCGTCCGGATCGTAAAAGACCAGCGGCGAATATTTGAAGCAACGCGGCCTTTCGGAAACGAAGGCCGCTTTTTTCTGCAAATTTGCCAACGTTCTGGCAGAGTTGGGGCATGGCGAAGAAAGCGGCTAAAAGTAGGGCGGCCAGTCCTCTGCCCGCCGAGGTAGGGTCCCGCAAGATCAGAAGCGTCAACAGCTATTCCCTCTCCCCGCGGGAGAGGATACATGGTGAGGGTGAGGTAAAACTCAAATCAAATTGATTGAACGTCCTCTCTCACCCTGACCCTCTCGCCAAGGAGGAACAGCCGACGACCGTTTCGTGTTTTTCGGGTGATTGTTCGACTAATCTCGTCGCACGACATTCCAAAGACGCGGCGAGCGATTCTCCTTCTCCCCGGGGGATACAGCTGTTGGGTATTACACAACGGACAATTCGTGCTTCGCGCAGCCACATTCCGAGCAATCGTAGGGCGTGGAAAGCATTCCCGACAACACTTAAAACACTGGGCGACTGTATTAAAGCCAAGCGATTCGAGAAAGGGCTTCTTCAACGCGAATTGGCCGAAAAACTAGGCGTTTCGAAATTACGTGTCAAATTGTGGGAGCAT
>PLJQ01000165.1 GCA_003140275.1 Limisphaerales bacterium
TAGGTGTCCTCGGAAAAATCCTTGTGGCCGGGCGTGTCGAGCAGATTGAGGCGGTAACCATTGTAGTCGAACTGCAATACCGTGGAGCTGATGGAAATGCCGCGCTTTTTTTCCAGTTCCATCCAGTCGGACGTGGTGGCGCGCTGGTTTTTGCGCGCCGTGACCGATCCGGCGAGCTGCACCGCTCCGCCGTACAGCAGCAGCTTCTCCGTCAACGTGGTCTTGCCCGCGTCGGGATGCGAGATGATGGCGAACGTGCGGCGCACCTGGATTTCTTCGGTAATGCTCACAAAGGTTGGGAACGGTAACAGAGAATCAAGGGGGAACAAGCCTGGGGTTTTGTTTGGAGACAAAGTTTCACATCAGCTTTCCGGTACCAACTTTGTCATCCAAGCCACAGGCGGCGGAAATACGGTAACGATTTGCTGCGAACCTTCGATAACCCCAGTCGAAAACTTTCCGCAGCCCCGGCGTGGTTGAAAAGAGATAAACTGGCCAAGCCCACCAGATGCGCCGCGTTGCGTAACGATAGACATTTGCTCCGCGAATCTGTGAGCCATCGGCCAGCAACAAGCGCAGGTCGTGTAGCAATTCGGACTCGCCCAACTGAAGTTTTGCGCGCACCCAATCAGCCTGAAGCGGTGCGATGGAAAACCCGCGGTGCTGAAGCGCGCCTTCCCAAAACGGAATCCAACGCCGACAAAATCCGCACGAGCCATCGTAAAGAATCCAGCCAAGCACCGGTTGATGAGCCGTTGGTTGTTTCATCGTGTCAGGCGCACGCCTTGGTAAACCGTGACAGCCGAACCTTCCGCCAGAAAAGCTGACGATGGAGTGCAATTCAGGTTTTCACGAAATTGTTCACCATACAGACCGGCAACATCGCAATCCAGTTTTGCGTCAGAGACGTTATAAACCCGCCAGCGCGGGTGTTCGACCCGATATTCAAGCGTCGTGCCGTCTTGTTGTGCATTGTAGCCCCAATAGTGTTCTGTGATGAATTCGGCTTCCGAGCCTTCGGTCAGAAGTTGCCCTTCACCGCGAGTGGTTAGCTTCAAACTGTCTTGCCGACCACCGAATAGCCAAGAGTATTCCGCCGACCTCACCGAGCCGGATTCGACTTCAATCCGATGCGCCATCGGCAGCGCAACGTAAGGTTCGTTGTAAAGTTTGCGTGCGGTGAATGCTATGGCCGCTCGTGGAACGATTTCTTTGATGAACACCACACCACGCCGCCAACCGTCTTCTGCTTTGCATCGAACGTAAATCCGCAAGTTCACCTCTTCAAAGTTGCGATGGAACGGAATTGGGATTCCGAAAACGCGAGTCTTCTCAAACAGAAAGCCGACGACCGAAACCAAATGCTTTCCATTCCACAAATCGAGTTCCGTTCCTGATGGGACGTAGGGCGCAAGCACGGACGGTTCGATTTCGTAATTCAGCATCGCCAGATGTTTCCACTCTGCGGTTAGGAATTCTTTTGGCGCGTTGTTGTTCACTCACTTGGCCGGTTTGCAAAGCTTTCCCACCTTCGCCTTCACCGCTTCATCCATCTTGATGAGTGGCGGCCAAGGACGTTTGAAACCTTCGCCCGGCAATTTCTTCGGCGCATGGTCAAGCACGTTGGCACTCATGCCGCGCATCCTGGCGCAACTTCCGCACTCATACCAGAATTAGCTCTCGTTCCGCCAGAGCATCCGCTACGATATACAAGTCGCAAAGACATTACATGACACCTAAATTATTTTCCGAACTCGGTCTGTCCGCCGAAGTGCTCAAGGCGATTGAAAAACTTGGCTTTGAGAAAGCCGCGCCGATTCAGGCGGCGGCCATTCCCGTGCTGATGGAGGGCAAGGATGTCGTCGGCCAGTCGCAAACCGGCTCGGGCAAAACGGCCGCGTTCGGCATCCCGGCCATCGAAAAGACCGACCCCAATTTGCGCGCCGTCCAGGTGCTCATCCTTTGTCCGACGCGCGAACTCGCCGTGCAGGTTTCCGAGGAAGTCCACAAGCTCGCGATGTTCAAGCGCGGCATCAACGCGCTGCCGATTTACGGCGGGCAATCCTACGAACGGCAGTTCTACGGCCTCAAGCAGGGCGCGCAAATCGTGATCGGCACGCCGGGCCGCGTGATGGATCATATGCGGCGCGGCACGCTCCGGCTCGAAACGGTGAAGATGGTCGTCCTCGACGAAGTGGACGTGATGCTCAACATGGGTTTCCGCGACGACATCGAACTGATCCTCCAGGCCACGCCCAAGGAGCGGCAGACGGTTTTCTTCTCGGCCACGATTCCGCGCCCGATCCAGCAGTTGATCGAGAAATATGCGCGCGATCCGCAGCAAGTGCGCATCGAGCAGAAGGCCATGACCGTGCCGACCGTCGAGCAGGTGTATTACGAGGTGGACCGCCGCTACAAAATCGAATTACTCACGCGGCTCATCGACATCCACGACCTCAAGCTCGGCATCATTTTTTGCAACACCAAGCGCATGGTGGATGAGCTCGTGGATCATCTCGAAGCGCAGGGCTACATGGCGGATCGTTTGCACGGCGACATGACGCAGGCGATGCGCGACCGCGTGATGAACAAGTTCCGCAAATCCGGTCTGGAATTTCTCGTTGCCACCGACATCGCGGCGCGCGGGATCGACGTGGACGACATCCAGGTGGTTTTCAACTACGACCTGCCCTACGACGGCGAGGATTACGTTCACCGAATTGGCCGCACGGGCCGCGCCGGTCGCAAGGGGCGGGCGATTTCGTTCGCGTCCGGCCGTGAGCTTTTTCAGATCCGCAACATCGAGCGCTACACAAACATGCGGATCCAAAGGGCGCGAATCCCAACCGAGGCGGAAGTCGGCGAGGCGCGGGAGAACGTATTCCTGGGCAAGCTTCGCACGACTTTGCAAAGCGGCGAATATCAAAAACAGGATCACCTCATCGAGCGTTTGCTGGAGGAAGGATTTAGTTCGACCGACCTCGCGTCCGCGCTGATTCATCTGTTGAAAGGCGGCGAAGAAACTCCCGCGCGACCGCAACGCACCGGGGACTATGAGCGTCCCGACCGGACCGACCGCCCTCGGGAGCGCGAACAGTTCCGCGCCAGCCCACTTGAGCGGAACGATGATCGTCGCGCCCCGCGCTACGAAAGCCGTGAACGGAGCGAACGACCGCAACGATTCGATCGCCGCGATGAACACCCGGCACGTGCCGCCGCAGCGCCTGCCTCGGCTCGTCCAAAAAGCATTCCCACGACTTCGCCCGATGAATCTCAAGGTGGGGCGCGTCACTCCGTGCG
>PLJQ01000154.1 GCA_003140275.1 Limisphaerales bacterium
CCGGCTTTATTCAGCGTTTCCCTCAATGTGCGTTACCAGGTTCAATACGTTACGAATCTCCTGGCCACCAACTGGATTAACGTTGGCAGCGAGATCATTGGTGATGGTTTAACCAAGTCCTTTTCGGATTCAACCACCAACGGTCCAGCCAAATATTACCGAATCACAATCATGCCGTAGAACGTAATCAGTCGGGGTCATATCGCCGGGTAAAAGCTCGCCACGCCGGCTTAGACCTTGCCGTAGAAATCTTCGACGACTTTGCGGAAGTTGTTTTCACCCACGTTGACAATGGCCATTTCTCTTTGCGCGCTCGCAACTGAATCGCTGGCGTGCGCGGCGTTCACCATAACCGTCTGGCCAAACTCGCGGCGGATGGAGCCGGGCGGCGCTTTGGAGGGATCAGTCGGCCCAAGCACATCACGGATTTTGCCGACGGCTTCGACGCCTTCATACACCAAAGCGATGCATTTTTCGGTTCCGGGTTGCTTCAGCGAGTGCGGGTCACATTCCGAAGGCAACCGCCCGGACATGAACTTGACAATGTTGTCGAACTGATTGTCGCCGTAAAGCGGTCCCAGAATTTCACCCAACCTCGCTTCGTCTTGTGGCGGCACTTTGAACCCGAGTTCCTTTTCAATGACGTTTCTGGCTCTGGCGGCGGCGATATCCTTGAGTCGCGTGCGCAACACCTCGCGAACCGGCTCATAAAAGTCACTTGCCTCAGCGACGCTCATCCGGTGGACCTTGATGCCGACGACGTAAAGACCGGTGCGCGAAAAGAAATCAATCACGTTACCCGGTCGTCCAGTGGCGAAACGGAAATTGTCCGGTTTAATCAATACCAGGGTGCGCTCCGGTTTTTCTCCAGGTTGGTAAGGGATGGTATTTTCCAGCACGCCACCGTCACCGTCCGAGTGACGCGCCCAGAGTTCCAACTTCATTTTGGCTTCTTCGACGTTTGGCGCCGCCAACACCGCCGGCTCGAAATAACGCACTTGATCATTCTCATCAATGACGAGGTCACCGTAAGTGTCGCGGATGGTTTCGCCGCCGCGCCGGTCGGCGCTGATGTTGCCAATCACCGAACGGATTTTTCGCACCGCATCGTCGCCCTGAAACAACAGCATCATGACGCGGCGGCGGCGTTTGGTCTTTGGATCGGGCGCCAAATTTTGCAGGATGTAACGGTAAATCAGTTCCTGGATGCGACGGTCCTGAGGATCATTGGCCGAAACGATTGCTTCCGAGTATTGCTTTACCAATTCTTCGCCGGGCGCGAACAGGCGGGCGCCGACCATTTCCAATCCTGTGCGGGTGATCAAGCGGCTCAGAATCCCGCCGGTGCGGGACTTGTGCAGCGAGTAAGGGGTGATGATGACGTAAGCAAGCTGTTCAGCCATAAAGACAAATCAAGCAGCGGACTTTGTCGCCTTGGCGGAAGTCGCGGCCACTGCTTTGCCTCCGAGAATTTTGAACATGACAACCCCGCAGGTTGGGCATTTGCCTTTAATCGCTTTACGACCGTTTTTCATGACTTCTTCCACGGCCTCGGCAATTTCCTTTTTGGCCTTGCACTTGACGCAATATCCTTCGGGCATAAATAATTCATTCGACAAAAACGCCTCACGCGCTGTTCTTGAACCGCGAATAGCTTACGTAGCAGCCCTGTAAGCGTCAACTGGAAAACCGCCTGAATAGTCGCTCAAGAAAAATATGCAACGCATTGTTATCTAAAGGTATAAATCGCTTCCAGTCGTCCAGACTCAGCGGTAGGGTGGAGGTTTAATCTGTTGTTGCCGATGTCAAATTTGACGCCAGTGCAGATTGCCGCAACGCGGTCTTCAAGATTTTTCCCGTTGCGTTGCGAGGCAGGGCTTGCATGAACACCACCCGGCGCGGGACTTTGTAATCGGCCAGTTTCTGGCGGACAAATTGCAGCAGCGCCTTTTCTTCAAGTTTAGTTCCGTCGGTGGCGGCAACGAATGCAACGGGTTGCTCTCCTTTGCGCGGATAGGGCAGGCCGACGACGGCCGCCTCTTTGACGCCGGGAAAATGGTAGATGATTTCCTCAATCTCACGCGGGTAAACGTTGATGCCGTTGACCAGCAGCATATCTTTCTTCCGATCGGTGATGAAGAAATAGCCGTCGGCATCGCGGTGGCCCACATCGCCGGTCAGCAACCAGCCATTGTGCAACGTTTTCGCGGTTTCCTCCGGTTGATTCCAGTAACCTTGCATAACGTTTCCGCCACGCACGCAGATTTCGCCGGTCTGTCCCGCCGCCAGCATCTGGCCTGCTTCATTCTGAACGCTGACTTCCACGTTGGGAATGGGAACGCCAATTGAACCCGCCTTCCACGGTCCAGCCAGCGGATTCATACTGACCACCGGACTGGCTTCGCTCAAACCGTACCCTTCCAGCAATGGCGTGGAAAATCGTTCGGTGAATTCCTTCAACACCTGAGCCGGCAAAGGCGCGGAACCGCTGACGCACAGTCGCGCCGGCAATTTCAAACCGCTGGGAGTTCCGGTCAAACTTCGGAAAAATTGGGGAATCGCCGGCAAGATCGAGGCCTGGCGATGAATAATCTCTTGGATCAAGTTCTTCTGCGGATGCAAGGACTTGACGAGCACCATCGAACCGCCCGCAATGAGCGGCAAGAAGACGCCGACGCACAGCATGAAACTGTGAAACATCGGCAGCAGGACAACGAAGCGATCGTCGCCGACGGCTTGAAGCACCTGACGGCAGCTATCAACGTTATGCAGCAAATTGCCGTGTGTAAGCATTGCCCCCTTTGGTTTGCCCGTGGTGCCGGAGGTGTAAATGATCACCGCCAGGTCGGACTCAGTTCGTTCAGACAACTTGAAGGAACTAGATGTCGCTGGGAGGCCGCCGAATTCTTCAGCGCGTAAACAGCGAAGCGGTAGCCGCAATCTCGTCAGCGTCGCGGTTCCTTCCGCCATGGTCGCGTCGGTAATGAGAACGTTGATTCCCGCGTCGTTCAAAATGTAGTTGACCTCATCGGGCTTGAGGAAATTGTTGATCGGCACCACGACGCCGCCGGCCAGGAAAATACCAAATACCGCCGGCACGAACTCCGGGCAGTTTTTCAGCCACAACCCAATGCGGTCGCCCGGCTCGACAACGAATTTATTTTGCAACGAGTTGGCAACGGCAAGAGACTCCGTCCAAAGTTGCTCATAGGAATATTCGCTTTCACCCCAAAAGATCGCGGTCTTTTGTGAACATTTTTCGGCCGAGTTTGAAAATGCGGCAGCCAGGTTCATTGAACAAATTTACTCGATCACTCCATCAAACAACAAGCATGAATTTGGGAGGGGAATGTGCGCGACCAAAAAGCCGCGGCGAACTCAACGTTGCTGTTCAGAACTCTGCAAGCAGAAAGGCAGGGTGCGTCACTCCGAGTCTGTCTCCAAACCCAATGGTCGGAGGGACGAATTATACGAGTCCTTGGCTTTTCGCGCATTTTGAAACATTGAAGATTTGTGTAACACGTCCCTCCGGCGTGTTGAGACAGTCTCACTCGGCGCGCGCCACTCGGCTTGTTTTCAAAACCAGCGGCGCGCACGGAGTGCCACGCCCTGGCAACTCGCCGGGTGAGGGGAATTCGTCTTGTGAGAGTATTGGTTTGAACACTCATTTGTGCTTGCTGGACGCTTTTTGCATTTCCTGCTTCACGTCGCGACGGGCTGCACCTTAAATTGTCGTACGTGATTGATGACGATAATAAGTTGGCCGAATTTTTAGTTCGCTTGAAGATGGCTTCGTGGGTGGCGCTCGATACCGAAGCCGACAGTCTCCACGCTTATCCTGAAAAAGTTTGCCTGTTGCAAATCAGCACACCCTCCGGTGACGTGTTGATTGATCCGCTTGCCGACATAGTTCTTGATCCCTTGTTGCGCCTCTTGAGCGATCATGAGTTAATCATGCACGGGGCGGATTACGATTTGCGTTTGCTGCGTAAACACCATGAATTCGTGCCGCGCGCTATTTTCGACACCATGTTGGCCAGCCGCTTGTTGGGATGTTGCCAATTCGGACTGACCAATTTGGTCGCGCAATACCTCAACGCAACCTTGGAGAAAGGCTCGCAAAAGGCTGATTGGGCACGCCGACCGCTAACCGAAAGGATGGAAATCTACGCGCGTAACGATACGCATCACCTCAAACCGCTTGCGGATAGATTAAGATTGGAACTGCTAGAAAGAGGCCGATTGAGCTGGCATCAGGAAACCTGCGCCCGACTCATCGCCGATTGCGCGCAACCCGCGTCACCTGACCCGGATTTAGTCTGGCGGGTCAAGGGATCCCATACGCTCGGGAGAATCGAGCTTGCCGTTCTCAAGGAACTTTGGCGTTGGCGTGAAGCGCAGGCTGTCGCCGCCAACAGGCCGCCGTTTTTTATTCTCAGCCACGAAATGCTCGTCAAATTTGCCGAGGCCGCATCGAATGCTCCTCCCGTTGACGCGTTGCTGCCGCGTCATTTTTCTGATCGCCGCCGAACTGAGTTGAAAGCTGCCTTGAGTCGCGGACTCTCAGTGCCGGCTGATCAACAACCTCGACCGCTCCGACAAATAAACCACCGGCCAAACGATGCGGAAAAGCACCGGTTCAATGAATTGCGAAAGCGCCGCGATCTTCATGCTCATCAGTTGGCTATCGATCCTACCTTAATTGCCAGCCGAGCAACGCTGGCAGCGTTGGCGGAGGATTGGTCGACACATGAAGCCGAGTTGATGAATTGGCAGCGGGAGTTCTTGAAGTGAACCGGTATTGTTCAGCGCACGACTTCAAACGCGAAACCCTTAAGATACTCTGTCTCGGGGATGGCAGGAATCACCGGATGATCCGGCGATTGGCTGTAGGTAGCCACACGGCGCAAGGTGCGCCGCGCATCGAATGCTGCTGCCAGAATCACGTTCTGAAATGAAACGCCATCGACATGGTGAGAGCAACAAAAGGTCGCAAGTATGCCGCCGGGTTTTAATAATTTGAAAGCGCGCAGATGAATCTCCTTGTAGCCGCGTAATGCATCCGGCACCGAGGCCCGGCTTCTCGTGAACGACGGTGGATCGAGCACCATCAGATCAAATCGGGGAATGAGTTTCTCATGCGGCTTCACAGCGGTTTGTGCTTTAAGCCAATCGAAGACGTTCACTGTTTCCAAGGAACATTTTTGCGACAGACCGTTGTTGGCGGCAATGCGAGTGGTCGCGGCGATAGCCTCCGCGCTCTGATCGAGCATGTGGACGTGCGCGGCGCCGGCGCGAGCGGCGTGCAGACCGAACCCGCCGAGAAAACTGAAGCTGTCCAGCACTTGACCGCCCTTCGCGAATTGCGCGACGAGTTGGTAATTCACTTGTTGATCAAGATAAAGGCCGGTCTTGTGGCCGCGCAGAATGTCCACCTCAAATTGCAATCCGTTTAGTTGGATCGAAACCGGTCCGGCCAGCGTGCCCGCAAGCAGGCCGTTGGCGTCGGGCAATCCTTCAAATTTGCGGAAGGCGGTGTCGCTGCGCTCGACGATGGCCAGCGGAGAAAAGATCGATTGCAGCGCGCCAACGATCATCGGCTTGCGTTGGTCCATTCCGAGCGCCGAAGTTTGCAACACCAGCACGCTCTCGTATTTATCGATGATCAGCCCGCTGAGGAAATCGCTCTCGGCGTTTACGACGCGAAACGAAGAAGCGTTGGGCAAATACCTTTGCCGGACCGTCAACGCCGCGCGAATGCGCTGTTCGAAAAAGCTTTCGTCAACGGTGACTCGCTCGGGTGATATGATGCGAACGTTGATTTTAGATTTGGAGTTGTAGAAGCCGACGCCAAGAAAACGTTGACGATGGTCTTTAACCTGGACCAACTCGCCGTCGGTTGCCGGCTGGGTCAGGCGGAGGATTGAACCTGAATAAATCCATGGATGCCCCGCCACCACGCGGTCGGCTTCTCTGGGCCGTAGTAAAACAGTAGCTAATGTTTCCATGATTTTGTAAACAGTCAGCGGACGAATTGAGTCCGCACTCCAATCAACGCAGACCCTTTCCATGAAAGGAAGCGAATTGTTTGCAAGTGGTCATACCCTCCTCCCGTTGACAATCATGGACGGGGAATCTCGAACGAAGCCGGCAAGGAGGCAGCACTCGCGGTGAGTTTTAGTACTGCAAAAAGCACAAAACATTTCCTGTTGGCTTTAAACAGCGAGATTGTTATAAAGGAACGGTTCAATATGAAAGATGTCGGCACGGTTGGCACCATCCTGAGGCATAAAGGCTCGAACATCTGGTCGATCTCACCGGATGCAACGGTCTTTGAAGCAATCAGTATGATGTCGGATAAGAACGTTGGCGCGCTCCTGGTCATGACGGGCGACAAACTGTTGGGAATTGTCTCCGAACGGGACTATACTCGCAAAGTTGCGCTCAAAGGCAAATCCTCAAAACAAACGCATGTCCGGGAAATCATTTCCAGCCCGGTCATATTCGTGACGTCCGGGCACACGGTTGAGGAGTGTATGCGAATTATGACCGAACATCGCGTTCGGCATCTTCCACTTCTGGAAGGCGAGAAGGTCGTGGGAGTTATTTCAATCGGCGACCTCGTTAATTGGATCATATCCGCCCAAAGCGCGACGATCACTCAACTGGAAAGTTACATCACCGGGGGTTACCCGGGTTGACGCGCGTGCCGATGCCCGGTTCAAGTGTCGCCGACTTTTTCAGGATCCTGTTTCTGACTAAAGTGTCATTTTCCAAGGGCTGGAGCACCCAATCCCGTTGACACGACAGTGAATAAAAAACCTAGCCAAAGTTAAAGAGAGTTGATAGGATTCGTTGGACATGCCCTCTGTCACCATGACATCGCCAGGATCGCAGCTACGGATTTTGGTCGTTGATGACGAACGCTTGGTTCGCGAATCAGTCAACATGTTGCTTTCTATCGACGGCCATCATGTAGAGACGGCGACCGACGGTGAGGACGCGCTCGGCAAGCTTTCGGCCGAAAAATTTGACGTGGTAATTACTGATTTTGAAATGCCGAAAATGAAAGGAGATAATCTGGCCGTTGCCATCAAAGCCCGCTGGCCGGAACAACCTATCATATTGCTCTCGGCTTACGGTGAAATCTTCAAGGCCGAGGGCAAACAGCTTCCTGGTGTCGATCTCATCCTCAGCAAACCATTCCTGTTGGAAACATTGCGACAGGCGCTGACGACTGTACTCGGCACCAAGGAAGGTGAAACTGGTCCTATCACTTCATCTTCGAAGGATGCTCCTGTCTCACACAAGCGACTGGGGTAAGGAATCTTCCGCGTTCTAACCTTGCGCAAATCGGTTCAGTCGTTATCCTGTCAAGCATGAGCGCAACACATATTGACGTGGCGAACCACACTCACATCGCCGGGCTGGGCCAGAGAGCTTTGGATGGCGGCCAGATTACTCGTGAAGAAGGCCAAAGACTCTTTGATTTGGAAAGCACGGCGGACATCTTTGATTTGATGTCGTGGGCCAATCGTATTCGCGAGCACTTCAAGGGCAACAAGATTCACCTTTGCTCCATCGTCAACGCCAAGGCCGGCGCGTGCTCGGAGAATTGCAGTTTTTGCGCGCAATCATCTTTCTATCAAACCGGCTCGCCCAAATACGGCTTTGTCAATCCAGCACCCGTGCTCGAAGCCGCGGAAGAAGCGAACCAAAACGGCATTACCGCCGTCGGCCTGGTCGCCGCGTGGAAAGGGTTGAACGAAGGTCCACTGCTCGACGAAGTTTGCGACCGCATTCGGGAATTGAAAGCGGGCGGCAAAACGCGGCCCGACGCCTCGCTCGGCATCATCAAGAGCCAGAAGGTCGCCGACCGACTGAAGGAAGCGGGACTGGAATGTTACGGTCACAATCTCGAAAGTTCGCGCCGCTTTTTTCCGAACACCTGCACCACGCACACCTACGAAGACCGCGTCAAGACCATCGGCTACTTAAAAAAGGCCGGCCTCAAAATTTGTTCCGGCGGCATCATCGGGATGGGTGAGACGCGCGAAGACCGCTGCGA
>PLJQ01000126.1 GCA_003140275.1 Limisphaerales bacterium
TCCACGAGTTTTCATTTTTTGAGTCCTCCGTTTGAATCAATGGGCACGAGTACAGTGGTCCTCGTCACTTCCAAGGCAAACATTTTCTTTGTCGGGCCGAATCCGACGCACAACGCGCAACTGAGACAGCGTTAGTTTCGGAGCGCTTTTAACTCGGCCCGGGCAAAGTGGTACTCGGTATACTCCTTCTGATCCGTGCCGACAGATTTGTTAAAGCAATTTTGCGCCCCGCTCTTGTCACCACCGATCAACTTTTTCATCCCGAGGTAAAACCAAGCCTCACATAGCTGGCCGTTCTCTTTGTTTTTGTCCGAGGATTTCGCAGCAGCTAATAAATCGGCGTCGGATATTCTGCCCAGGAGGTAGCTGGCCACTGTGGAAAACCAATCGGCAGTCTTCCCGCGCTGCTGCAGGTAATCGACGAGTTCCTTGTTGGCCGCGTCCGTTTGACCGCTACGTGCACGGATCAACCAGACGTAAAGGCGCGGATATTCCTGGTCTTGTTTAGACAGTTCAAAAAACCGATTGTAATCCTCCAGTGCAGCACCCCACTTACGGACCGAAAAAAATAAACCAGCACGGCTGTAGTAGGTAGCAGCGTTTTTCGGATTCAGTTCGATTGCGCGATCGTAGTCGGCCAGCGCGCCATCCAAATCGCCCTTCTTCGCCTTCGCTCCTCCGCGACTGTGGTAGGCGGCAACATTTGTCGGATCGAGCTGGATCGCGGGGTTGAAGTCCGCAATCGCGCCATCCAGATCACCCTTGGCTTGTTTGATAACGCCGCGGTTGTAGTAGGCACTCGCGCTATCACCGCTCAATTCAAGCACGCGGTTGTAGTCTGCCAGCGCGCCATCCAGATCGCCTACCGTCTTTCTGAAATAAGCGCGGTCGTTATAGCCACCAGCAGTCGTCGGGTTCCGTTCACTGGCGCGGGGATAATCCGCCGAACCTCGGCTCAGATTATCTTTTTGTGTTGCAACATTCGTGTCCTCAGGGGGCTTTGGGTTACTCGGCTCCGCCGCGCGGGTGCGATCTGCTGGCACGGTGTCTAAATCAGCTTTTCTTTGTTTGGCAAGATCGGCCTCGTTGGGAATGTTCGGCACTGTCGGTTTGGCCGGGCCGTGCTGGTCTACCGACGCGCTGCCCAAATCATGGTTCTGTTTGCCAAGGTTCATGTCGTCGGAGAGGGTCAAGTTGTTCGGTGCACCTGCGCTCCTGGCCTCTGCCACTCCGCCAATCCCAAGCTCGAGCCTGGTCGATGTCTCGACATTTTTTGAAGGCAGTTCAACCGTGGGGTTGGACTCTGCAGGACCAACGCTTAGCCCCGTTTTTTTACCGACGTTGCCATCGTCGCGAACGTCGACGGTTTTTGGAGGCAGCCCAATGGCAGGTTTATGGTCTACGGTCGCCCCGTCATGGTCGTCATTCTTCCGTTTGGCACCATCGAGGTCGTAAACAGCGGCGGTGTTTCTTGGTTCAATTTCGATTGGCGGCGTGTAGCCTGGCTTCGGTCCCGCACCGTTTAGATCATCTATCTTTTGTGCCGCAAGAGCGTGCTCATCTGGCGCGCCTGTCGATTCGACATTCCCTTTGTTGACTGGAGGCGGGCTGTTGCGGGCATATTTCGGATCCAGCTTAATCGCCCGATTGAAATCTACTCTCGCAGCGTCCGGGTCGCCTTTCGCCGTTTTGATCAGAGCGCGATCATAATAGGCGCTAGCGTCTTTAGGATTGATTGCGAGCATGAAAGTGCAGTCAGCAAGCGCACCATCGAGGTCATTCTTCGCCATTTTGAGCTTGGCCCGGTTACGGTAGGCGGGGACATATGTCTTCCAGAGTTTGATCGCGATATCGTAATCCGCGAGGGCGCCGTCCAGGTCGCCCTTCTTTTGTCTAACAACGCCGCGATTAGTGCGAATCTCGAAATTCCTCGGGCTGATTTGAAGCGCGCGGTCGTAGTCCGCCAGGGCGCCATCCAGATCGCCTTTCGCCATTTCGGCCAGGCCGCGGTTGTTGTAAGCAGTAGCATTCTGGGGACTGAGTTCGATCGCTCGGCTGTAATCCGCCAGGGCGCCGTCCAGGTCGCCTTTTTTCTGCCTGGCAAC
Organism: Limisphaerales bacterium; assembly: GCA_003140275.1. Lineage (GTDB taxonomy): Bacteria > Verrucomicrobiota > Verrucomicrobiia > Limisphaerales > PALSA-1396 > PALSA-1396. The sequence goes on from PLJQ01000126.1 coordinate 2,106, forward strand.
ACCGCGATTGCAATAATCGCGTGCGGTGGTCTGCGCGATTCCATTGCTCGCCACAATACTCATGCCTGCGGCGAGTAAAATGAATTTGAATGTTGTTGCCTTGAGCGATTTCACCAATGGCATTGGCCAAGCTTATAAGAATCCAACTGGCTCGTCGATCTCTCACTTGCTTGCCTTCCATGAAGCTGTGGTGAGTAACGGCAATTCTAAAGCAGCTGATATGGATCGACATCCACGGCCACGGCCACGTCCTCGGGAAATGGCAGTTTGTCGAGCGTCTCGCGCACAAGCCGACTCAGCCGCATGATCGCTTCGCCGCGGATCAAGATATGAAAGCGGTATTGGCCTTGAAGTTTTTCCAACGGCGCAGGCGTAGGCGCGCCTAAAATGAATTCCTCCGCCAGCGTTTTCTTCAATCGTCGGGCAAGAGTTTCGGCCGAAAATTTCGCGCGCTCTTCATGTTCGGAGCGCACGGTAATCAAAATTGCATGTTTGAACGGCGGAAAATCGCAACGTTCGCGAAATTCGAGTTCCTGCTGGAAATACCCGTCGAAATCGTGGTGTCGCGCAAATTGGATCGACGGACTGAACGGCGTGTAGGTTTGCACAAAAACTTCGCCGGACGTTTCGCCGCGGCCGGCGCGCCCTGCCACTTGAGTGAGAAGCTGAAACGTCCGTTCCCCCGCGCGGAAATCCGGCATATGCAGGGCGAGATCGGCGTTAATAATTCCAACAAGCGTCACGTTTGGAAAATGCAGCCCCTTCGCGATCATTTGCGTACCGACGAGAATATCAATCTTGCCGGTGCGAAAGCTGCCGAGGATGCGGCGATAATCATCCTTGCGTTTCATCGTGTCGGAATCCATCCGTTGAACGCGTGCGTGCGGAAATAACTTCGTCAATGTGTGCTCGACTTTTTCCGTGCCCAGGCCGGCGTAACGAATGGCCGGGTTACGACATTTTTCGTTCGGACAAACTGTGGGCGCATGCGCTGCGTGGCTACAGACGTGGCAGCAGAGTTTTTGGATTCGTCGATGGTAGGTCAGCGACACGCTGCAATTGGGACACTCGGCCACGTAACCGCACAAGGGACATTGCAGTGAGGTCGCAAAGCCGCGCCGGTTCAGGAACAAAATCGTCTGCTCTTTGCGCTCCAGTCGTTGCGCGATGGCCTCTTTGAGCTGCGGCGAGAAGATGGGCGTGCCTTTTTCCTTGCGGGCGGTTTGCCGCATATCGATGACGCGGACCAGCGGCATCTTCTTGTTGTCCGCGCGTTCAAGCAGTTCGAGCAAGGTGTACTTGCCCTTCTTGACGTTGTAAAAGCTTTCGAGGGAAGGTGTCGCCGAACCGAGCACAACGGTCGCGCCTTCCATCTGCCCGCGCACGACCGCCACGTCGCGCGCATGATAACGCGGCGCTTCCTCCTGTTTGTACGTATTCTCGTGCTCCTCATCCACGATCATCAGGCCGAGCCGATCGACGGGCGCAAAAACCGCGGAGCGGGCGCCGATGACGATGCGTGCGCGTCCCTGCCGAATCTTGTGCCACTCATCGTGCCGTTCTCCGGCGGACAAATGACTGTGCAGCACGGCCACGAGCGTTTGCAATCGGCCGGAACTGAAGCGTGCCTTGAAACGTTCGACAGTCTGAGGCGTGAGGGAGATTTCCGGCACCAGCACGATTGCGCCATTGCCTTGTTCCAGAACATGGGCGATGGCTTGCAGATAAACCTCCGTCTTGCCGCTGCCGGTGACACCGTGCAAAAGGAAAGCTGAGGCGACATAAGGAAGAGAAGCAGAGGAGACATGCAACGGTTGATCATCGTAGCCCTGGTTCTCCTTTTCTACCTTTTCCTCTTTCCCCTTTTCCTGACCCATGGCTTTTGTGATCATCGAGAGTGCCGTCGCCTGCGCCGGATTCAACGCCAGCGACTGCGTCGGCAAAATGTGTTCGCGGGCGTAGGGGTCGCGTTCGGAAATTTCCGTCGTGATGGCGACAAGTCCTTTGTCTTCCAAGCGGCGCACCGTTCCGGCGGTGGTTTCGGCCAGTTCGAGCAGTTCCCGCAATGGTATTTCGCGCCGCTCTTCGAGAATGTTCCAGACTTCCTGTTGTCGCTTGGGTAATTTGGGCAATGCCCCGGTGAAAGGTAGCACGCGCACGAACAATCGCTCGCGCCAACCTTCTTTTTCCTTGCGCACGACCTCCGGTAAAACGCTCTTCAGCGCGATCTCCGGCGGGCAACAGTAATAATCCGCAATCCACCGGGCGAGTCGCAGCACTTGCGGCGTGACGAGTGTTTGTCGNNCCGACAACTTTCATAACTGGGCGCAGGTTGGTATGCGTCGATTCCTCGACGAGCGCGGTGACGCAGCCCATCACTTTGCGCGGACCAAACGGTACCTGAACGCGGCTGCCCACCTCGACTTGCGTCGTCAACTCCGGCGGAATGAGGTAATCGAACTCTTTGCGGAGGGCGATTTCGAGTGTGACGCGCGCAATCATTCGAGTCGAGGGTCGAAGGTCCAGGGTCGAGTGTCAAGAGCCGCCAGCCGCGGGGTTTTACTTTGCTTGCTCTCACCCTTCGACTCTCGACTCTCGACCGGCCCATTTGCTACAAATGCGCCGTGAAACTTCGCCCGCTCGGTTGGACGCTCGCCTTCCTTCTCATGGTCGGAGGCGTTGCTTATTGGCGATGGTATGAGTGGCGCGACCACAGTCAAGACGAGGTGATCCTGGCAGCCGCGCGCCGTTACGGGGTTGAAGCGGCGCTGGTCAAAGCCATTGTGTGGCGCGAAAGCCGGTTCAATCCGCAGGCGCGCGGGCGCGCGGGCGAATTCGGTTTGATGCAAATCCGCGAGGTCCCCGCGACTGAATGGGCACGAGCCGAAAAAATTAAGGCGTTTTCGCCGGTTCAGTGTCTCAATCCCGGTACCAACACATTGGCCGGCGCGTGGTATCTCCACAAATTATTGAAACGCTACGAGCACACGGACAACCCGCTGCCCTATGCGCTGGCCGATTACAACGCCGGGCGGGGCAATGTTCTGCGCTGGAACAAGGCCTCGGCCGCGACCAACAGCACGGTGTTCATCGAACGGATGGATTTTGGCGGCACGCGCAAGTACGTTCGTTCAGTCGTTCACCGTTTCGAGCAGTATCGACCGATATTCAAACCGGCAGAGTGACGGGTTGCATCCTTGACTGCTTCTCCTCAGCGCACCGGGTCAACTTAATCCAGCGTAATGGCCGTCAAAGTCTGCTGGAGTTGTTGACGCAACGCTTCGCGTTCTTCAGTCGTGGCGTCGCGCGGAACGCGAGTTGTTTTTTCCAGGATCATCTCACAGCGCGAAAAGGGGAGTGGAATCTGAAAACGATCCCAGCTTTTCAGTTGGATTTTCCAGTGCGCATGAAAGGAAAACGGCACGATTGGCAACCCGGTGAGTTGTGCCAGGGACATCACGCCCTCCTGCACGACGTAACATGGCCCGCGCGGGCCGTCGGGCGTGATCGAAAGATCGTAACCGCGCTCGGCCCATGAAGTCAATTCCAGCAATGCTTGCGGCCCACGACGGCTTGAGGAGCCTCGAACCGGTTGCACGCCGAAACATTCCAGGACTCCCGCGAGCATTCCGCCGTCCCTGCTTGCGCTGACCAGCGCCGCAAGACCACGAGCTTCCGTGCGCGGCTGGATGTATTCCCGGTACGCCGCCATCGAAAGCGAGAGCCGGTTGTGCCAGATGCAATAAATCGCCTGCCCGACAGGTGGAGTGGCACAAAGACCGGAGCGATCCTGCCAGCGATAGCGCAAAGTCGATGCGAGGACACGAAGAAGAACCCACATCATCCGCGCCGCAACGCGCTGGTGCCATTTCGTCGAATTCGGAATGACAACCCCGGATTTTCGTATTCGAGTCACGGCAGTTTTTCCGACCACAGTCATGCTCCCTTTTTCAAACACGCGCGAACCAAATCTTCGATGCTTGCATCCACCCCAAGTGAACTTTGCGCGCTGCGAACGGCGTCATGCGCGTCAATTTGCTTGAAGCCAAGCGCGATCAAAGCCAGAACCGCGTCATTGATTTTTTGGTCGCCAGGTGAAAGAGCGCGCTGCGCGCTGCTGGCTTCCCAGGCACCGGCGGCGCCGACTTTGTCGCGCAATTCAACCACAATGCGTTCGGCGGTTTTCTTGCCGACGCCGGAAATTTGCGAAAGCGATTTGACGTCGCCTTTCGCAACCGCGCCTCGAAAAGCGATCGCGTTCATGCCGCTCAAAATATTGAGCGCGATTTTCGGACCGATGCCACTGACGGTGTGGATGAGCATTCGGAACAATTCACGCTCGGCAACCGTCATAAAGCCGTAAAGAACATGGGCATCTTCGCGCACCACCAAATGCGTGAGTAATTTCACTTCACCACCCGGTGCAGGCAGTTTGTCGAACGACGACAGCGGGATCAGCACTTCGTAACCGACGCCGTGGACTTCGACGGTCACCTGGGTCGGCAGCGCTTCAACCAGGTTGCCGTGAAGAAACGTGATCATTAAATCCTTTTTGGCGCAGAAAAAGTGTAACGCCCGTTTTCCTGCGCGTGAGCGAGCGCCAACGCCAACGCATCGGCAGCGTCGGGCGCAGGGGGAGTGGGCAGGTTCAACAGTCGCTGCACCATTTTTGCGACTGCCAGTTTTTGTGCGGCACCGTAACCGACGATGGCTTGTTTCACTTTGCGCGGTGCTATTTCATATATTTCGAGGCCCGCTTCCGCCGCCACGACCATCGCGGTGCCGCGCGCTTCGCCCATGATCAGGGCGGTTTGCAGATTTTGCGCGAAGAAAAGTCCCTCCACCACGCATACGGAGGGACGATGTTGTTTGAGAATGTCGCGCAACGTCCCGGCGATTTTTACGAGGCAACGGGAATGTTCCCATGTGGCCGGACAGACAATGGTGCCATGCGCCAACGTTTGCGGATGTGGTTTGGCCAGCCGAATCACGCCGTAACCGGTGCCGCGCAACGATGGATCGATGCCCAGAATGACTGCGTGGGCGTTCGCTGCGGAACGGTAACCACTATCCAGGACCGGGCTGACGACACGTTTTGGAGCGCGAAGGCGGTTTTGCAGTTGTTCAAATTGTTGCGGTGTGATGCCCACACCATCAGACTGCCAGAGCCGGATGGCTTGCAAAAGTACAAAACAATTATCTTCCGCGCCGAGGTGCTGTTCGTCGCACGATTACCTTTTGCGGTCCCCTTTGTCGGAATTTGGCGATGACTGGTGTCCGCTGCTACGCGGAGAATTATCGCGGGGCGGCGCGACAGACGGTTGCGGCGAGTAAGCCGGGGGTGCCGAGTGTGCCGAATATTCTGACTGGGCAAACTGCGGCCGCGAGTTATTTCTCTGTTCCACCCGGTTCGGTTGCGAGTAAGCTGGCGGCAAAGGCGCTTGTGCCGGAGGGTAGAATTGCGACCTGACTGGCGTTGATTGCGGCGCGGGCGACTCATCCCGGGAGGATCGTGATTGATGCCGTTCTACTCGGGCTGGTGCCACGGTCGGCTGGGTAATCGATTGGGCAGACGCAGTTTCTGTGACCGCCGCAAACTGCGGACGGCGCGGTTCGCCGCGAATCGTCAACCCACCGCTGGAACGAGTGACGGACACTCTTGGTTTCTCAGTTTCCGGGGAAGAAGTTGACGCCGTGAGATTTTGTCGTTGCGATGGACGAATGCCCGTCGTGTTGTTATGAGAAAATCCAGTAGGGCCGGGTGCTTCGGCTTGGACACTTGCAGTCAGGCCGGTTGCAGTGTTTCTCGTGGGGGCAGTCGCTTTGTCCCGATTTTCAGACCGCGCGCGCCCGCCAGAAGCCGCAGGTTTGACGGGAGTTGGCGTCGGCAATTGAGGACGAAAGACCACCAGTTTATTACCTTCCCTTTCCAAGTGGTCGTATTTGATGGTCCTGCTGGCGGGAGCGGAGGTATCGCGAACGACAATCTTGCGGACCTCAGAGCGCGTGACGGTGGCAACGTGCGCGGGGTCGATGCCTTCGTTGCTCACGGTGTTGTTGTTCCCCTTCACTCTGATTTTGTTAACGAATTTGGTCTGGTTATAGACGTTCTGCACAAACACGGGCGACACCCTGTAGCGGGAAGGTGAATAATCACAAAAGCGATCGAATGGGATGAAGTTATAATGACGTGCCCGAAGTCCGAATTCGAAATCGAAACCCACCGAGCGCTGGTGAAAGGTAAAGCCAATGCCGGCGGTGAAACACGCTTCCGGCGGCAGCGGCGCCCAGCCACAATAATTCTGCGAATACCGCCATGAAACCCAAGCCGGTCCCCAGATGCAATCCGGCGCCCAGACCCAGCCGTAATTGGCGTTACTGACCCAGCGGCCATAGTGAAACGGCGCCCAGCCCCAGGAATAATCCGAAAGCCAATACCATCCGCAATCGCTGTAAACCCAGCGTCCACGGTCGCAATAAGGCTGCCAACTCCGATTCACGCGGACGACGGTGGGTTGCCAGCATAAGCCATAAGAATGTACTGAAGTACTTTAAGCGAAGCTTGCTTCGCTGCTGCTCCGCTATCGCTTCGCAGCACAAGTTGCGCAGTAATTCTTACTTCCTTAATTATCCTGGAAAAAATGCTTCCGGTGAATTTTTTGGCGAACGCTCAGACTGTCGGCTCGCAGTCCAATTCAGTCCAAACTTAAAAAAGTTTTTAAATACCCTACTCGCCTCCGTTGCGGTTTATCTCTTGGAATGGTACCCCCATCCTGAATTGAACAGGAATAACACGTTTACTCGCCAGCATGGGGCGGTGGAAGCATCGGACGCATTGCGCGCCATTGAGAAGTATTCTGGTTTGGAACCGGCCCGGCTGACGCGGATTCGACGGCAGAATCCGAAAATGGGGAAATCAAAATCTGAACGGAAGCGGATCAAACATTACCGGGCGGCGGTTCGCAAAGCGCAGATGGGCCAATACGCCGCTTCCTTCGACCGACTGGACCAGATCGGGGCCATTGTCGAATGCCGGAATCTTGACGAACAGCGCGAATGGCTGGTGGCCGGATATGTCGAAGTGACAAAAGGAAACAAAACGGCGGTGGTCGTTTCGCAGACCTGGGGGGAGATTCATGAAATTAACGAGCGCATACGGCTCGGTTTGAAGAAAGCGGGAGTTGTTGCCAAGGAAGACAAGACCATCATTGCGCACGAGCGCATTGATCTGACAGAGGCCCAAAAGCAGGATCAGCGATTTTATCCGGGGAATGCCGTGGTGGTATGCAATCGTGATACCGGCGATTTCAAGAAGGGACAGCACGGAAAGTTCTTAAAGACGACTGCAACCCATCTGCTGATCGGTTCGGAAAGGCGCGTCGGGAAGATAGCGTTCAAACATCTCGACTGTCTCAACGTCTGCCGCCCGGTGGAAATGGCGCTGGCGGCTGGCGACAGGTTGCAACTGAAAGCGAACGCCGAGTCCTGCGATGGAAAACCGCTGGTGAATGGTGAACTCGTGACGATCAAAAAACTCGACCCAGCCGGTCATATTCATCTCCGAGACGGGCGCATTCTGCCGGACGATTTCCGTCAGTTCGTTCGTGGTTACGCGGTGACTTCGTACGGCTCCCAACGGAAAACCGTGGAGCACGTCCTATTTTCAGATTCGGCCATCAAGGCTGCGACGAACAATCAGCAATGGCTGGTCACAATTTCGCGCGGCACCAGAGGCATTAAGATTTTCACCCAGGACAAACAACGGTTGCAGGAGAGCATTTGCCGGTTGGGAGACCGGGAGCTTGCGATTGAACTTGTCCAGCCATTCGCTTCCAAGACCAACGATTTGCCCCCTCCGATGCGAAAATACATCGAAGGACTGATACAGAGCCGACGGTTGGTGGTGACTAAACCCAATGAAGTACAGAGCGCATGGAAACAAACCCTCGTACCAAAGATGAGAGCACAACAGAGTCGCGGGCAAAGAATTTGAGGTGCTGGAGCACGGCTTCCAGCGCCCAATGTCTGCGGGTCGAAAAGCCGGGGGAGATCCATCTTTTCCCTTACGGCTACTTTGAACATGCCAAGCACATCACGAATTCCGGCGATGAGGTTCTTCATATCACATTTCGTGGATGTCTCATTACAGTGACGGGCAAGTCCTTGGAACCACTATGCAGTGCCTTGGAGCGCCTCGCCGTGGATTGCATCAGAATCATTTCCCACCCCAAATTTTCAAAGTCGGAAGGACTGATTGAGCGAATAGAGATTCGCGAATCAAAAGAATCGGGGACTGCACCTGCGTAAGGATCAGTGCGGCGCGACGGGACAGGATCCAGTGCGACAACACGCATCTGCGGAATACGTATCGCGTGTTGATCGAGCGTCCGGCGCGTCCTGGACCGCTTAGCGCTACGTGGGAGTTGGTCGCGATCTTTCATACCTGTGAGGCGGGACAAAAGGGGCCACGTTCAAGGTTCGCACATTCTACGGCGAGACCGCTCGATAAAAGCGCTGGCTGTAATTAGTAGCCGCAGCATCACTAAACACCGCCGTGCCATTCGTATTGGGTACGATAAAGGCCGGGATCCAGTCCACCAGATTGCTCGACGATTGGACGAGATAATTGTAATTCGTCGGTCCAGCGAGCGTCATTTGGTTGGTTCCGTTCACACGACTGATACCGAGCGTGACCGTGTTCGTCAATCCTGCGAAGCCTAATGAGACGTTAGTGATCGAAATGCTTGAGACGATGTTCGTGAAGGAGTCGAGCCGGAACCCCAACACATAGTCACCGCTGCTATACATGGCAGGCAGCGCGAACGAATAAGTTTGCAGCCCCGGCGTCGTCACCGTTTCATCGGCCACGCCAATCTCATTGGTGTTCCAATAGACCGTCAGCAATCCAGCCGCATTCGTTGCGCTGGTGAATCCCGCGTCAAACCTCATGAAATTAACCCGGTTTGTTACTGCGATCCCGAGCGAGAGCCACACCGGAGATCCGAACGTGTTTGTGCTCCAATTTTGTGACTTTATCGGCGAGATGAGCGATGTGAAGAGGTCGAATCCGTTGGCTGCCACGTAAACGGTGCCGCTCCAGAGGGAAGAAAGCGCGCTAACCAGCAAATTAGGATTGTGCTGAATCGGAACACTGCTGCTGACTAGGCCGGAGCCGCCACCAAGGAGATACGGCGAATTGCCAAGATGATAAGTATTGATCGCGTAATCCCAATTGCCCCCCTCTTTGCTTAACGGAAATCCAAACCCTTCGTTTGTGCTACCCAAGTCCCCGGTGATCGTTTTCTGATAAAACTCGTATGCCAAATCATGCTGGTCTATTGGATGGTAAAACGGATGCGGATCAAGATGGGATATATCCACATTATACGAATTATCCAGTTGGCCGCCGGTCAAAGGCCCGGAAGGATCAGCTTCGAAATAATTATCCGACCAATCCGATCCCGCGCCGAATCTTGATGGTTCGCCAAAAAAACTCCAATCGTAAGGGTCAAGGAATGTGGTATGGATTACCACCGGGCTGGCGGAGTTGGCTATGAGTGTCTCTGCGGCGGCCTGGATCAAGACCGCCCCCGCGTTGTGCCCGATGAAGTGAACATGGCTCCATCCCTGGACGCTGATACCCAAGCCGAATTTCTTGCCGATGATCTCGGCGCGCCTCGCGGCCTGGGCTGGAATGATTGTGCCCGCTCCACCCAATCCATTCCAGCTAAGAGCGAAAACAGTCCACGAATCGGGCCGATTGTTTCCGATGCTGTCACCGGTCACTTCAAAACCAGCCACGAAAGGTCGAATTGAACCAGCCACCGACTCTGCATAGACGAAATGAGCTTTTT
>PLJQ01000286.1 GCA_003140275.1 Limisphaerales bacterium
GCGCGGACAGCCATGTCCGCGTGTTTCTTCCCCAACCCTGGCAGCTCGCGGACAAGGCTGTCCGCGCTCCTTTGGTTGCGGCTCCGCCGCGGCATGCCTCTGCGTTGATTTGATTGAAAATGATTTGGTTAAACAGAACAAAAACAGCAGCAGCAGTAGAAACAAAGTTATGAAAAACAAAATTAGTCAGTTCCCCGCGTTGGGGATCGCCGCCGTGGCACTGCTCGCCGCTCAACTTTCAGGATCTTTCGCTCAATCCACTTCCAATCTCCTGGTCAACGGCGATTTTGAGAGCGAACCCAACTGGGGCGGCGGCGTGAGCCACGACGGCGGCTACACGGCTCTGACCGGCAGTCAAGTGCCGGGCTGGACCATCGAGCCGGGCCATGCCGTGACCATTCACATCGCGCCCGATTCTTATCTGGTCATCAGCAATTCTTTCAGCGCCAACACGGACGGCGAAGGGGGGGACGGACACAATGCCAACTTGTATCAGGATTTCAGCAGCGCGGCGGATGTGAGCTACGCATTGAACTTTGACTGGCAAAGCTGGGGGCACATTGACCCGCCCACCACCAACGCGCTGAAAATATCCGTGACCGACACGGTGACGAGCAACGCGCTGTTTGTCGGATTCTATTACTAAGACGGCTCGGGAGCGCATCCGGTTCATCACATCTCGTCGAACTTCCCAGGCACCGGGAATGATCTCCGATTGCGCGTCGAAGAAAGCCCGGAGTCGGGTTACAACGACAATACCTTTGTCGTGGACAACTTCAGCGTGGTCGCCGGGCCGCTCGCCTTGCTCCATCCGGTCTGCGTCGGAACCAACTTCATGTTCTCATTCCAAACTGCAACCAGTACCAATTATACGGTCGAATTCAACAACGACCTGCGCACGACCAACTGGCAGTTCCTTAAAACCATCACCGGTGACGGTTCGCTCTTGCAATGCGTCGTGCCAATGACGAATCAGGCGCAATGTTTCTTCCGCCTGCGCCAGCCATAAGCAAAAAAAGGTGTGAATTTAGCCAAAAACGGGGCTTGACCGCGCCGGGAATTCCGGTAGATTAACCCCGCAATGTTGAAAAACGTTTCACAAGCCGTTAATGTGGCAGTCGTCGTCGTTGTAGTCGCCGACGCCGTTGGCGCTTGTTGAACGAAACAAATTTAACAAGAACCCACGGCTGGCAACGGCTGTGGGTTTTTTATTTGCCCGCACCACCAGCCAAAACACTGGAACGTTATGAGCAAAACAACTGCGATTGCTGAAAAGAAGAAACCCGCCGCCCGCGAGCGCGCCGAGGTCGGCCCGCCGATGTTGGGAAGCGAAATCCTGGTGGCCGCGCTGGAACGGGAAGGCGTCGATACGATTTTCGCCTATCCGGGCGGCGCCAGCATGGAATTTCATCAGGCGCTGACCAAGTCGAAGAAAATCCGCACGATTCTTCCGCGTCACGAGCAGGGCGGCGCGTTTGCCGCCGAGGGTTATGCCCGTGCGACCGGCCGGGCGGGCGTTTGCATGGCCACGAGCGGGCCGGGCGCCACGAACCTCGTCACCGGCATCGCCGATGCCTACATGGATTCCATTCCGCTTGTGGCCATCACCGGTCAGGTGCCGCAGGCGATGATCGGCAAGGGCGGTTTTCAGGAAACGGATTTCTTCGGCATGACGCTGCCGATTGTGAAGCACAGTTACCTCGTGACCGACGTGAATGACATTCCGCGCGTCATCAAAGAAGCGTTTTATCTTGCGCAAACGGGCCGGCCCGGCCCGGTCGTGGTCGATGTGCCCAAGAATGTGCAACAGACCAAGGCGCAGCCGGTGTTTCCGCGCGAAGTCCACATACGCGGCTACAATCCGATGAAGAAGGCGGATGACCTCGCGCTGAACGAAATCATCGGCTTGATCGAGAAGGCCGAGCGACCGGTGCTGTATTGCGGCGGCGGCATCATCAGCGGCAACGCGAGCGAGGAGTTGCGGGAGTTTGCGGAGGCGACGCAAATTCCGGTGACGACGACGATCATGGGCTGCGGCGCGTTTCCGGAAACGCATCCGCATTCGTTGCGCTGGCTCGGGATGCACGGGACGGCTTACGCCAATTGGGCGGTGAGCGGCGAGTTCAAGTATCGGGAGAAGTTTACCGACCCGATGGTCAAGGTGAAGGATGGGGCGGATTTGTTGCTGGCGTTCGGTGTGCGTTTCGATGATCGCGTCACGGGCAAGGTCGATAAATTTTGTGAGACGGGTACGATTGTCCACATTGACATCGACACGTCCGAGCATAACAAGAACCGGAAAGTGCAACTAGCCATCGAGAGCGACATCAAATACGCGCTCGGCCGCCTGGCGGAAATGGTCAGGAAGCGTCCGATTCAAAAGAAGTTCGTCGCGTGGCACCAGCAAGTTGCCGAATGGAAAGAACGCGCGCCGTTTCAGTACCGCGTTACTGAGGAAGTGATCAAGTCGCAACACATGCGCGACCATCTGGACGGCAAAACCAGCGAAGTGATTCTGCCACAGATGGTGATCGAGATGTTGTATGAGTTGACCAAAGGCGACGCGATTCTCACCACGGGCGTCGGGCAACATCAGATGTGGGCGGGGCAATATTACAAATACAAGTTTCCCCGCCAATTTTTGACGAGTGCCGGGCTGGGCGCGATGGGTTACGGTTATCCGGCGGCGTTGGGCGCAAAGGTGGCTTGTCCGGATCGGCAGGTGATCGACATCGACGGCGACGGTTCGTTCCTGATGAACGTTCAGGAACTGGCCACGGCGCACATCGAAAAGATTGCCGCGAAGGCGCTCATCTTAAACAACCAACACCTCGGCATGGTGGTGCAATGGGAGGACAAGTTCTACGAAGGCAACCGCGGCCACACCTATCTTGGCGATCCGGAAAACCGGAAGCAGATTTATCCTGACTACGTTGCGATGGCGAAGAGTTTCAATGTGCCGGCGGAACGGGTCATGTACAAGAAGGACCTGCGTGCCGCGTTGCAACGGATGCTCGATTCAGACCAGCCATACGTGCTCGATGTCATTACGCCGTACACGGAACATGTGTTGCCGTTCATTCCCGCGGGCAAAACGGTGGCGGACATGATCTGGAAGCCGTAGTCGTACTGAAATTGAAATTATTGAACCGGGCACAAACACTTGCTGCCCGGTTTTTTTTTGTTATGCTGCGTGGCAATGCGAAATCATTTTCTTTGGCTGGGGCTGGCTACCTTGGTGTGGCCGACGCTGGCCGCTGAACGGAAATTTGATTTCGATGAACTAACCTTGAATCGCCTGCCGCCCGGCTTTCGCAGCACGTTTTCCGGCGAGGGCAAGCCAGGAGATTGGAAGATCATCCAGGACGACGTGCCGCCGTTGCTGCCACCGCTGTCACCGAATGCTCCGGTGGTCACTAAACGGGCGGTGCTGGCCCAACTGGCGCAAGACCCGACCGATGAGCATTTCCCCATTTTGGTTTTTGATCGGGAAGCGTATGGAGATTTTACACTGACGACCCGTTTCAAGACAGTCGGCGGGACAGTGGAACAGATGGCCGGCATTGCTTTTCGCATTCAGGATGAAAAAAATTATTACGTCGTGCGGGCCAGTTCGGCAGGGAGCACATTCCGTTTTTACAAAGTGGTCGAAGGCGAACGGAGCAAACCAATCGGCCCCAACGTGGAAATACTCAAGGGCGTCTGGCATGAGCTGGCGGTGGAATGCAAAGGCAACCAGATTCGCTGCTTGCTCAACGGAAAAGAGTTGATACCGACGTTGACCGATAATTCCTTTAGCAACGGCAAGATAGGGTTTTGGACCAAATCCGATTCCGTGAGTTACTTCACGGATACAAAGGTGACTTACACGCCTCGCGAAGTTTTTGCCCAGGTACTGGTGCGAGAAACGTGCAAAGAATTTCCCCGTCTGCTCGGCCTTAAAATCTATGCCCTGGCGGGTACGCCGTCGGAATTGCGCCTCATTGCCAGCAAAGATGAGAAGGAAATCGGCCAACCGAGCGGGGAAGCCGAAAAAAACGTCATCAACCGAGGCATCATTTATTATGGCAAGGAAAAGGAGTCTTGTTCTGTTGTCATGCCTTTGCGGGATCACAACGGAGATGCCATGGCGGCAGTGCGGGTGATAATGAAATCTTTTCCCGGTCAGACGGAAGAAAACGCCATCGTCCGGGCCATGCCCATCGTCAAGGAGATGCAGGTTCGACTCACTTCGGCAAAAGAATTAATCCAATAATCCCTCGTTTCCGCTGCCAGTCACTGGGTCAGCCGTTCTCAAGAGTGCGATTGCAAAGAGTAAATTTCCTTCAATCCCGTTTAAAAATTCAGACTTTTGCGGCGGGCATCGTTTTGCGGCAAACTTCCTGCTTGGCGGGAAGTATGAAGTTGGGGATTTTCATAGAGCGAGACGGGGTCCTAAACCAGGCTCGCGTGGAGCGACAACATCAGGTCACCCCCCTGACGTTGGATGAATACCACGTAAACATGGAGGCTCGAGGTTTGTTGCAAAAGCTGAAGGCCGCCGGTTTTTTACTCATCGTTACCACCAACCAGCCCGGCCTTTCGCGCGGATACCAGTCGCGCCGCGAATTGGATTTGATGCACGAGCGGTTGCGCCGCACTTTTCCATTAGACGATATTCTGGTTTGCGCCCACGACGAAACTGATCGGTGTCCTTGTCGGAAACCCAAACCCGGCTTGCTCATCGAAGCGGCCTTCAAGTGGCATCTGGATCTGGATCACTCGTTGGTCATCAGCGACAAGTGGCAGGACGCCGAAGCTGCCCGATCCACCGGCTGCACGTCGCTCTTGATCAAGTCGCCTTGGGTAGGATCCGGCCATCACGATTTCGTGCTCCCCGATTTGACGACCGTTGTGGATAAAATCCTCCAACTCAATACGAACAAGCGTGCGCTGGTCGTCTAAAATTTAAGGCCGAGCGAAGAACGGACTTGCAGGCCGTTCTTATTTGTGCCCCTGGCGGGGTTCGAATCGTGTTGATCAATCACCGTCAGGTTTACGGCTGGGACGTTTTAACTTCATCGGACGGTGTTGAAGCTTCTGGCACTGGCAGATCACTGGCAACAGGACGGTGCATTCCACCTACAACAACAAAATTCCCATTCGGGCCCATTTGCAACCGCGGCCGTGTGTTCGTTATGTCATGCGTTTGCCGCTCCATCACTTCGCCAGCCGGGTTGATCACCATATAACTGAAAACATGGGCACCGGTTTGGTACAACACGTGTAGATTGCTGAACTTATCCACTTGTGGCTCAGGCCGGGCAAAGGAAACAATCGGGCCAATCGCAAAAACTTTAAAAACCTTCCCTTCGGAAGCATCGGTAAGCCGGAGGTAAAGTCTCAATTGTTTGAGGTAATTTGCTTGTTGCAGAATGTATTTGCGGACTTCAGGTTGCCGATTGCTGGCGTCGCCGGCCAGCGGCACGCCAAATTCCTGCTCCCACAACTTGGCGCCATGGATTATGTCGAACGACTTTGGCTTGCTGCCGTATTGTTTGTCCCACTGCTTGATTGTGACCGTTGCGATTACTGTGTAGCGTCCGGGCTTGGTCAAATTGAAATAGGGCGCCAAATCCACGCGCTTGGTCGCCATCTTGGAAGAGTCCAAAACGAATTCACCTGTTACCGGAATTTCTCCCGATTTCGTAACAATAAAGCCGTCCCGCGCTTCCACCGAAAATGTCAGCCAATCCACATCCCCGCCCAGCCGCAAAGGTTGGCCGGAGCGATTTCTGATTTTTACCGCGGCAGGCAGCGCTTCCCCCGGGAGAAACTGTTCCTGCTCACAGGCGACTTCCACCGTCACCTGGGCCGCCAACGGCGTTAACGGCGACAGTAGCAGCAGTCCAAGAATGGGAGTTAAATTTTTCATTCCGCAACTGTAAGTGGGTTCGTCCGTGTGACAAGGCACAAAATCTTCGCGAATTGTATCTGCGCATGCATACCACCAGCACGCACCTCCAAGCCACTGCGGCCTGAACCCATGATCGGTTTCCTGCATTCGAACCGATACTGCCGACGCGAAGTCACGCGGGTTTATTCAAGGCAACGAAAAGTTACGCGCATTGAACTCGTGAAATCGGCGGCCCGGCGCTTCACCCCATGCGCGCCATTCGTGTTGCGCTTCTTGACGGACCCAACCACACTGACACGATTCAAAAAATGAATCCGGGCAAAAAAGACTTCGGGGCATATCGTGGCTCTCTTTTGCAGCGTGTGATTATCGCCATTACACGTATCCCGCCATTTTACCGTGGATATTTCCGCCCAAAGTGGGTCGGATTGCTCGACCGGATTCGCCCGGGTCCCGTGGACGTCGTGTCGCGTTATGGTTTGTTCAGGGTTTATCCCAGCACCAACCTTGTGGATAGTGCGATTCTGCTTCACCCAAATTACAATAAAGTCGAAATTGATTTTCTGAGGGAGGGCCTTTCCGGCAACAGCACCTTTGTGGATATCGGAGCGAACATCGGCCTTTACTCCGTTGCTTTGGGCGGCCATCTCTCCAGCGGAGGAAGGGTAGTTTCTATTGAGCCTAACGCCGTGTGCAATGAAAGGTTGAAGTTTAACCTCGCCGCGAATGGTTTCGATCATGTCTCCGTCTTCGAGGTGGCGGTGGGAGATTTCTCGGGAAGGGGCAAGTTGAGGATATTGAAAAATGATCTTGCGATTGCCCAAACCGTGCGCGACGACGTCGGTGGAGATTTTGCCGTTCTTCCGCTGGAAACCATACTCGATCAAGCTGCTGTTCATCGAATTGATGCACTCAAGATTGATGTTGAGGGTTTCGAGAGGGCGGTTCTGGAACCGTTCTTCAAATCAGCGCCGTTCGAACGTTGGCCGCGGAGAATCTGCATCGAACATCTTGGTGAAAAAGCTGACATCATGAACATTCTCCGCGACTGTGGCTATAGGTTGGTCAGGAACACGCGAAACAATTCCCTGCTCGTGCTGGAGCCCCGTGCTTGATGATCGTCGCGTCCAAACACGAACGACAAGGAGGGGCGGCGCAGCCTGAACTTTTCGTCACCAATTTCAACCGGAACCACACCGGTGTGTCCACCACCGCGAACGCTGTCGTTGAGCGTCAAAACGAACTCATGGCTATGCGTCTTGTCGGTTACCCCCTGCCGCGCGGGCCTGACCCCGTCAGCTTTTGGCAAGCTCTGCGTCTGTCGCGGACTCCGCCCACGAAACGCCCATTTGTAATTTGGCACGTCCGCCGCAACAACGAGATGCTGGCGGCGATCTTCGCTCGCGACGTTCTGCGCCTGCCGCTCCGCATCGTTTTCACATCGGCGGCGCAACGTTTGCACTCTTGCTTTCCCCGCAAGCTGATCGCCCGCATGGACGCAGTGATTTGCACCACGAACAAGGCCGCCACTTTTGTCAGCAAGGTGGCCGCGGTGGTGCCTCATGGGATAGACGTGAATCGCTTCGTCCCTGCCGGGGATCGCGCTACGGCGTGGAGACGGACGGGATTTCCAGGCCGGGATGGCATTGGCATTGTTGGCCGTGTCCGTTCGGAAAAGGGCACGGATTTGTTTATCGAGGCGATGGCGAGACTTCTTCCCTCCCGTCCCGACGCTACGGCGGTGGTCATGGGCCGCTGGAAGGCGCAGCATGCGGGTTTTCAGCGCGCCCTGGTCGAGAAAACCAGGACGACCGGCATTCAGGAACGAGTGATCTTCACTGGAGAGGTGAGCGCCGACCGCATGCCAAGCATCTTGCAAGGTCTTGCCTTGCTTGTCGCGCCGCCGCGCTACGAAGGCTTCGGCATTACCCCCCTGGAGGCGATGGCCTGTGGCGTGCCCGTGGTCGCCTCCCACACGGGCGCTTTCGCCGAGATGATCGAGGAGGGCGTCACTGGTCACATCGTTCCCATTGGGGACGTGGAAGCATTGACCAGCGCCATCGCCGCCGTGCTGAACGATTCCGTCGCAAGGCAACGAATGGGCGCACTTGCCCGAGAGCGAGTGGTCAAGCTGTTTTCATCCGATCGTGAAGTTGCGGAAATCGAAAAGGTGTACGAACGGCTATGGCAGAGGGAAGGATTTTCGACGGAACGGACGGGGGTTGATTTTTCGAGAGATCCAAACAAGTCCATTTCATGAGCGTCGCCGGTTTCGTCATATCCCTGGAGCGCGCGGCGGCGCGGCGGCCGCAGGTTGAACGCATCCTGCAGATGTGTCCGATCCCCTGCCAGCGGCTGGCCGCCGTTGACGGGGCGGCACTGTCAGACGCAGAGCTGCAGGCGGTTTATTCTCCGCAACTTTTCCGACCGCACAATCCCTTCCCGCGCAGCATCGGAAATATTGGGTGTTTTTTGAGCCACCGGCGAGCCTGGCAACGACTCCTAAACGACGGCCTAAGCGCCGCCCTGATCCTGGAAGACGATGTCGAACTCGATCCCGGCTTCAAAGCGAGTTTGGACTTCGCGTTGAAGGTTTTTCGGCCAGGAGATTACGTCCAGTTCCAGGTTCGAGACATAGGTGAAGGCCATCCCTGCTTAGTGTCCGATGGTTACCATGCGCTGGTTTCACCAGTCGTGGCACCGCTGCGCACCTCCGCCCAACTCGTGACGCGGGAAGCGGCGGAACGGCTGCTCGATACCAGCCAGCGAATAGACCGACCGGTAGATGCATTTTTGCAGATGACGTGGGTGACGGGTGTTCCGATCCGCATTGTAGTGCCTTCTGGTATACACGAGGTGTCGGCGGCGGTCGGAGGAAGTATCATTTCCTCTGAACCCAGAACCATTCGCGATCGTTTCTGGCGGGGGATCTTGCGCCCGGTCTATCGGATGCGCATCGCCTTGATGTCCCGGCGTCATTCCATGTTGACCGGGGTGGTTGCCAATGGGTCGCCGAGCAACGACCACTGCTCCCACACAAAGTCGTAGCACCAGTCAATCTGATGCGTTTTAGCAAACATCGCGCGGATCCGGTTTCGTGCCGGGATGCTTTCCTTGCTGAGGAGATGAAATTGTACTTGGAATACGCGGATGTTAGGCACCATTCCAATTGCCGAGAGGTGAGGTAAAATCTCATACTCGCCGCCTTCGATGTTTAACTTCATCAGATCGATACGCCTGACGCCGAGGTAACCCAGGAATGCGCGCGCTTCGACCGCCTTGCACAAGAAGGTCTGCCCATTGGTGCGGTGCGCGGAGGAGCCGTCGCCCAGATCGTGCAGTTCGAACGTGCCATCAGCCGACGCGAGGGCACACTCATGCACCTGGATTTTTGTGTTGCGGGCGTATTTCTCTTGGAGCAACTGAGCAAATTTGGGATGCGGTTCAAAAACGTGGATGGTCGGATGATAACGAACAAAGATGCCGTCGGTCCATTCTCCCTGAAAACCACCCAAATCGAACACGACCGAACCAGAGTTAAGCAACGGATGTTCGTACCTGCGACGCACGATCCCATCTTTTCGCATCGCTTTGAGAGCCGCGCAGGCCTCGCGGTAAGGGCGATTCGTCAGTTTTCGGATGGGCTTGGCGAGAGACCGGAGGATTTTTGTCGCTTTGATGGTCATCGGAAGTAATCATCGCACAGCATATAATGATTATTGTGCGTTTGAGTGGTGGCTTAGGCAACCAGATTTTTCAGTACGCCGCTGGCCGGGCGCTGGCTATCAGCCACAGTACGGATCTCGCTCTGGATGTGCGCGCCTTGCAAACCGACAAATTAAGACGCTTTGCCTTACGCCCATTTTCCTTGAAGACCGTATCCTTGGGAAAGGTTCGCCTGCCTCCCAGCCGTCGCAATCCTTTTGCTTTTGTTCTCTGGCGGATCACCACAGGGCGGTGCTTAACTTATCATCGGGAAAGAAACTTTTTGTTTGATCCCGGCGTTTTGAGTCTTGGGTCTGATGTCTATCTACATGGGTACTGGCAGAGCGAAAAATATTTTCGCGCCGCTGCCGATGCGATTCGCGCCGACTTGGTTGTGACCGCAACCCCCTCAGAGCTGAACGCCGCCCGACTGCACGCCATGACCAGTTCGTTGTCCGTATCGGTCCACGTGCGTCGCGGAGACTACG
This sequence comes from Limisphaerales bacterium, assembly GCA_003140275.1. Lineage (GTDB taxonomy): Bacteria > Verrucomicrobiota > Verrucomicrobiia > Limisphaerales > PALSA-1396 > PALSA-1396. The sequence continues at coordinate 10,090 of PLJQ01000286.1, forward strand.
CGGCGGATCCCGAAACCAATGCGATTTACGGCACATGCACGGTTGATTATTATCAGGCGGCCGCCCGATTGCTGGCCGAAAAACTGGGCGCAGGCCCGGTTTTTTGGATCTTTTCCGACGATTCCGATTGGGCCGCTGCGAATGTCAAACTTCCCTTCGCTTCACGATATGTAACGAATGGCCCCGGCGAGCAACCCGCGGAAGACCTTCGACTGATGAGCGCGTGCCGGCACCATATCATGGCCAACTCGACGTTTAGTTGGTGGGGCGCCTGGCTGAACCCTTCGCCAGATAAATTGATTGTGGCTCCCCGGCGCTGGTTCAAGGATTCCGGCGNNACGCCTTTGATGGTTCAATCGTCCATGCGACCGGAAAGAAAAAGAACATGCATTCAGAAAACCCGGTGGTTCGTTCGCTTGACCGTGGAAGGCTAAATACTATACCTTGCGGCAACATCATCAGCCATGCCAAGTGATCCTCGCATGAACCTGTTGCCGTTGTTCATCAGTTTCCCAAGAACTGGTGCCCACTGGATCAACTGCGTCATGGAATGCTATTTTGACCGGCCCCGGCTGCGAGAACGCCGCACGACTTTTTTGGACCGCACGCGAACCGATTGGATGTGGTTTCACGACCATGATATGAAGCTGGACGTCCAGCATGCCGATGTGCTCCTCCTCTACCGCGAGCCGGTCGCCACGGTCTTTTCCAACCTAGTGTATGACCGTCGGCGCGCGGCGCGGTCGCTGTTCGGCCGGCTGTTCGGCCGGAATCCCGCGCCCGCCGACCTTGCGACGGTGGCCCGAGGCTGCGACATTTACCGCCGCCATTGCGAAAAATGGCTGCTGTCCGGGCAAAGGGCGCGCACCATGGTCCGGCATGAATACTTCCGCACACAGCGGGCCGAGGAGTTTGGGAAAATTTGCGCGCACTTTGGCCGGCCGTTGGACGTGAGGCGGATGGAAGAGGCGTTTGCCACCGTGACGCCGGAGGCGCTCGTGGCGAAAACTGGGGACACGACCGAGATGGGCTCGCACATGCTCGGCGAGGACTACGAGGCGGCACGCCGCGCGTTTGCGGAACAGTGGGGTGGCTTTATACGGGAGCATGCCGTCACGCTGGCGCTACGCCCGTTTTTCTCATAGCCAGCACTGGTTGCGGACACCGCCCCCGCGCTTCCCACCCCGCCCAAACCCACCGGGCGCTCTCTTGCTGGATGGCGGCTCGTTTAGGTTACAGCTCTGCCGAACCGGGCTAGTTCTTGTGGGTTTTCGCGCTTTTGATTCGCATCATGTTTTGCGCGTGTTTCGCACGATGCCGAGTCTATTTGGCGGCGGGGACGGCATGAGGTTTCGCTTGGGCCAGCGATCCGGAATTTTCAAAAATCGTATTTATATCGTCACGGTAAACCTCAATGTAGCCGGCCTCCAGGATCTTGGTACGTACGCGCATCGCCGAGGCCACCAAGGGGGCGTTGGACTGAAAATCAGGATGGTCATCGTGCAGCTCAACAATCATCAACTTGGGCTGCCAATATCGGATGTCGAATCCCTCAAACACATTTTCCTCGTAGCCTTCCACATCCACGACGAGTAATTCAAAGCTGGGCTGACAATCCCGTTCCCTTAGAAGTGCATCAAGGGTTTGGATGCGGGTTTCGTGCATCTCTAACTTTCTCTTTACCAATTTTCTGGCCCAAGGCAGGCGGTCGTATTCCAGAAAAGTCTCAAGGCTGATGGTGCTGATGGCCCCAGCTTGCATGAATGTGACAACGGAATCGTCTTTGCCCGCGGCACAGCATACCACCGCAACGCGGTTGAAGTAATGCCGGACCCGGCAATACCGCGCGAACTCGCTCGACGGTTCAATGTAAATCCCTTGCCAACCGTTATCGGCCAGCCATGAGGTGTTGGAAAAGCGTTCCCCATCGAAAGCGCCAACTTCCACAAAGGATCCCTGTCTGATTTCGAAACGATCCATGATGATCCGTTCCAAACCAGGAACTTGGCAACTTTTGGAAGGCTTTTTGACGGCGATGACCGCGACACATTTAGACCGGATTCCCACAATCGCCAGCGAGATCAATCTCCAAACCAATCCTGCTCTCCGGTTGAGCCAACGAGTGGGTTTCATTTTGGCCGAGTTTAGGACTGCACACCCCCCCGTCGTCAATCGGAACGTTCTCGCTGATGGGTTCAAGATGTGCAATGACCCACGATTTGGCAGAGTTAGCACTGCCAGTTATTGACGGGCGCCAAGAACCTCGAAGAAACAACTTGCCACCCGATGGACACAGGCAGAAAATTGTCGCCAGTGAACTCGATAAAGAAGCAATTCTCCGTCCCATGCGGAGCGCCAAAAAGCAAATTCCTGTCAGTCAAACGGCTCATCTCTCCTTTCTTCCGATTTACGAAACTCGACCTTCAAGGAATCCGATGGCGATTCGGTTGCATCGCGTTTCCCAGCGCTGTAATCGCCGAGAGGCGCTCCCAATGCAGCGACAGACTACTGGACCTCGCCTTGGTGCTCATCGAACGAACCCGCCGGACACCAGTGCCGGCCGTCTTGATGGAACGCGGGGTTCCCGAGTGGATAAACCGATGGCCGGGCGAACACTACCGCCTGCTGACCGCCCTAGTGCAAGAGCTTGCTCCCCAGCGCGTGGTGGAGATCGGAACATTCACGGGGATGAGTTCCATGGCGATCACGGCCGCGCTGCCGGCCGCCGGCAGGCTGACAACGTTTGACATCATGCACTGGAGCGAGATTGCGAAAGCGCAGGGCGGCGCGAATTCGGAGCCGACCTGCTTTAGAGCAGAGGATTTCACGACGGGGACGGTCACTCAGGTCGTCGCTGATTTGGCGGACCTTCGAACGGCGCAGGCATACGCGGAAGTTTTGAGGAACGCTGAGTTCATTTTTGTTGACGGGCCCAAGGACGGAGTGTTCGAGCGCAGATTGCTGGATAATTTTCGGGTGATCGGACTTCATGCTGGCACCCTGCTGATGTTCGACGATATTCGGCTCCTGAACATGGTGGAGATTTGGGATGAAATCGATCTCCCAAAGCTGGATTTGACGGGGTTCGGACATTTCACCGGTACGGGGCTTGTGGAGTGGCAATAGCGCCTTTCGCTTTGGTCCAGTGGGAATGTTTTCAGCTCTGCTGGGGGATTGGTCGAGTTTGGCAGTTCCGGGAGTGTGGTCTAACTCGATGGACGAGCAATTTGCCGATGTCGCCGCACGGCATTTCGTGGGTGCGAGATGTCGTACTTCGCCGGAGAGAAGGGAGTTCAATTTGAATCATTTTCGAAGCAGACTAAATGTGAATGCGAGGCGGAAAGGAGCGAGATGACCCCGGTTCGATTCATTTTCGGCGGAGGAGACTCGCTCTACAAGCGGTGTGCTCCTGAATTTCCGTTTCTAAGAGATGACCTCTTCTTCCATGAGAACACTCAGCCTGATGATGGCTGGCTGGTCGTATGTAACGCAATCCGCACGCCGCTTCTAACCAGGGTGTCCCGGTCGCGGCGCATCTTTATTGTCGGTGAGTCCTCGCTAAGGCACCACCCGGTTGCCTACCTCAACCAGTTTGGGGTGTTGATCTCGCCCTTTCGCGTAGCCGGTTACGGCGGCCAATGGTTTCAGAGCCATCCGGCCATCCCTTGGTTCTTTGGCGTCTCCTTCTGCCGAGGAGCCTTCCTGCCTACCCTGGGTTACCGGGACCTTGTTAATCTCCCTGTTCCGGAAAAACGGGATGCCGTGTCTGTGGTGGTATCGACCAAAGTCGTTCACCCTGGCCATCGAAAGCGCCTCCGTTTCATCGAACGGTTGAAGGATCTGCTCGGCGATCGCCTCGTAGTCTTCGGGCGTGGCATCCATGAGATTGGCGATAAAGCAGACGCGATCCTCCCCTTCGCCTATCATCTTGCGCTGGAGAACAGGGTCGAGCCGTACTATCTTACCGAGAAATTTGCCGACGGTCTTCTCGGATACGCGCTGCCTGTCTATTCAGGCTGCCCCGACGTCGAGCGATGGTTCCCAGCAGGGTGCTTTGAGCGGGTCGAGCTCGAGCGCCCGGACGAGGCGGCGGTACGAATTATGAAGCTTATGGAGGTCGGAGTTTGGCGCCAGCGGCTTCCGCTGATCATCGAGGCGCGGCGACGGGCAATGGAACAGGAAACTGTTTTCAACGTGGCGGCTCGCGCCATCGCCGCCTATCCCGACAACACCTCCCTCCTGAAGGTCTTTGACCGGGTGGTTGCTCCGTCCAGGCCGCTGGGCGAACGCATTGGTTTCGAGATCGTGCGGGCCTATCACCAGATTACCTTCAGGACACGGCTGGGTCGTGAGCGGTAATCGTTGGGATTCGGCGTTCGTGACGGCCACCACTCACGCTGGGGGGACTTCGTGTCACTTGAGCGCGGTTGGCGTATTGGCCTGCAGCGTGGTGTCCGAGTTTTCGGAAGAAGTGCATGGGCCAGTCGCCGCGGATCCCGCCGGTTGTGCGCGCATCGTGATCTTTCCGGGCAATCCCAAGCCGCCGGTCGCCATTGGTGGGGGCTTTTTGTTCTCGGTGGGATCAAGTATTGTCGCCAAACGCCATGGGTCGCCGGAAACTAGCCGCCCGTCGGACTTAGAT
>PLJQ01000394.1 GCA_003140275.1 Limisphaerales bacterium
GGCAAAGGCATCGAACGCCCGTCCACCGTCGCGGCCACAGACGAGACGTTTAAGAAAGCGCCAACTTCGAAGCGTAAGTCAGCCGAAGATCAACACTTGCCCGGCATGTGACCTAATCCCGGCCCATCACAAGCGGACGCAGCACCGCAGGGAAAAGTTGCCACCGGACCCCCGGCCCGAATAAGATGTTCGTGTGAGTCAAAGCGAACAGTTTCAAAAAATGCTTGCGGGGCAAGACCCCATCCTGGCACTCGCTCCGATGCAGGACGTAACCGATCTGCCGTTCTGGAAGTTGATGACGGCTTACGGCGGGGCGGACGTTTATTACACGGAATATTTTCGCGTCCACGCCACGTCTCACCTGGAGAAATGGATTCTGAAATCGATCATTGAAAACCCGACGGGCCGGCCCGTCATCGCCCAAATGATCGGCAACGATATTCCGTCGCTGTTGCGCGCCGCCAAAGAGTTGCAGCAGTATCCGATTGTCGGGGTGGATTTGAATCTCGGTTGTCCCGCGCCCGTCGTCTATCGCAAATGCGCCGGCGGTGGNNGTAAATCAAGTTCACCGTCAAGACCCGCCTTGGTTTCGATTCACCGGCGGTCTTCGATGAGCTGCTGCCGATCTTCGCGAGACATTCCATCGACCTTTTGACGGTACATGGGCGCACCGTGAAGGAGATGTACCGCAGTGAAGTCCATTACGATTACATCGCGCGCGCGGTAACGGAACTCCCCTGCCCCGTGCTGGCCAATGGCAATGTTTATTCCGCGCAGAAGGCGCACGAAGTTCTGGGCCTGACAGGTGCGCGCGGTTTAATGATCGGGCGTGGTGTCATTCGCAACCCGTGGTTGTTCCATCAGATTCGACAACAGCGGCGCGGCGAATCGATCTTCCTGCCCACCGGTCACGATGTGCTGAAGTATTTGCGCGCGTTGTATGAAACCGTACGCCCGCCGGAAATCAAGGAAGCCGCGCACGTTCAGAAAATGAAAAAATATTTGAACTACATCGGACTCGGCATCGAACCGACTGGACAATTTCTCCATCACATCAGGCGCGTCACCACGGAAGCTGAATTCTTCCGTCTCTGCGATCAGTATTTGAACCACGATCAGCCGATGCCGTTGGAGCCGTTTTCGCTCGCGTTGAAGGAAACCGATGTGATGGCGGGTGCGCAGTTATAATTTTATCCATAACGATATGGTTTGGGCATCGCAAAGGTGTTGGGCAGGTGGCGCACTTCGCTGACCTCGCCTTCCTTCAACAACACCTCCACGATATCGAAGCGGATTTTCACGGGCGGGTTTTTGAGACGCTTCAGGTAATCCAGCGCGGTCTGGGACAGCAATCGGCGTTTGTGGGCATTCACGGCGGCGGCGGGGCGTGTCCATGATTCCGAAGAACGCGTTTTGACCTCCACGAACACCAGGCAATCGCCTTCGCGAAAAACCAGATCAATTTCGCCGCGCGGCGAATGGAAGTTGGCCGTCAGAAATTTGAGGCCGAGCTGTTGCAGGTGTTTTTTAGCCGCGCGCTCACCGACTTCACCGCGCTGCAAGTGGACGGGTTTGTCATCTTGCGCACGCCACGTTTTGATGCGTTCCAACAAGTTCATGGCTGGCTAGAGAAGCGCTTGTCGCTCCGGCTTGAGCGGCGCGAAACTACGGCGATGAATCGGACAAGGCCCGTGCTCGCTCAATGCCGCCAGATGTTGCGCCGTGCCGTAACCTTTGTGCCCGGCGAAACCGTAAGCCGGCCATTGCCGGTCGTACTCCGCCATCAAACGATCACGGGTCACCTTGGCCAGAACGCTGGCCGCGGCGATGGAGTAACTGCGCGCGTCGCCTTTGATGATGGGCGTTTGGGAAAAACCCATCGAGCCAACCTGCCGGCCATCCACCAGTACGTGTTCGGGTGGCGGCCGGAGTTGCGCCAACGCCGCGTTCATGGCGCGATGCGTGGCCTGAAGAATATTGATCTCGTCTATTTGAGATGCTTCGATCCGTGCGATGGCAAACTGGACATCATCACGCGTCGTCAGCACAGCATAAAAAACCTCCCGCTGGTAAACGTTGAGTTGCTTCGAGTCGTTGAGGCCATCCAGTTCGCACGGCAAACCGGTGAGCGACCATTGTGGTGGAAGGATCACCGCGGCGGCCACCACCGGCCCAGCCAGCGGCCCGCGCCCGGCCTCGTCCACGCCCGCGACACGCCACGCGCCACGCGCCCACAGCACGCGCTCGAACTCGAAACGATCGATAATGTTCGTGGCGCTCATGTTCTCAAAACAAGGTCTCGCGATTAATTCGCACCACCGCTCCGCTAGAGTCTTCGGGTGCTTGGGTAATTGGGAATTCGACTCAGTGCATCTCTACGTCACAGTTGCCGATGCCTTTGCGATAAAAATTAAATTGCACATTCGGATGATCGGCCAGGAGCGACATCGGAACGGCGGCGTCCGGAATTTTTTTGCCGATCATAAAAGTGGTCAATCGCTGGCCAAAGGGATTGTCGTGGGTGCCGGCCTGCCAGATGGAAACCTTGTCCGCCTTCCAAGTTTCCACCGGACCGACGGTGATGGCTTTTGTCGGCACGAGCGTGACGTTGCCGCCGCCGGAGGTGCGGGCATTTTGTGCAATTGTAATGGGATGGAGTTCGACGACGCGCGTGGTTAGTTTCCGATATTCACGCGGCGTGGGCGGATTGAATTTATATTTTCCCTCGCGCCGGGGCGGGTCATTGAAGGCCCAGTGTTTGATGTCCCCCTGCCCGCCTTGCATCACCGCACAACGAACACCGTCCCAGCTCTTGCGGTAGGCAGCCAAATCGGCTTTCGGGAAATGCAGATTGTCTTCCGGCATCGCCAAATCCGGCCTGACACGATTGAAGCAAAGTTCGCGGTCGGCCTTCTCGAACGACAGGGGATGATCCGGCGGTGCTTCCCGACCGTCGAGATACCACTCGTCCATGCCCCAAAAATGCGCGGACTCGAGGCAGAGGCCAAGTTCGTTCACCAATCGCGCCACCAAGGGCAATTGTTCAGTCGGCCCAATCGGCCCGCAGATGCCGACGGGGTTGTCCGGCGTGGATTGTTTCCACGCGGTGACATATTCGAGCGCTTCGGCCAGATAGAAATCCTCCAGCGTGTCATACATCACGACCTTGAAGCCGGGCCGGGAAAGTTTGAGCATCGCCTCCGGCGTCAACACGGCGGCGGCGCGGATGATGTCGTCGTCGAGCGTGGTGTAATCCCACCAATCGGGCGCGATGGAACTGAGTTTACGTGGCATGGTCTTGGTTCGTTAAATCGTGAAATCGTGAAACGGTTCATGCGACATGGTGAGCCGAGTTTCAACGCAAAGCGAAAGAACTCAACAAGAAAATCGTCTTTGGATTGCGGCAATTTGTTACCGCTTTGATTGCTTGGCCGACTTTTCGGCCAAGCAGAGCCGCATTCAACGGGTCGTTGTGAGATGACGACTCACGAATTGGACGGCGACGAATCGTCTGCGAAAAGCGGTGACAAGTCACCGCACTCCAGAGCGTCCGGGCCGGGCGGACGGCAAACTGAATCACGTCCGTCGGTTCGGGGATCGGCGAGGGCTTGATGGCTTCGAGCAGCTTCGACGTGTTGACTCTCACTGTTTATGCAAGAAGTGCCTGGCGAGAACGATGACGAACTGTTCCGGTGTCCATCCAACCAAGTCGGAGACCTGACCGTCGCCTACCTCAACAATTCGCAACTCACCGTCCGTTCGCTGAACAACGTCCACCGAGTAGAAGCGGCTGCGGAGGCGCTTCGCGCACTCATGGACAATTGGCGGCGCGTCCCCCGAGGCTGCGTGCGGAACTCCGTCCAGCACAAAGTAGCGCCGCTCAGTGTCGGGCAGAAAGTTCTCGACTCGACGTACACAGAACCCGCCCTCGATAATGCCGCGAAAACGACGCATGTCCGACACAACAGCGGCCACATGCTCCGGTTTCGAAATGCGAGAGCCGACTGAAGTCTTGAGTGACTTGACGTAGTCCTTGATGAAGTATTCCGGCCAATCAAGGGCACGCAACTCTGCTTCTAAATCGCAGTCCGAAGGGTAAACGCGCGTTTCGGGAGTAAGGTCGGACAGCATCGAACACCAATTGGGCAGGTGATGACTGGCAAGGTATGTTTGACAGTCGGTGACCGGATGTGCTCCAGCACGAGAGATTGCTGAAACGAGAGCTTCATATTCAGCGGCTGAGAACATCCAACCCCGATAGAGAATTTCTGCCGCGTTCGGCAGTGGCGGAGTCGGACGGAATATGCCGGTCTGGAAGTCCTCTACTGAAAAAATGGAAACTTCAAACCCGGCGGCATGAAAAGCATCCACCTCAGCCGCGAATTGTTCGTCTGGCTGTTTGGAGTGAAGCGGGCTTTTTGGGTAGAGCAATTGCATGTCGCGTGGTTCGCTGGCGTTCCAGCTATTTGGTGATGGACCCAGCAGGTGAAACCAAACTTCGTTCGTAAGCCTTGTTTACCAGATAATTTTTCCCCAGCGCCGCGCCCAGCGGGTCAATGTCCGCCGCGCTGAAGCCGTAGTGCAAATGCCGCCGCCAGCCTTCGGCGAATTTGAATTTCTTCGAGAGCTTGCCGACGGCGCGCGCCATGTCATCCACTTTGTCGCCTAACGAATTCATGCCCTGGCTCACGTCGAGCCAGTTTTGCTGGCTTTTGTGTTCAGCGAGCGCGGCGCGTTTGGTTTCCTGCACGCTCGCCGTGTTCACGAATGCGCCCGGCACAACGAGCCGGCGCAACGGATCGCGCAGGCTGTGCGGCATGGCGTGATAAATCGTCACGTCATATTCGGCAGGCGGGCGCGGCGGCACGGAGCGGAAGTTCGGCATCGCGTGCGCGAACGCCGCTGTGACGGCCAGCCGGCTCGTGTTCGTGTGGTCTTCCATGTAGTCCACCGGCGAGTGCGTGAGGACGATGTTGGGCTTTACTTCGCGAATGACGGCGGCGAGACGGCGAAGCGTTTTCAGGTCGTAAAAGATTTCGAGGTCATTGCAGAGGCTCTCGTGGAAGTGAGCGCCGAGGACTTTGGCGGCGCGCCTGGATTCTGCGCGGCGGATGATGCGCGTTTTGTTCGCGTTGTATTGGACGCTGCCGCAACAGCCATTACCGACATTCATGTAGTGCGTTTCCCAGCCCGCGCGCCGGAGCAAAACGAGCGTCCCGGCCATGTAAAACTCGATATCGTCCGGGTGCGCGCCGATGGCCAGAGCGATTTGCGATTTGGCAGACACGGCCTTTTTCCTTTAAGAGACGTGCTATCCCTTGGCGCTTTTCTTCTGTGCGTGCAACTCCGCGGATCGGTCGGCGGCAAAGATCACATCATGTGAATACAGCGCATCGGTCAGGCTGGTCAGTGGCATTTCCTTTCCTTTGTCGAGCGCTTGAAAGAACGCCTCAAATTGAGTCTGATACGGATGGTCTGAAACATCGCCCGAATCGAGCAGCTTCATTGAAAGCTCACTCCACTTGGCTTTGTCAAGACCGCCCAGATGCGTCGAATAATATTTATTGTCGAGCAAACTGCCCTCGCTGCCCACGAGGTGAACGTGAAAATAATACGGCTGCAGGCAGTCGATGACCGAGGCCACTTTGCCGACCCGCCCGTCTTTGAACTTCAAGAGGGTCACCCTGCTGGTTGGATATTCATACGCGGCAAAGTCTTTGTTTGAGGAAGTAGTCGAATAACTGCTGACGGTTTGAACCTCGTTGCCCATGCACAGCAGCAGCGCATCGAGCGCGTGACAGCCGGCGGACAACAAGCTGCTTCCACCCGCACTTTTCTTCGTGTTCCAACGATACTGCCCATACCCCGGCCCGATGCCGTGATAGTAATCCACTTCGCCGTAATGAATCCGGCCGAGCAGGCCACGATCAATTACTGATTTGATGGCGAGGAACTGACTGGAAAAGCGGCATTCAAAACAAACGCAGGTTTTCACCTTGGCGCTTTTCACCGCCGATTGAACTGCCAGACAATCGTCCCAGCTCAACGCCAGCGGCTTTTCAATGATCAGATGTTTGCCCGCCGCCGCCGCTGCGATGGCGTGTTTGGCGTGGTCGTAAGGATAACTACAAATCGAAACGACGTGAATATCGGGATTGGCCAGCATCTTCTTCAGATCGGTGTAACAGGCGAGCGTGCCGCCGTGCTGCGCGCTGACCTGCGTCGAATCGAGTTTCCGCGAGGAACAAACGGCGGTAACTTTGGCGTACGAGGTGGCGTTAATCGCTGCGATGTGCGCCGTCGCCACCCAACCGTAACCGATAATGCCAACGTTGTATTTCTTCATGTGATTTGCCGCATTGTTGGTTTGTGTGTCTGGAAAAGAGCAAAGTGTCACCTCGCCCATTTGTCAAAGCCAAAGCGACAAACAAGTTGATGGAAAATGATGCCCCGCTACTATTCGCACATGAACATTGAAGCTTTGCACATCGCCATGAAAGTTCGCCATCCGCAGTACGGAGTCGGACAGGTCAAAACGATTTCGGAACATACCGCGGAGATTCGATTCGACGACGGGCTGCGCACTGCCTCGCCGGAATCAGCCGGACTCGAACCCGCGGAAGCGCAAGCAGCGGTCAGCGGTTTGGACGTTCCCCTCGCCCAGTTCATCCAGCAAACGGTCGGTGCGTCCATCAAGGAACTCGGTTTGGAAAAGCCCGCAACGTTTGTCGAGCAACTCGCCCGTCGCTGGCATAATGGACGCATGGTTCTTCACTCCGCTGATGCTTCCCTTCAACCGAAAGAAGTCCCGCTCGAAACCTTTTTTCACAAAATTGTGATGGTGCGTAACCAACTCCGTGTGCTGGAACAGAAAATCAACGCTCATGAGAAACTCACCGACGCTGAAAAGGTTGAAATGCAACAATACCTCACGCGCTGCTACGGCTCGATGACCACCTTCAACGTGATGTTCAAGGAAAAGGAGGATCAATTTTGAGCCTCTCCTGTAGAAACCAACCTGCGGAGGCGCTAACGTTCAGCCCCGTCGCGGCTGCTTATCGACAGTTTCGGTGTTGAAAGAAACGGATACCACAAACCGGTTGGACCCGCGGCGCCGTTCCCACCATTGCTGATCCAAATCAGGTGCCATCGACATTACCGAAAATTATTATGTTCCCGCCGCCGAGTCCCCGCTAAAGGAAGTTGGCTGAAGGCAGACGCCAGCCATTCAATCTTCCAAATACCAAAACGAGTGGACGACCTTGTTCCCTTTCGCCTTGTCGATTTGCCAAAGCTTCTTGAAAGAAACCCACTCCACGTGCCCATCCAAAAGCGTGACATTGTCGCCGTTGTTGTGGAGCGTCGGCCGTCCTGAATTGAACCGGGTTTCGGGATATTGCGGCATGGTGTCCGCCGCGCCGTCGCCATTGAGGTCGAGCGTGAAATTATAGGATGGTTCCACCGGGGAGTACACGTAATGCGTGATGGTGTCCATGAACGTCAAGGCATCGGCGGGTTTTTTGATTCGCGAGGCTTTCAAAGGTTTATTGGCAGGGTCTTTGGGGTTGCCGTAGTAGAACGGACCACTGAGCGGGTTTCCGTAAGCGCCGAAGTTGGGGCCGATCCAACAATTCCAAGCGGTGGGGTGATCCGTTCCGCAATAGAACGGCACCGGCCCGAAACTGCCACCGGGGCATCTGCGAAGGTCCCAGTTAAAGACATCCGCTTGGGAAAAATTCGCGCCTGCCTCTGTCGCCTTCGCCACGTAGGGCGCGAGCTTCTGAAACAGGAACGGCAGCGTGAACACGTAGTCGTCGGCCATGTACGGCAACTGGTCGTCGTAGTCGCCCATGTACATGACCGTAGCGAGTCCCCAATTTTTCATGTTCGAGGAACATTTGGCCGTCTGGGCCCTGGCCTTGGCTTTGCTCAGGGCCGGCAGCAACAAACCGGCGAGGATCGCGATGATGGCAATGACCACCANNTTCAAGTCAGCGTCTGACAGTCCGCTTGCGACTCCTCGTCCACGAGCCGCGGGCTGAAACTCACTTTAATTCTGCAGCCAACGATTCTCCCAACTCCAGAGCTTCCTTCGAAGCGCGCTTGGCTTCACCACGGCGAACCCTTCCATCGTGAAACGATACGGCCCGCATTCGGATCTGGTTGCCCACAAACTCAGCGTACGCCCCCACAGGACTTTGACAGCCGCCACCCATCGCGTGAAGAAAGGCGCGCTCGGCAATCACACATTGCTGCGTGTTGAAATGATTCAGCCGCTCGCAGATAGTAATGATGCGTTCATCGTTCTCCCGGATTTCGATTCCGATCGCGCCCTGGCCCACGCAAGGCAACATCACCTCCGGTTCAAGAATCGTGGCGAGCACGCCGTCGGGAACGGCGTCGCCGGTCAACCGGCCATCGGCGCTGATGAGAAAATCCAAACGCGCCAGTCCCGCCGCCGCCAGCACCAGTGCATCAAGCTCCGAGCGCTCCGACAGCTTTAACAAACGAGTGACGACGTTGCCGCGAATCTCCACGATCTTGAGGTCGGCACGTTGCGCCAGCAACTGCGCCTTGCGTCGCGTGCTGCTGGTGGCGACCGTCGCGCCCGGCGGAAACTCTTTAATCGCGAGTTTCGGTTTGAAGCCGCGCCGTTCGGATTGTCCTGGCGTCCATTCAGTGAGTTCAGCGCTGGAGGTTGAGAGTTGAGAATTAAGAAAGTCAGCGTCGCGGTAAATCAGCACATCGCGAACGTCGGCGCGCTTGCCGACGGCACCGAGTTTCAGTCCGGCCGGCAATTCGGTGGGCAAATCCTTCAAACTGTGGACGGCGAGATCGGCGTGATGCGTGAGCAGCGCGATTTCGAGTTCCTTGGTAAAAAGTCCTTTGGGCAACGATTCCCCTTCTTTGGACAGTGACGCGGCCTGCAAGTTGTCGCCGGTGGTTTTGACAATTTTGATTTCAAAACTCAACTTCGGAAATGCTTTCCGGCATTGGGCGAGCACGGTGTTCGCTTGTGCGAGTGCAAGAGCGCTGCCGCGCGTGGCGATGAGAATGGGGCGGTCAGAGTGCGGCATCAGTTTTCATAAGGAGGCCAGGAATCCATGAGTGTTTGTCATCGCGCTTTGAGATTTCCTGCCTTCCTGGTTTCCTGGTTTCCTTTTTGATCTATCCCAATTCATCGTTCATGACCAAACGCGGGACGTGAGCTGGACGGCACGTTGGTCGCGGCGTGTTGCCACAACAACGCTTTTACTTTTTCGCGGATGATTTGTTCGCAACGGGCAATTTCATCCTGCCTCTGTTTCAGGTAATCGTCGGCAATGGCCTGGAGGTCGTCAATGTTGTAAAGGTAAACGTTGTCCAGGAAGTTGACCTCCGGTTCGATGTCGCGCGGCACGGCGATGTCAATGAGCAGCAACGGGCGATTTCTGCGCAGCTTCATGAGCGGCTCCAGTTTGGCGCGGTCGAGCACGTAATGTGGCGCGGCGGTGCTGCTGATGACGATGTCGATCCTGTCGAACTCCTTCGCCCAGTCCTCGAAAAGCACCGCGCGTCCGCCGAGTTCACCAGCCAGCGCCACGGCGCGGTCATGGGAGCGATTGGAAACGAGGATGCTTTGCGCGCCGCGACTCAGCAACGCGCGCGCGGTTTTCTCGCTCGTGTCGCCCGCGCCGATGACCATCACCTGCCGATCCTCCAGCGAGTGGAAAATTTTCTCCGCCAGTTCGACGGCCGCCGAACCAACCGACACGCTGCCGCGTTGGATGTTGGTTTCAGTGCGGACTTGTTTGGCGACGTTGAAGGCCCGTTGAAACGCCTTGTTCAAGCGACTGCCGGTGTGTTGATGCTGGAGGGCGAGATCGTAAGCTTTTTTGAGCTGGCCGAGAATTTCAGTTTCGCCGAGGACCATCGAGTCGAGACCGCAGGCGACTTTGAACAAATGCTCCAGGCTTTGCGGTTCGCTCAAGGTGTAAATCTCATCCGTCAACGGATCGCGATAATCGTGGCAGTTCACCAGGAATTCCTGGAGCGCTGTAAACGCCCGGCGCGGTTCGAGTGGTGTGGCGGCGTAGATTTCCACGCGGTTACAGGTGGACAGAATCACGGCCTCCTCGGCGAGGTTCGCTTCTCGCAACAGTTGGAGCGTGGCCGGAATGCGAGCTTCGGCAAAAGCAAACCGCTCCCGCACCGTGACCGGTGAAGAATGATGGCTCAAGCCGATGACGACGATGCTCATAGGCGGTGGATGGGGGACCACATGCTCGAGCCCCAAAACGTCAGCAGCACAAAAACAAAAATCGCGATGGCGCCCCAGGCAAATCGCCGCCCCCCTTGGGCGAATTGCCACCGCATGACCACGAGTGACAGGCAGAGCAGCCAGACCAGCACGGACCAAAGAATTTTTGGGTCGCCGCTGAAGTAAACACCCTCCTCCTGTTTGAACCAGAACGCGCTGACGATCAACCCGCATGTCATCAGGACAAAACCGCTGAGCAACAAGAGGCCGGTGACGAGTTCCAGCCGTTGAATGGACGGCAGCAGGGAGAGGATGGCGCGTAACTTGTGAAATTTCAGATCGTGTTCCTGGGTAAGATACATCAAGCCGGCGACCGAACTCAGGCCGATGGCGCCATAAGCCAGCGCGAACAGCGCCACGTGCAAGCTGAACAGCCCGCCGCCGAATTGTGGCGTCGGGCCGTGTTCATCCAACCCCGGCATCAACGCGAAGACGCCCAGGCCAAAGAGCACCGGCGACGCAAACGCGCCGAGAAAACGCAGCCGCGACCAGACGCCGACCACGAGATATGTCGCCACGATGGTCCACGCAATGAAGGTTGTGGCTTCGTAGAGATTGTTGACCGGGCATCGTTCCAGTGAGAACCCGCGCTTCGTCATCGCCACGGTGTGGAAGACGAACGCCAGCAACAGCAAAAAATAATTCACGCGGTTGTCCTGCCGAAATCCCTTTCGCCAGAGGAAAACCGAATAGACCACGCTCAGGCCGTAAATGATTACGGCGATCATGAAATATTCTCGACCGGGCAAAGCCTGCACAAAGTCAGGTTAATCCACACACAAGCGGCTGCAAGCCGCAATTCGGAGAAGGCCACTAAAAAAGAAAAAGCTTTCTGATTTCATGGCATGCTCCCTGTCTTTACTCTTTACCGCATCGCTTCTCCCAGTTGCGAACCGAAGCGGCATCGGAAAAAGAATAGAGCTTTGGTCCGGATTGCCGTTATGCTCCCCGGCCTCCGCCCTGCTAGGTCACGGCCAGATCCATGTCCCGCGTGTAGTAAAGAATCCGGCCGCAATTGATGCAGGTGACAATTTCCTGCTCCGCCTGGCAGGAGACGAGCACCTGCATCGGCAGTTTCATGTGGCAACCTCCGCAAACTCCGTGTTGAACTCCAACCACCACATTCTCGCCGCGGTGTTTGAGCAACCTTTCGTAGCGTGCTCTTGCACTGTCATCAATCGCCGTCGCTACTTCCGCGCGACTGGACTCCGCGTCCGCCAGCTCCTTGCGAAAGGATGCTTCGCGCGCGGCCAGATCGTTTATCTGAACATCAACGGATTTTTTGGTTTCATTCGATTTCAAAGCGGCTGCCGTCGCTTCCCTTTGCGCCGCCTCAGCCTGCTCCATTAGCTCAAGCTCCTGATCCTCGAGCGTCACGACGGCTTTTTTGCACATCTCAATCTCGTGGGCCAGGGCTTTGAATTCCTCGTTCTTCTTGGTTTGAAACTGTTGAAGGGAATATTTTTCAATCAATTGTTTTTTGGCGTCAACATCCAGTTCCAGTTTTTTGCGGTCGCTTTCAATCTGTTTCCCCCGGAGTTTGGCCGTCTCCAAACCCGACTGCGCGGCACCGGCCCGGGCTTTGAGATTTTGGCGCTCCGGATCAATGTGGGCCAGTTCGCTTTTTAGCCGGATGATTTTGAGATCGCGATTCTGAAGGATAAGCAGTTTTTCGATCGTTTCGAGCATGTTGACGTTGTTTTGGTTGTCTGCGGAAAATGTTATCGACGCTTTCGATACAAGTCAATGCGCAGGAATTGCACGTTGTTCGCGCGATTTTTGTTTCTGAAATACCCCTTGAAACACGGTGGACATGACTCCAGGATGCCGTTGAACGTTTTGCGCGCAAACGACTCCAATCGAAAAGGCTTTGCGGCCAGACATTTAACTTATCAATATGAAACAAATCAAAAACTGTAGTCTGAAACTTTGTACTCTAATTGGCGTCGTTGCCCTGCTCCCCCTGACGTTACCCGCCAAAGAGTCGCCAAGCGGACTCGAATTGGCCCGCGAACTGAATCGCGCTTTCATTGAAGTCGCTGAAAAAGTTTCGCCGGCAGTCGTCGTGGTGACCGTTACTCAAAAACCGGAGACCCCGAAGTTCGAGGATGACGAGCGAAACCCGCTCGAGTTGCTACCACCAGAGCTACGTCGCTATTTCGAGCATCGACTCGAGCGCCGACGCCGCACGGAAGCGGAAGAGCCGCAGGAAAAGGTTCACGGACAGGGTTCAGGCGTGATCATCGGAAAAGACGGTTACATTCTCACCAATCGTCACGTGGTTGATGACACGGAAGACATTAAAGTCCGTTTGAAAGATGGTCGCGTGTTCAAGGCGGAAGTGCGCGGGGTCGATCCGCAATCTGACATTGCAGTCATTAAAATCGACGCAAAAGATTTGCCGGTCGCCAAACTGGCTGATTCTTCAAAAACGCGCGTCGGTGAGTTTGCCATCGCCATTGGAGCACCGTTTGAGCTGGATTACAGTGTCACCTTCGGCCACGTCAGCGCCAAAGGAAGGAAAGTTCTGTCCGACCGAATCATGATGGACCAGGACTTCATTCAGACCGATGCCAGTATCAATCCGGGCAACAGCGGCGGTCCGCTCGTGAACATCGAGGGGGAAGTGATCGGCATCAACAGCATGATTCGCGGGATGCAAACGGGTATTGGGTTCGCCGTTCCCATTAACCTGGCCAAGGAAGTCGCCGACAAGCTCATCGCCGATGGCAAATTCACGCGCGGATGGCTGGGCGTTTACATCGAAACCTTGCGAGAGAATCAGGAACTGAAGGACCGAATCAAAGGCGCGACGGACGGCGTGGTCATCAAAGCGATCGATTCGCGCGGGCCGGCAGCCAAATCCGAACTTGAACCGGAGGACGTGGTAATCGCCGTGGATGGCAAAGCTGTGTCAACGGCGCAGGACTTGAAGAACGAAATCCGAGTCAAAAAAGTCGGACAGTCCGTAAATCTCGATGTCATCCGTAACGGCGGGAAAATAAAAGTCAAAGTTCAACCGGAAGAATATCCCGAAGACCGGTTTGCCGCCAATCGCAGTTCCAAATCTGCCAATGGCGAGGCACCCAACCGTCTCGGAATCACGATCAAAACTCTCACCAGCGAAGTGGCCAAAGAATTTGGCGTGGATAAAGTCGAAGGAGTGATGGTCACCGAAGTTGAAGCGGGCAGTCTGGCCGCTAAACGCGGAATCAAGGCAGGCGACATCATCACCAAAGTGGACCAAAGAAAAGTAACCAGCCCCAAGGAATTTCGGGACGCGATAAAGGCGGCTGACCTGAAAAAAGGAGTCAGCCTGAGCTTGGTTGGCGAAGAGGGTCGCCGGTTCGAGATTCTCAAGGATAGTGGCGACTAGCCTCCCCGCCATCCAAGAGCGTGCGCCAGGTCAGTTTGACTGGCGCATTTTCGTTTATTGTTTCAACCTTTGACTGTCAACACGCCAGTTTGCCAGTTGCAGTTTGAACGACGCTCGGCTACTTAACAGCCATGCGATTTATCGGCAGCGTCATCGAAAAACTACAACGCCACCCCAAACGCATTGTTTTCCCGGAAGGCACCGAGCCGCGCGTGCTACAAGCCGCCCGCCAGTTTTATTCACTTCGGCTGGGAGCGCCAATTGTCCTGGGCGACCGCACCAAGGTCAAGGAGGCCGCCGAACGTTTGAATGTTTCACTGGAAGGGATTCGCATCATCAATCCAGCCGAGAGCGAAGATCTGGATAATTTTGCGCGGCGTTTTGAAAAATTGCGGCGCTACAAAGGTCTGAAGGAACAGGAGGCGCGCGAAGCCATGCTCCTGCCGAATTATTACGGGGCGATGATGGTGGCCATGCACCAGGTGGATGGATTGGTCTCCGGCACGAACGAATTTACCGGCAGCGTGCTCCGGCCGCTTTTCCAAATCATCAAAGTCGCGCCGCAAGCCACCACGGCTTCCAGTTGCATGGTGATGGAAGTGGAGGACACCCGGTTCGGCGAAAACGGCATGTTGTTCATGGCGGACTGCGGCGTCATCCCGGAACCCACCGTCGAGCAACTTGCCGACATTGCCGTTTCCACGGCCCAGCTTGCGCGACAGTTGCTCGACATCCGTCCGCGCGTTGCCTTGCTGTCTTTTTCCACCAAGGGCAGCGCCACGCATCCGACGATTGGCAAAGTGCAGGCGGCCACCGCGCTTGCCAGCCAGAAGGCGCAGGCAAAAATGCTGGAAGCTGATTTCGACGGCGAACTGCAAGTGGACGCCGCCCTGATCCCGGAAATCGCTTCGCGCAAGATCCCCGAAAGCGTGGTCGCCGGCCGCGCCAACGTCCTCATCTTCCCTGACCTGAACTCCGGCAATATCGCCAGCAAACTCGTGCAGCACGTGGCCCGCGCCAATGCTTACGGCCAGATTCTGCTGGGCCTGGACCGACCGGCGGCTGACGTTTCTCGTGGCTCCAACGCTCACGATATTCTGGGCGTGGCGGCAATTGTCGGATTGCAAGGCATTGACTACAATAAACTTTACCCGGATGCCGGACAAAAACTACCGGTTGACAATCAAGAGAGGTAAAAATGCAAAATGTAAAAGCAGCCGCCAGCTTGTTTTGCATTTCTAATTCCTAATTTAATGAACTCCGGCACTCCGCGTGTTTTCATTGCCGCCACCCGCCAAAACGACGGCAAGACCACAACCTCAATCGGGCTCCTGGCCGCGATGCAACAGGTTTATCCCCGCATCGGCTATATCAAACCGGTTGGCCAGCGGTTTGTTGAAATCGACGAACAAAAAATTGACGAGGATTCAGTGCTGATGGACCAGGTCTTCCGTCTTAATTGTCCGCTCGTGGACATGAGCCCCATCGCCGTCGAACCAGACTTCACCCGCAGATATCTTGAATCCGCCAATTACGACGTGCTGGTGAAGAAGATTCAGAAAGCCTTTGACCGTGTCGCCTGGGAAAAAGACTTTGTGCTATGCGAGGGATCGGGTCATGCCGGAGTGGGATCGGTGTTCGATTTGTCGAATGCCCGCGTCGCCAAGATTCTGGGCGCAAAAGTCATCATTGTTTCGCAAGGCGGCATCGGAAAACCGATTGACGAAGTTTGTCTCAATCAGGCGCTGTTCGAGAAAGAGGGGGTCGAAATCATCGGCGTCATCTGCAACAAGGTTCTGTCGAACAAAGTGGATTACATCGGCGATTTCGTCCGGCGCGGGTTGAAGCGCAAAGGACTTGAACTGCTCGGCGTCATCCCGCACCAGCGAATTCTTTCCAGCCCCACGCTCGACCTGCTCCGCGAAGAGTTGCACGCGGAGATGCTGAATGACTCCGGCCAACTTCAAAACCTGGTGGACGACGTCGTGGTCGGCGCGATGGGGGTTCACAATGCCCTGCGCTTCTTCAAACGCGGCGTGCTGCTGATCACTCCCGGCGACCGGGAGGATATTATGCTCGCCGTCGCCACCACCCTGATCAGCGAGCGTGAAGAGACAATGGCCGGCGTGGTGTTGACCGGCAACCTCCGCCCCGGCCACAGCGTCCTCAAAGCCATTCGCGAAATGCCCTTCCCGGTGCTTCTGGCGAAGGACGACAGCTATCAGGTGGCGTCCAAGGTTCACGACCTGACCGTAAAAACACGACCGGGTGACACCGAGAAAATTTCGCTCATTCGCGACCTGATCGCGAAAAATGTGGACGTAAATAAAATTCTGAACGCGCTGTAGAATTCAAAACGCAAGTCATTGCTACGAAGACGCCATGTCGATTTTCTCCTCCCTGAATCCATCACTAAAAACACTGCCGGTCTATCAACCGGGGCGTCCCATCGAAGAAGTTGCCCGCGAACTCGGCCTGCCCGCCGCCGACATTATTAAACTGGCTTCCAACGAAAACCCGCTCGGCCCGTCGCCACTGGCGCTGGCCGCCATGCAAAATGCGCTGGCACACATCAACCTTTACCCCGACGGCAATGCCTTTTATCTGAAACAAAAACTCGCGGAAAAACTCGGCGTTGAACCGAAGAATCTCATCCTCGGCACCGGTTCGAATGAAATCATCGAATTCATCGGTCATGCACTAATGAAACCGGGCGCAGAGGTGATCGTGTCACAATTTTGCTTTGCAGTATATCCGATCGTCACCCATCTCTTCGGCGCCAATTTGATTACGGTGCCCGCTCGAAGTTACGGGCACGACCTGCGCGCCATGCAAGCAGCCATCACGCCGCAAACCAGAGTTGTTTTCGTGGCGAACCCGAACAACCCCACCGGCACACTCGCCCGCTTTGAAGACGTGCTACGCTTCATCAACGAAGTGCCGGAGGGCGTTTTGTTGGTGATGGATGAGGCATACGTTGATTTTCTCGAAGAACCCTTGGACCTGTTACCAATGGTCCGCGAAGACAAAAAGCCAAACTTGATATTAATGCGGACCTTCTCAAAAATTTACGGCCTGGCCGGTCTGCGAATTGGTTACGGCATCGGCCACCCAGAACTGATCGCCGCGCTCGAAAAAATCCGCCAGCCATTCAACCTCAACTCGCTGGCACAAGCAGGAGCGCTGGCCGCCCTTGATGATGCCGAACATTTGCGCGCGACCCGGCTGAATAACAAAACCGGTCTCAAGTTCTTCGAGCACGCCTTTCAGGAGATGAACCTTGAAACCGTTCCCTCGGCCGCTAATTTCATCCTCGTGCGCGTGGGGGACGGCCAGCGTGTTTTCAACGAATTGCAAAGGCGAGGCGTGATTGTCCGACCGATGGGCGGCTATCAGTTGCCGGAATGGGTGCGGATTTCCATTGGCACAACCCAGGAAAATTTTCGTTGCCTGGCGGCATTGAAACAAGTTTTGCACCTGTAATTTTGGTAAGATGGGACTGTGACCTTCAAAATAGAAGTTGAATCCCTTCAAAAACGGATTAGTTATCTTTCCGCCGGTTTAATCGAATAGAGAACCCAACGTGAAACCAACTGATCTGCGGGGCATCCTGCAATACATCCCGCGCTTTCGGGAAAAGACGTTCATCATCAGCGTCGATGGCGCCATCGTCACCGATGAAAATTTCGCCAACATCCTGCTCGATGTGGCGGTGTTGCGTTCGCTGAGCATCCGCGTGGTGCTGGTTCACGGCGCGGCGGCGCAGATCAAAATCCTCGCCGAGCAGCAGAAGATTACGCCGTCCGACCTCGACGGCAGCGGCATTACCGATGCCGAGACGTTGAAACTCGCGCTTACGGCCGCGAATCGTTTGACGCACGAGATTCTCGAAGGACTTTCGGCCAATGACCTTCGCGCCGCCTGCACCAACGCCATCATCGCTCATCCACTGGGCATTCTTCAAGGCGTTGACCACCTCTTCACCGGCAAAGTCGAGCGAGTGGACATTGAGTTACTTCAAACGTTGCTGGCCCAAGGGATTATTCCTATCGTGCCACCACTGGGCTTCGACGGCGACGGTAAGACCTACCGGGTGAATTCGGACAGCGTAGCGGTCGCTGTCGCTGATGCTTTGAAAGCAACCAAGTTGATTTTTATCACAACTCAGGACGGCATCATTTATCAAGGTGAACTCATCCGGCAAATGTTAGTGGCCGACTTGAATGAGTTGCTGAAGAAAAATAATTTCGGCGCGGACATGATCTCCAAGGCGCGACACGCGGCCGCCGCTTGCAATGCCGGAGTTCAGCGGGTTCACATCATCAATGGACGCGTTGATGAAGGACTGCTCGCGGAGGTCTTTTCCAATGAAGGCATCGGCACGTTGATCTACGCCAATGAATACCAGCAAATCCGCCGGGCGATGAAAAAAGACATTCGCAGTATTTTGTTGCTGACGAAAAATTCGGTGGCTACCGATGAATTGGTCAAGCGCACGCGCGCTGCCATCGAGAAACAACTGAACGATTACTACATCTTTGAAATCGACCGGAATCCGGTCGCGTGCGTCGCCCTGCATACCTACGCAGAACAAAGCAAAGGCGAACTGGCTTATCTTTATGTCAACCCCTCGCATGAAAACCTGGGGATTGGACGCAAGCTGATTCAATTTGTGGAGAGCAAGGCTCGCGAGAGTGGTTTGAACGAATTACTCACCCTTTCCACGCAAGCGTTCACCTATTTTCAATCCAAAGGCGGCTTTGTGGAAGGCACGTCGGACGATTTGCCTCCTGCACGACGCGAGAAATACGATCAAAGCGGACGCAACTCGAAAGTGCTGGTGAAGAAATTGAAATGACATCTAAGCTTCCCCCGTTGGACTGGGAGTGCAAAATACCTTCGCCACGACTTTGGATACCCCTGCAATTCTTTGCGACCGTTGAGCGCCTTGGGATGCCATTTACAAAAGACGTGCTATGGATTCGCATTGGGCGGCAGCTCATGTTGCATTGCATCCCACGGCGGTTCAAAAATAGCGCCCATCGTAATCGCCGCTTTCCGGATTTCGTCCCGTTGGAGAAATGGTATCGCATCTCTACCTCGCGTTTCGGTATCGGCCAAATCGCCGGCTCAAACTGCACGCCGCTTGGTTTGCATCGCATCGCCGAAAAAATCGGCGGCGGCTGGCCGGTCGGCACCGTCTTTCGCGGTCGAAAAGCTGTCGGATTCACTTGGAAACGATTGCCACTGGCGCCCATCACCAATCGGATTTTATGGCTGGAAGGTCTCGAGCCGGGGTTCAATCGCGGTGGCCACGTGGATTCACACGCTCGCTACATTTATATTCACGGCACCGGCGACGAACCCACCATTGGCCGACCGGCTTCGCACGGTTGCATTCACCTGGCCTCACAAGATTTGCTACCACTATTCGACAAGCTGCCTGTCGGCACTTTGGTTTGGATTGCGCGCTGAGGAGCGTGAGTGAAGTCAGATTCCAGATTCCCGCAACCGCCCGGTGCAATATTGTCAGTTTACTTTGCGTTGAAATAGCGGGCGGAAATGTTCGGAATCTTGGTTTCAGAGGACGAGGCAACAAAAGCTTTCGCGAACGAATTGCTTTTTCACCTCAATTTTGTCAGATTCTTGTTCCATGCAGAAGGCCCGCCACCCCAAGGCGAAATCACTCGTCCATCAGAAACTTTTTACTGCATTGAAGAGCTTCGCCGAATTGGAGCAGCGCGTCGCTGACTTTCCCAACGAGCAAGCGAAAGGCGACGCCTTTGAGGTTTTTGCCGAGGCTTACTTGGCCACACAGAGAAAGCATGATGCCGTTGAGGTCTGGCCTTTGTCGGCAACTCCACTCAACCTCTTGGAGAAACTTGGCTTGACGACCAATGACTACGGCGTCGATGGCATTCTCCAAACCACGCTCGGCCAATTGAACGTGTACCAGGTCAAGTTCCGTTCGGGGCGCCAGCCGCTGACTTGGCGCGAACTTTCCACGTTCATGGGTCTGGCTGACAGCCCAAACATTCACAGCCGGGTTCTGTTTACGAACTGCGACGATTTGCCCGCAATAATGAACGAGCGCAAAGGGTTCTTCTGCATTCGCGGTTCAGACCTCGACCGCTTGGAAGAATCCGACTTCCGCACGATTGAAAGCTGGCTGTCGCAGGCGCGTGTGCCAACGGCAAGGAAACAACCTCTTCGTCACCAAGACGAAGCTCTGGACGTGCTACTGCCATCTCTTCGCAAGCATGACCGCGTGACCGGCATCATGGCTTGCGGCACGGGAAAAACCCTCGTCGCGCTCTGGGTTGCCGAACGGATGCAGTCACAAACGATTCTCGTCCTCCTTCCCTCGCTCGCGCTGCTGCGGCAAACCCTCCATGAATGGCTTCACGAAACCAGCCTGCCGTCGCTCGCCTATCTTTGCGTCTGCTCCGACCCGACGGTGAAACACGACCTCGATACCATCGTCACGCCGCAATCCGACCTTGACTTCCCGGTTTCGACCGACCGCCGGAGCGTCCGCGAATTCCTCGACACGCCTTTCGCCGGCGTGAAAATTATTTTCTGCACTTACCAATCCGCCCGCGTCGTGGGCGAAGCGTTGCGGAAGGGCGAAATCTTCGATCTCGGCATCTTCGACGAAGCCCACAAGACCGCCGGACGCGAAGACCGCAACTACGCGTTCGCGCTGGAAGACTCCAACCTGCCTATCCGCAAGCGCATCTTTCTTACCGCCACGCCGCGCCATTACAACCCGCACGAACACGACCGCGAAGGCGAAGCCAAGTTGTTATTTTCCATGGACAATGCAGAAGTCTATGGCCCGCAAGCTTACCGCCTGACATTTGCCGAAGCTGTCCGTCGTGGAATCATCTGCGGTTACAAGGTCATCATCTCTGTCATCACTTCGGAAATGGTGACGAACGAAATCTTGAGCCGGGGCGAAGTGCTGGTGGACGGCGATCCCGTCCGCGCGCGGCAGGTCGCCAATCAGCTTGCGCTAACGGACGCCATAACCAAATACGGCGTCAACAAAGTGTTCACCTTTCACCGCACCGTGAAATCTGCAGAATCTTTCGTGGCCGACGGTGCGGAAGGAATCGGAACGCACCTTTCCGGCGTTCGGAGTTCCGGCTTCAGCCGCGCCGGGCCGCCTGAAGGCGGAACTCCAAACTTCCAAACCTTCCACGTCAACGGAACGATGCCGACCGCGCTTCGCGAATGTGTCATGCGCGATTTTCGGACAAGTGCGCAAGCAATCATGTCAAACGCGCGTTGCCTGACGGAGGGCGTGGACGTACCCACCGTGGATATGGTGGCGTTTATGTCCCCGCGTAGAAGCAAGATTGACATCGTGCAAACGACTGGCCGCGCAATGCGCCTCGCACCTGGCAAGGCAACGGGTTTTGTGCTTGTGCCGTTGTATGTTGAGCAAGCGGGAGGCGAAACCGTCGAACAGGCTATACAGCGCACGGAGTTTGACGAGATTTGGCAAGTGCTCCAATCACTCCAAGAGCAAGACGATGTCCTCGCAGAAACAATCAGCCGGTTACGCGAAGATCGTGGCCGGGGCAAAGGATTCAATGATGCTGCTTTTCGAGATCAAGTCGATATTCTCGGTCCGAGGATATGTTTGAAGCTCTTGCGGTCCGTTATCACAACCAAGTGTGCGGAGGCATTGGGCAGCACATGGGATGAACGGTTTGGGCAATTGAAAGCGTACTATGAACAGACGGGCCATTGTCTTGTCAGTGAAGGACAACTTGGAGATTGGGTCGCGTTCCAGCGGCAACTCAAAAGGGCTGACACGTTGTCGAACGAACGATTACGGAAATTAAAGGAGATTGGCTTTGTTTGGGGCAAGGGCCGGAAAAGCTGGGATGAAATGTTGGCAGAGTTACAAGTCTTCAAAAGCAAACACGGCCACTGCGATTTGAAAAAGCAGCGTTTCGGATCGTACGAACTTGAGGAATGGTTTGTTGAACAGCGGCGGAAATTCCGGCGCGGCGAACTTCCTGCCGACCAGATCGAGAAGCTAGAGCAGTTAGGGGTTGTTTTTACCCCTCACGCAGTATGGGACGCGATGTTCGCGAGACTTGTTGCGTACAAAGAAAAACGTGGTGATTGCGATGTGCCGCCAGATTACTGGGACACTGCCGGACTCGCTCGGTGGGTTGTTNNCGTGCGGACGAGAAACTGGCGCAGGAACGTGTTCGCCGGTTGGACGAGGTTGGATTTGTCTGGGATCGAAAAGACCATCTATGGGGCAAAATGTATTCCACACTCTGTGAGCGTCTGAATTCAGCAGGTGTTTCCGGATTGGAATCGGCGCTTCAAGACCATGTGGAGCTGGACAAGTGGGTCAGAACGCAGCAGTCCGCAAAAAAGAGAGGCGTGTTAAGCCAGCAGAAACAAACGGCCCTCGAAAAGGTTGGATTCCCTTGGGAATGCCCGAAGAAGCCAAAAGAATCATCGAAACCAACCTGGGAGGATACCTTCGTGAAGCTAAGCGAATTCTACAAATCACACGGGCATTGCGATATGAAACTTGCTGTTCCTCTGAACGATGTTGAACTGGACAAGTGGGTCAGAGCGCAGCGGGCGGCAAGAAGGAAAGGCGTGTTAAGCCCACAGAGACAATCCGCTCTCGACGAGATTGGGTTTCCATGGGAATTCCCAAAGCAACCAAAAGAATCATCGAAACCAACTTGGGAGGATTCATTCACGAAGCTCGCCGAATTTTACAAATCACATGGACATTGCGATATGAAACTTGTTACTCCCATGAACGAGAAGTTGCACAAGTGGGCGTTGGAACAGAGACGAGCAAAGCAGGAAGGAGTGATCACTTCCTATCAGATTCGTCAACTGGATCAACTCGGCTTCATTTGGGACAAGCACAATTTTTTGTGGGAACGCATGTTGAGAGTCTTAGTCGCATACAAATCCATTCACGGTGACTGTAACGTGCCGCGATACTGGCAAAAGAATCTTCAGTTGGCTGTTTGGGTGGCTTCTCAACGCATTCAACGCAGAAAAGGTCTGCTTCAACGCGATTACGTCGAACGACTAGATGGTCTGAGCTTTCAATGGTGACGACTGAAGCGACGACCGGTATGCAAGATTGCTGGCCAAACAATATCAAGGATGCTCGCGCTTGGAATGGCTTGTCCCGTGCCAGGATAACAGCAGTGAGAAAATGAATTGCGTCGAGTTCCTGTTCGGACGTCAAGCAAGTAATGCAAAGCACAACCAAGCTCGCAGAGTCGCGGCCGCGGAGAAGCAAACTTAACGACGCATGGTTCGGTACTTTCATGAAACACTTGTTGTAGATCGAAACGGAATTGGTGCTTGAAGCATCGGGAGATTTCTTCGACCACCTCGGGCGTTCGCATATAGTCGTGCCCACAATCGCCTCGGTAAAAGGCGTCGTCGCGGATTAGAAATCCATACGGCCCTTGCTCATACTTCCTCTTTGCATGAAAAGTCATCTTGCCGAGTCCATAGTAATCAACCTCTACCTGCCGGCGAAACTTCAGCCATTGATTTTTCGACAATTGATTGGCGACTAGGGAGTAAAGGAATTCCCACACAGGATTCAGCATTTGATCCGTCGGGAAAATGCCCTGTTTGAAACCAGCAGGGTTGTGCGTGCGAGTGGCATGAAACCAACAAGTGCTATCGTGAAAAATGCGCCCACGGTTGCGATTGGTTACGAAGTCCACGATGAAATTCCAAGACTCATCATCAGGCGCTGTTTCGTCAGAATTCTCGAATGCGTCCAGCCTCAAATCCAAGCCATTTCGGTCAATGCCCAAAATGTTTTCGAGGGATGAGTAAATTGATTCGACCGTTTCACAATCCAATCGTGCCATCAGCGAAAACGTTAACAGGTATTTCAGGAAAGTTTCAAGCACTCCTGATCTCAACCATGCCATCTCATCGTTTTCGTCAGTTTGGTTGTATGTCAAACATACGAGTTCATCAGAGTCGCGACCAGAGAAGTCATCTTGGATTCGGCAGTTCAAACCGTCCCGCAGAGCGAGAGGGTCAGTTTCACCGCCACTTGACGGCCTTGAGCGACGCCCTTTGCACTGGTATCTTCTTGAACCGGCGGGTGAGGTTGGTCAGCGATTCTTCCACGGCGAGGCGTTCCAGGCTCGACGCGCCAACAAAACCAACGGCGTCCGTGTGTTCATTGATGTAAGCAGCGTCTTCCGGCGTCGCAATCGGGCCGCCGTGGGACAGAAAGATAATGTCCTTCCGCACTTCGCGCGCACCATTGATGATGTTTTGAACCCGTTTGACCGCTTCATCCATCGTGATGGCCGCTCCTTTCACACCAATCGAGCCGCCAACCGTTGTGCCAACGTGAGCGATGATGGCATCCGCGCCCGTCTTGGCCATCGCCGCCGCTTCGTCCGGTGTGGCGACATAGACGATGGTGAATAGATCCATTTTGCGGGCGAGCGCGATCATTTCGAATTCCTTCTCCACGCTCATACCGGTTTCTTCGAGAATTTGCCGGAATTGACCGTCCACGATGCAGTGCGTTGGGAAATTATTCACGCCGCTGAAGCCCATCGCTTTCACCTGCAACAGCCAATGCCACATACGCCGGCGCGGGTCGGTGGCATGGACTCCGCAGATGACGGGAATTTCTTCCACGATTGGCAACACTTCATGTTCGCCGATCTCCATCGCCACGGCGTTGGCGTCGCCATAAGCCATCAGGCCGGCGGTCGAGCCGTGACCCGCCATGCGAAAGCGGCCGGAGTTGTAAATGATGACAAGGTCGGCACCGCCGCGTTCGATGAACTTGGCGCTGATGCCGGTGCCGGCGCCGGCGGCGATGATCGGTTGACCTTTTTTCAGCGTGGCGCGAAGACGCTCAATGACTTCCTTGCGCGTGTAAGGGTTTCCTTTTCCAGTCCAAGGGTTGGGCATAGTTCGGTTATGTAATTAAAGGTTGCGCGGTATTTTGGGTTTGGCGGTTTTGAAATGCAACCAGTTTAAGAAGCGATATCCGTGTTGCGGGTTGCATGAATTAACGAGCGAACGTGCGTTGCCGGATTTACGCATCACACGATACGCATCACTTCCTGATCAAACTACTTTATTGCGTTATCCGGGCGGTTTACCGTAGCGTTGCGACGCTTGTGACATGAGAATTTATATCGACGGCAAATTTTACGACGAGAAGAACGCCAAGGTTTCAGTGTTCGATCACGGGTTGCTTTACGGCGACGGCATTTTTGAAGGCATCCGCGCTTACAATGGACGGGTCTTCAAATTGAAGGAGCACATCGACCGGCTCTTTTACTCGGCCAAGGCCATCCTCCTCACGCTCCCCCTGTCCCACGCCGAAATCATGCGGGCAGTCGTGGCTACTTGCCGGCGAAACAAAGTCCATAATGGCTACATCCGGCTGGTGGTTACACGCGGCATCGGCACACTCGGTTTGAACCCGAACAGTTGCAAGCAGCCGTCGGTCATCATCATCGCCGGTAAAATTCAGCTTTATCCGCAAGGCTATTACAAAAACGGCCTGGAGATCATCACGGTGCCGACGGTGCGCAATTTGCATAGCGCACTGAACCCAGCCATCAAGTCGCTCAACTACTTGAACAATGTCCTCGCCAAGATCGAGGCGAACAACGGTGGTTGCGAGGAAGCGATCATGTTGAATGCGGAAGGGTTTGTAGCCGAATGCACCGGCGATAATGTGTTCATCGTGAAGGCCGGGCAGCTACTCACGCCCCCGCTCTCGGCAGGCGCCTTGTATGGCATCACTCGCAGCGTGGTGATGGAATTGGCGAGGGAATCCGGACTGGCAGTTGCCGAACCCAATCTGACCCGCTACGATCTGTTCAACGCCGATGAATGCTTTCTAACCGGTACGGGCGCCGAAATTATTCCCGTGGTCAAAATTGACGGGCGCATCATCGGCACCGGCAAGCCGGGACCGGTGACGGCGCGGTTGGTGACCAAATACCATGCCTTGACTAATGTCTCCGGCGAGCCGATATACAGTTAGATTTATGCTGTGCTGCGTCTGTAAAGAAAAAGAAGCGACGGTGCATTTGACCCAGATTGCCGGGGAAAAAATGCAAAAGGTGGATCTGTGCGAAGATTGCGCCAAACAAAAAGGGGTCAATGATCCGGCTGGCTTTTCGCTGGCGGACTTGCTGCTCGGCCTGGGCGCGTCGCAGGAGCTTGAACAGGCCAGCGGCGGCGTGGAAACCAAATGCCCCACTTGCGGTTTCACGCAGGCGGATTTCAAAAAGGCCGGCCGGCTCGGTTGCGCGGATTGTTATAAAACTTTCGCCGAAGGTTTGGAGGGATTGCTAAAAACGATGCACAAGGGCACGCGCCACATGGGCAAAGCTCCGCGCGCCTTGCAACAAAGCCGCGACTTGTCCGACCGGCTAAAAACGTTGCAGAAAAAACTGGCCAAGGCCGTGTCGGACGAGAATTTTGAACAGGCAGCCCTTTTGCGTGACGAAATCCAACAAACCAGCGCCAAGTTGACCGAACTGGCCGCGATTTGATCCCATGGACATTCACGAATTTCTTATCCCTCCTGCGGAATCCGCGCGACGCCGCGGACCGCATGATCGCATTGTGATGTCGAGCCGTGTCCGATTGGCGCGCAATCTCAAAGGAGCAGCGTTTCCCGGCTGGGCCAAAAAGCCGGAACGAATCAAGACCTTGGAAACTCTCCGACCCGCCATTCAAAACCTGCCGGAAATGGCCGCGGCGTTTTCCGAGTCGATGGATAATCTATCCAGCCTGGACAAACAAATTCTCGTCGAGCGGCACTTGATCAGCCGCGAACATGCCGCAAAAAGCGCCGGCAGCGGGCTGGTGTTGAATCGCGACGAATCGCTCTGCGTGATGATCAACGAGGAAGATCATCTTCGAATGCAGGCGTTGCGGCCGGGGTTGCAAACCAAACAGGCGTGGCAGGCCATTGACCAGATTGATTCGGCTTTGGAGAAAAACCTCGATTACGCTTTCAGCCCCGAGCTTGGCTACCTGACGGCTTGCCCCACCAATCTCGGCACCGGCATTCGCGTCAGCGCCATGCTTCACCTGCCGGGGTTGGTTTTGGCAGAGCAGATCAATCAAATCATTCAATCCGTCAACAAACTCGGCCTGGCCGTTCGCGGTCTCTATGGCGAAGGAACGGAGGCTTTGGGCAACGTCTTCCAGGTTTCCAACCAAATGACCCTCGGCGAAACGGAAACCGCCATCGTGGAACGGTTGGAAAAAGTCCTTTTGCAAATCATCGAGCACGAGGAAAACTCCCGGGCCACGCTGTTGGAAAAGAAACCTAAAATGGTCTATAACCACATCGGCCGCGCCTATGGCATCCTCGCCAACGCCCACAGTGTTTCCTCAAAAGAAACCATGAACCTGCTTTCGTTGTTGCGCTTGGGCATCGATTTAGGATTGTTTCCTGGAGTTGACCGTTCCTTGCCGGACGAGTTGTTCATTCTGACCCAGCCGGCGCATTTGCAGAAATTGCATTCGGAAAAGCTCTCTGCCGAGGAACGGGATTTACTCCGGGCGGACATGGTTCGCGAACGATTGCAGAACATCAGCCGGCCTGTAACCGCATCGGTTGGTTCAGCGGGCAACAAGCCTCCCAAATCCGCCAATTAATTCTTAAAGGCTTTCGCGGCGAGCAGATCATCAATCTGACTTCAGCGGTACGGCGGAGGAGAATTCTTCCTAAAAGAGGGTGTTCCGAAAA
>PLJQ01000513.1 GCA_003140275.1 Limisphaerales bacterium
AAGAGAGGGAGAATCATCGTCTGGCGCGTGGTAATCGTATCGAGTTGAGGGAGACAGGGAGTGGAGTCCGATACCGTGCTCCAAGCCGCCCGCCTTTCATACTTTGGATGGGGATGGAAATTCGCGGCTCACCGGCTTCATCGGCGCTTGACTTCCGGTTGCTGTGGCGGAACTTAGGAGCCAGGCCGCACGCAATGAATGCCATTTCCGAGTCGAGACGGTACAGACGCTACCTGGCGGTAGTGTGCTATTGCCTGGTGTTGTCTGGTTCCGGCTGTGCCTCCTATTTTCGCACTGGCGAAATGTCCGCAGAGGATTTGCAGCGCAAAAATCAGGAAACCCAGAAAGAGAACAAACAGTCGCTCACGCCAGGGACAGAATCTCGTTCTCAATGAATGGACTTGCGCCCGGTATGTAAAGAGGGGTCCGTAGTATTGACACCACGGTGGGTCGGCGATGGAAACTCGCGATGCCGCGCGCGTGGCGCATCGAATATCCCGGCGCGATCGATCCCGTCCTGAATCGTGGAGACCGCCGTGAGCCGATATGAAAATGATCCCACCCACCCACCTGAACCCGGCCTGGTGTAAATACTCAGGACCCCATCATAATAAATTCGGGTTTAGTTCTCCTTGCCTTAAGGATTCTCTGTTTTTACGCCCCGGCCATTGGAAAAGCAACTCGAAAATCACCTCATCCATTCGACGAAGCGCGGAGCCAAAAGCGCTGCGAGACCCAGACGCTCCAAGCTGATTCGGCACCGACTTTGGTTGCAGGCTTTAATTTCTCTCCAGGCAAAGTAACTGAGCCAATCAAGCCTCTATTCTCCGGAGAAATTCCACCGGCCGGATCGTTGCAATTCCGAATGGCTTTTCCAAATCCAGCAAATCTTTGTCGTATGTTACGAGATATGCTGCCGACTCGCCCAAAGCCGCCGCCAGATAAATATCGTCTTTCGCATCACGGCTGCGCGCCTTACCCAGCGGTGACGGTTCGACCAGTCGAGACCTGGTTCTAACCCAGGCCAATTTCGGATGCGGGTCAATGTCCGGCAGTTCTTCCGCCAGCGTTTCAGGAATGACCGATTCGTATTCGGCAAGAATGGCATCGGTGACGAAAAGAAACACGCGCCGACGGGCCACGAGTTTCAGGCAGTTTCGCGCGGAGCCGTTCCACCCGATGCCGGATAAAACCACGTTGCAGTCGTAAACGGCCCGGATCATCACCGCGCTTTGCGATGGGATTTCTGGCGGGCCACCACCCGGCTGATCGTCCTGGCATCCGGTTCACCAGCGCGGCCACCGGCAAAGACGTTTTCAAACTCCCGCGTTTCTTTGGCGAGCTCCCGCTCTTCCAACGAACGCAGTCCCGCCCGGATAACTTCGGAACGGTTGTTGTAGCGTCCAGACGCGATCATCTGGTCGATGAAGTCTTGCCAGTAATTGGTAAGCGCAGCACTCATGCTGTAATAGTTACCAACTATTGGCATTTAGTCAAGCCGTAAAGAGGCCAGGCGCGCTGAAACGAGCGTGACTTTGAAGTAGATTGCCGAACGCCTGGCCATGGGCACAGCGGGCTACACGGCAGACTGTCTGCGCAAGACTGAGCGGGTTGTGAAAATATGCGAATCTGCGGGACCCCTCTTTACTTTACGAGTGACGGCGGAAGAATTGGCGCCCCGAGCCGGCTTG
This sequence comes from Limisphaerales bacterium, assembly GCA_003140275.1. Taxonomy (GTDB): domain Bacteria; phylum Verrucomicrobiota; class Verrucomicrobiia; order Limisphaerales; family PALSA-1396; genus PALSA-1396. The sequence continues at coordinate 1,692 of PLJQ01000513.1, forward strand.
CGGCGACTCTGCGGCGGCGCGGCGGGCCGGCTGCAATGGCTTGGCAGTTCATTGAAGCGGGCAAACCGGGCAGCGCGCGGCGGCGTAAGGGCAGCGTGTTTGGCTCCACTTTCCTGCTCTGAATCCGGCTTGGATTCTGGTTTTTAGCGCTGCATAAGCGGATCCGTCAGGGAACGGCGATGCGGTAGAATTGCAGTGGTTCCGTGAGCCAGTTGGTAAACGCAAGCTGGGTCTGGGTAGCGGGAACCCATCCGACCGTTGACCAGGTCGAAGAAAGATTGGTCGAGCATTGCACGGTGTAGGTCACGTTCGTCAGGCCCGTCCAGTGGAGAATCGTAGCCGGGTTGGCCACGTTCAACGTGAGCAAGGGTTGCGGCACGTCAAACACCTGCCACTCCAGCCGCATGACGCTGTACGGAGGGAGGGTGACGGGATTGCCTCCCGTCAGCGTTTGAATCTGCACGTTGTTCGGCGGCGGGGTGGAGTTGGTCAGGCTGGGATCGGCGCCGGTGACGAAGGTTTCGAGGAACTTGTTTGGATTCGCGTTGCCCTGCGTGACGCCGTCCTGTTTTATGGACGCCAGCAAGTTGGACGCGCCTTTGTTGATGACCACCACGTAGTGCCTGCCATTGCCACCCTGGTAAGCTTGCGCATAAACCGCGGGAACGCTGCCGCCGCCGTCAGTGGGCACCGTCGGGCCGCCGGTCGTGGTCGTCGCATAGACCTGGGTCGAGCGATAGAGAGCCCCGTTCGCCACGGCTTCGCCAGCCGCCTGCGCGCTGAGGAAGAAACCGAAATTCAAGCCGGCGGTATTGATCGTGGTGCCGTTGGTGTAGGCAGTATTGACGGCATGGAAGTAGTCATTGGTTACGTCGATGCCGGCGGCGCTAAGCATCTGAAATGAGGCGACGTATTTGACCTGGGGAAGCGTGGACATGCGCAACGCATATTCAGCCGAGTAAATGCCTCCATAGAGAGTGTCGTTAAGTGGACCCCCATGTCCCGATGCGGCATCTTGTTCGGTGATCATATAAGTCATGCCCGAATCATTCCGGGGCATCAGGTAATTGGACACATAGCTGGTGGTGTTGCTGACCAGATTTCCGTTCGCCAGCGCCATCAAATCGTCGAAGTTGGTGAAGTTGCCCGGGCTGATGTATTGATGATAGGTCACGGCATCCCAGTATTGGTTGGTATAGCCGGCCAGCGAGTTGTCCCAACCAACATTGGTATTGCCGGCGTCGCTGAAAAACAGGGCGACCACGGCATTGGAATCAACGGCCTTGATGGCATCCCGAAAGGGTTTCATTTGCGTGGCGTAATCGGCCCCATTCGTGAACAGCCCGTAAGGCAGCCAGGTGTAGGGTTCATTGGCCAGTTCCCAAGCCGCCACCGGGATGTGGTTGGTGAGCGCATATCGGGCAAAGGCCGCGACGGAGTTGGTCGTATCCGTGTAGGTGTTGACGTCGACAATGATTTTCGCGCCGCCCACCTTTGCGGCCATCGCCGCGAAGTCGCTGAACGGCGATCCCCCCTTGCCGTTGACGATCGGCAGGGCGTTTACCAAAATATTGCTCTGGTATGAATTCTTCGCCAAAACATCAATCCAGGCAGGCACCAGTTGACCGGAGCTCCAATCAAACGCCTCGGACTCGGTGCCCGCCGGAAAGCGCAACCAGCCCGGCGAAAGCGTTGTCACCATTTGTTGAAAATTGGTGTCGTAATACTCAACGGCGGTCTTGAGTCCATTATTGAATCCGCTGAATCCCGGGTTGAGCGGCGTGGAGTTGGTGGTGACGAAATTCACCACAACATCCACCTGTGCTTGCGCTTCACCTTCCAGCGCAAGTCCCAGACCCAGCAGACAGGTCAAGAAAACCGCAAATTTAGAATCCAGATTCATTACGCTGGTCACTGATGCAATTACCTTTTCATATCTTATCATCACCGTCAAACGCCCCTTTGAGGCCGTTGTGATCCGGGGGACCCGGCCGTGAAATACGTGCCGCCTCAGACGCATACGTTCCAACCCACCTCCCGCCCGGCGCGGGCACCTGATCGCGCCCCGCGATTTTGATGCGATAGACCCGGTGGGTCAACCCCCACAAAATTACGCTCCACAACCAACGCAGGAAAAACCAATCTCGCTTTTCAGGTTTTTCATCAGGGGCGATCTATCTTGAATGGTGCTTCCGATGAGCGCGCGCGGTCTTCACCGCGAGGCTCAGCCAGAGCACACTGGCAACGAGCAGCATCACGGGCAGAATCAAGACCGCTTTCTGCAAATCACCCCCCGATGAATCCGCGAGCCGTCCCACGATTTCCGGCGACCACATGTCGCCGAACAAATGAATCATGAAAATCGAAACGGCCATGGCGCTGGCGCGGAGATTGATCGGCACGGTTTCCAGGATGAGCGTATTGACCGGCCCGGTGGACAGAAACAGAAAAAACATCGCCGCCGCCAGAAAGGACATGGACCCAAACGCCCCGTTGATCACCAGCGCCGCGAACGCCAGCGGCACGGCGACAAGCGCCGAAAAGCCCAGCGTCCACGCGTACCCGGCCGGGTTGCGCTTTTGCCAGGCTGTCGCCGCGAACCCGCCCAGCAGCGTGCCGACCAGCCCGGCCACCACGAGCACGGCGCCGAAGAACTCGCCCGCCCGATCCACCGCCACGCCGTGAACCCGGTGCAGAAATGTCGGTCCCCAATGTCCGAAAGCGCCGAGCGCAAAGGTGTACGCCGTGTAGCCCAGCACCACGAGCACGTAATCCGAAACGCGAAACAGATTCACGATGTCGCGCACCGCCGGCTTTTTTGCGGCCTCGGCCGCCCGGCCCTCGGCGTGACCGCGTTCCGCTTCGGCGAAGGGCAGCAGCACCAGCGCGAGCAACAGCCCCGGCGTACCCGCCCAGATGAACGCGTGCCGCCAGTCCCATTTCGCCGCGATGACTCCGCCCAGGATCGTTCCCAACGCCGCGCCGACGGGAATCGCCACGTAGAAAATTGTGAGCGCGTTGTTGCGTTTCTCCGGCCCATAGCGATCCGATATGAGGCTCGGGCTGATCGTCGCGTAGCTCGCCTCACCGAGACCCACCAGAACGCGGAACGCAATCATACTGGCGAACGTCGGGGCAAAACCCGTGAGCAGCGTGCCGAGGCTCCAGACAAAAATCCCCGCCGCGATGAGCCACTTGCGGGAGAACCGGTCGCCGAGCCAGCCGAAAACCGGGGAGGTCAGGAAGTATCCAATCATGAAGGCGGTCACGAGCCGCCCGGCGTCGCCGTCATTGAGGTGGAGTTCCTTTTGCAACGGCGACAGCACCGCGGAGAGCACGAAGCGGTCAAGGTAGTTGAACAGGTTCAGCCCCGTGAGGATGAACAGCACCCAGAAGGGCGAGAGGACTTTAGTTCGCATGGCGGCCAGGTTCGAGGCGCATTGATTTCACGGCGAAACCTTATTCGGGCCGCCGCCCAAATGGAAATTGATAAAACTTCGCGCGGTATCGTCTGCCTCAATCACGACGGGACGGCCGGGACCCCAACTGCCTGCCACCGTAGCGTTCGGCCAGCTCGCAGACCTGGGAGTGCAACCGCCGCGCCAGTTCCTTGCGATCCGAACCAACCGTGAAAGGCGGCGCGTAGGCCACGCGCACTTCAATTCGCCGTTTGGAAAAAAGATTCAGAAAGTGGGGCGCAAAAGTCATGTCGCGCCAATAGCAGATTTCATCGATCACCGAACCGTCGGCCAATGAATAACCAATCCAGGCCGGTGTGACCGCCCATTGTCGTTGGACGGCCGGGGCCAACAACGATGAGCGGAACGGCAAAAGCGTGTCGCCGCCGGTGCTGGTGCCTTCCGGGAAAATCGCCAGCACCAGACCCTGCTCCACCACCGCGGCGAACTGCGCATTGGCCCGCGCCACGTCCGACTTTTGCCCGCGTTGAATGAACAGCGTGCCCGCGCAGCGCGTCAGCCAGCCGATCAACGGCCAGCTTTGCACCTCGCTTTTGGAAAGAAAAACCATCGGTTGCGCCTCCGCGAGCACGAGGATGTCCAGATAACTGAGATGGTTGCTGATCAGCAAACCGCCCCGGGGCGCCTCACCGTGGCGTGTGATTTCCGCATTCAAATTGCGCAGATGCCGGCGACTCCAACGTTGCAGCCATTCCGCGCGGGCGCGGGCGGAATGCGCCTTGCCGCGCAACCAAATGAAGAAAATGAAATCCATCAGACAAAGAACGATGAGGCCGCAGCAAACGAACAGCCGCAGCAACACCCGCAATGGATGACGTTTCATTCCCGACATGCGCCCAAGTTAAAAAGGAAGCATTCGGAATGCAAAACGTATCAGCGGCAGCGGCCCGGGCCTGCCCGCAGCCGGCGCGCCTCCGTTCATTTGCTTAACTCAGATACCGTTCCACCGTCCGCGCCGAGAGCGAGCGCAGATCAAGGAAGGTCAGGAAATCGATGGTTTTGAATTCGCGATCGATCGCGGGCGGCCCGCAAATTTTTGCGCCGAAAGAAAGATACGCGGCCAGCAGCTTCGGCACCTTGGCCGGTTGCTCCAACCATCGTTCCAGCGGGCACGCCAGCGCGTGCCGCGGCAGGGTCCGCCATTCCGGCTTGACCAGATGTTTGTGCTGCAACGCGGCGTACATGGAAGCGCCCGCCGGCGGGTCCTGCGAGGTGAGCGAACTGCAACCAATCAGGTAGCGCGCGCCCCGTTCCCGCGCGTAGGCCGCCACTCCCTTCCAAAGCAAATTGAGCACGGCGAGGTTGCGATGATCTTTATGTACACAGGCGCGGCCCAATTCCAACAATTCTGCGCGCAACGGTTCATACGGCGCAAACTCAAACTCCTGTTCGCTGTAATAACCGCGCTTCGCCGCCGCCGTCGCGCCGGTCTGCAACCGATAAGTGCCGACCACTTGACGGGTCTGCAACTCCTCGACCACGAGATGATCGCAAACTTCGTCGAACGGATCGGCGTCCAGACCGGTTACGAACGACTGCGCCAACCCTTCGTTCAATTCGAGATTGAACACCGTGAAACGGAGCATCTGTGCGGCGCGCACATCCTCCGGGCCGGTCGCGATCCGTGACGCATAAGCCGGCCGGTTATCACCGCTGGGCAGGGTGCGGATTCCCTTCCACCAACTTGAGACCAGTGATTTGCTGCGGGTTGCCATGAATCTTTGAAATTCTAACCGGTCGGTTGAACAAGTCGATAAATTACCGCCTGCCGGTATTCCTCGTCGTCAGTGTATTTCTCCCTGGCGTCCCGGCCTTCGAGCCAGGCACCGTAACGTTCCGCCAGACGGTCGCCTTTCCGATCGATCACCGAAATCCTGTAATCCTCCCATCCTGGCTGAAACAAATGAGCGAGTTTTTTTATGGCACAGTCCTTTCTGGTCAGGGTTGATGGGATTTCACTTCCGGAACAAACCGGGCAAAAAGGTCGTGAGCGGTGGAAAGTAGGTGATTAAGAGAACCCCGATGAACAAGACGCCCAGCATCGGCAGCACGGCCCGCGTTACCTCCAGCATCGGCTTGTCAAATCGGTACGAGGAAAGCAGGAGATTTAATCCAACGGGCGGCGCCAGAAAACCCAGTTCCATGTTCGCCAGAAAAATGATGCCGAGATGCACCGGTTCAATGCCCAGCGCCACGCCCACCGGCACGAGCAGCGGCACGACGACGACAATCGCGGCGTAAATTTCAACCAGTCCGCCCACCAACAACAGCACCCCGTTCAACCCGAGCAGAAAAATCCACCTTGATTTGATCGCGTGCGTGGACCATTCGACCATTTTGTCGGGGATTTGCGCGTCCACCAGATAATGAGTGAAACCCAGCGCCACACCCAAGATTAACAAGACGCCGCCGACGAGCAATCCGCACTCGGTGATCACCCGCGGGAGGTCTTTGACCGGATGCAGGTCGCGATGAATCACGGTCGCCACCAGCAGCGCGTACGTCGCCGTCACCGCCGCGGCTTCGACGGTCGTCGGCACGGCGAAGAGCGAGACGATGGCCACCACCGGAATCAGCATTTCCCATTTGGCGTCCCACAATGCGGTCCCCGCCTCGGTCCAGTGGAAGGTGGTCCGGGCGGAACGCTCTTTCGGTCCCTGGCGAACGCCCCACCACGCCGTCAGTATCACCAGCAAGATTCCGGGGCCGATGCCGCCGAGAAACATTTCCTTGATCGTGAGGTTCGCGTGGGCGCTGTGGTTGGCGACGATGGCGTAAAGAATCAGCGGCAGGCACGGCGGGAACAGCATCCCCAGCGAGCCGGCCCCGGTCAACAAACCCAAAGCCGACCGCTCGGAATACTTCGCCGCGAGGAGGACCGGCATGAGCACGCCCCCCAGCGCGAGAATCGTGACTCCCGACGCGCCAGTGAATGAAGTGAAGAACGCGCACACCAACGCGGTCACAATTGCCGGACCGCCGCGAAACTGTCCGACCAGAGCTTGAAAGACCCGCACCAATCTTTTCGAAGCCCCGCTCTCGGCGAGAAAATATCCGGCCAGTGTGAAGATGGGAATGCTGGGCAGCATGTCGTTCGTCGTGAGACTGTAGTGTTTGAGCGGCACGGCTTGAATCGACCAATCATGTCCCCAAAACAGAATCATCGCCGCGCCGCCCAAAGCCGTGAAGACCGGAGCGCCCAGCAGCGTGGCGACCGCCAAAGCCACCAAGGCCGGAATCATCAAGCGTGCCGGAGACACCGGAGACCCGATCGCCAGGCCGGCCAGCGCCGCCGCCAGCACGAGGGTCAGCGCCCGTTCACCCCATTTCTCCGAGGTGCGCCAGAGCAGGCGCACAGCGATCAGTCCAAATCCGAGGGGGAGGATCAGTTGGACGATCCAGACGGGAATTCCATAAACCAGGATTTTCCCCAGCGGTTTCACGTCCATCACATACTGGCGGCTGGCTATGAAAAGGAAGAAACAGACCGCGGCGCCAACGGCGCTGCTGAAGATTTGCGCGCCCGTTTTCGCGCGGCCTTTGAGAAAGGTTCGCGCCGGCGACAACGCCAGCAATCGTCCATCGCGCGCCGCAATGGCGCCGCCGAGCATCCCGACAATCAGCGTGAGGTGTTGAACAATCAAACTCGAACCGGAGATGCCGGTTTTGAAAACCGACCGCAGAATGATTTCCACCACCGGCAGCAACATCATCGCCGCCAGAGCAACGACGATAAACGAGTTTTCACCGTGATAGGCCAGCCGTCGCCAGCGGGGCCACGTCGCGTCCGGCCCGCTCAAGCGTCCGTGACCGGCGACCACCTCCTCGCTCATTTCGGCTTCCCTCCGCCCGAGGCGCGATATTCCTTCAATAATTTTTGAGCTTCATCAAACATGTCCGCCGGCACAATTTTGCCGCGGATCTCGTCCTGAATTTTCTCGACCACCGCGCGCCATTCCGCCTCCACCTCCGGCGTCACCGCCTGCACTTTCAGCCCGCGCCTGGCCATCGCCGTGACGGAGGATTCGCTTTCCAGGCGGCCGTTGGCCGTGATCTGTTTGCCCGCTTCAGTGGCGATCGCGAGCATGGCCGCGCGCGCACCGGCAGGCACATGGTCCCAGGATTTTTTCCGCACGACAACCGCGCCCACGAGCGGCGCCCAGTTCAACTCCAGCATGTGCTTCGTCAGGGTGTCCAACTGGCCGATCAGCCCAAACAACGGCGGCATGGGCACGGCGTCAATCGTGCCCGCCAGCAACCCCTGGGCGATGCCCGCCGTTTCCAGCGACACCGGATGGAACCCGGCGGATTTCCAGAGGTCGTACTCGTGCGCATTGCCGGCCCAGGTAAAAATCTTGTGCTTGCGCAAATCATCCGGATGCAGCACGGGCCGCTTGGTGAAGAACCGCACCCAACCGGAGTCCGTCCAGAACAACACCAGATAGCCTTTGTCGGAAAGGCGCTTTTCCATCAGTGGGTGCAACTTTTCGCCCACGTAATCCACTTCGTCCAGATTGCGGAACGACATGGGCATGCTTTGCAACGCGCTGACCGCCGGCTCAATTTCTGAAAGCCCCACCGCCGTGAGCAAACCCGCATCGAGATTGCCGGTTTGCATCAAGCCGACCATGTCAGCCTCGCCGCCCTGGGTGCCGCCGGGGAAAATCGTCAGCTTCACGACTCCACCGGACGCCTCCTTCCACTTTTCACCCATCACTAGCAGGCTTTTGTGATACGAGGTGCCGCTCGGCGCGAGCGTGCCCAGACGAAGGTTCACGGTTGGATCTGCCGCGCGAAGGTTTGTTTCCGTGACGCTCAAGCCAAGCGCCAGCAGGCCGCACAACCCGATTCGAGAATTCATCAAGTGCATAAGATTATTTACCTTCCTTCTTGTCCTTTGGATCTGTCACTAAAAAAAGCTGATCCATGCGACCCAGCAACCAGCGGGCGCGACGTTGCATCACCAGATTCACCAACCGCCATTCAGGTTTGGCGTCGGGGTTGATCGCCAGCGCGCGATGGAGCAGGTCTTTGAATTCCGGGACGTTTTGCTTTTGGATCGAAACCGACTCCGCCATCGAAACAAATGGCGCCGCCTGTTGCCCCCCCGACAAATCCACCGCCTGTTCGAAGTGTTTTCGGGCGCGCTCTTCCGGTTTGCCTGCCACGCCCTGCCGGCCCATCTCATAAGAGATCAGGAAAGAATGAATCGCGCCGTGGTCAAAATTTTCATCGAGTTCGAGCGAACGGTCGATCAACGCCTCGACAATGGGCATATCACTGATGAGATCGGGATTGTCCTTGGAAAGTGAAATCGCCGCCGCCCACGAAACCGCCGTCCAGTAAAGCAACGTGACATCGGCGGCCCTGGCCGCTTTCACCGCCGCTTTCGGATTCGCAAGCAACGCTTTCTCAAAACCGTGATGGTTCACTTCCAGTCCGCGCAATCCGTAGTTGCGCGCTCGCAGATAAAGTTTCCGGGCCCGCGTCCGCATTTCCGTGGCCGCCGTCAGGTTATTATCTTCCGACTCATCGGCCTCCTGCTGAACGAACGCGTAAGCATACCGCGTAAACCCGATTGCAGTCGCGAACAACAGGCCTTTGTGACGCGGACTCTGGTCGAGCAAACTCTCCATCAACTTCAAACTGAACGGCACGGCGGCTTTGATCAGCTCCGGATCGTCGTCCGAACTGAAGATGGTGCCACCGCCGGCCAGCGCGTTGCCCGCCGCATTGACGGCCATTTTCTTGATGGAGCAGCCGGTGCTCAATTCACCCAGCAGAAGCGCGGCGACCAGGAACCGCGACCCGAACAGCCTTGGAATTCTTTGCCGAACACGCGTTGGTTGTCTCATAGATTTTATTCGCGCCATCACGGGCCCGGAACCCGCCAGGGATTTCGTCCCGTTCAAGCGGCCAGCAGGCATCCTTCATTGCGTGCAGCGCGTCGGCCAAAACGCGGAGCCGTTTCAAGCTTCGTCTTGAATTTCCGCCGGCGCTCATAAGTTTCCGCCGCCGAATATAATTGTTTTGCCAGTTGCAGGAAGCCTTTTTGCAATTCATCAACGCTCATGTTCTTCGGTGTAATGTTAATGTCGAACAGGTGCAAAGTTCCCACGCCTTGTCGCGGATGATGCGGCCTTCCTGTTTCAGGCGTGAGTAAAGCAGCGTTTGCGTCAGGCGGATGTCCCGAAGAAATGAGATGAGCGGCCCGTTCTCCTTTCGGGTGCGAGGCGCCCATTTATGCACTTCATTGGCGTTGGCACTTAAAGCGGCAAAGAGCCAGACCGGCCCGCTTGGCAAATGGAGCCGCCAGCCGATTAAAACAATCACTGCGGAAAGGCAAAACAAGTCCCAAGAGCTTTGCCACCAACGGAGGCGCGTGAAGTAGCGCGGAGAGTGATGGTGAATGATGTTCTGCCGGCCCATCAGCGGCCCCGTCACCGGAATATCTTCACGCACAGACGACCCCAATCATTCAGGTGTTGCTCGAGGAGTTGCAAGAGCGGGCGAAAAGCGTGGCCGGAGGAAAAGACATCGAAGCCGGCGGACCCCTAAAGTAAAATTGTTGTCGCATCAACCGCAACATTATCGCTTCAACCCTTCCGAACAACGTCAGGAATTTAAGGCGCCGGAAACTTGCGGTGAAAAACCCGAAGTCAAAAAAAAAGCATTGTTACTTGCCAACCCGATTTGAATTGGATACGAACTCGGACATGGCGTTGCCTTTTTTCAGCAGCGGTACAAGAAAACGAGATCAGATCGTGGCGATTGACCTGGGCGGACGCATCACCAAGGCCGTTCACATTCAACGCAACGGCGATGCATTCGTGCTGCTGCGTTACGCCCTGTTGGACGCTCCCCTCTACGAAAAACATCTTTCCTCCGAGATGGTGACTGAGCATTTAAAAAGTATCAGCCAGACCCTGGCCGCCAACACGAAGCTGGTCACTCTGGCCCTCGGCGTGAATGATTCCATCGTGCGCCACGCAGAGATGCCGCGTGTGCCGGTGGGTGACATGCGCCAGATCCTCAAGAATAACACGAAGAATTATCTGCAACAGGACCTGGCCAGTCACATATTCGATTGTTACATCGTGTCGATCCCGGAAACGCCAGGCCCGCCGGAAGGCGCCAGAACCGCTTCGGTCGCCACCAAGCTGAAGGTGTTGGTCGGCGGCGCAAGAAGACAACTGGTTGAAGATTTGCAGGCTGCGGTCAAAGACGCCAGTCTGGTTGTGGAACAAATCGTCCCCGGTTTGATCGGTCCGGTGAACGCGTTTGAACTGGCCATGCCGGATGTTTTCTCCCGGGAAGTGGTGGCGTTGGTGGACATCGGGTTTAAGAACTCCACCATCTGCATTTTACAAGCGGGCGACCTGATCCTCAGCCGCGTGGTGGGCATTGGTGGCGACGCACTCACCAGCGGCCTGGCCGAATCGCTCAAAATCACCTATGCCGAAGCCGAAGGCATCAAAGTGGGAATGCCCACCGAGGTTCAATCCAACCTGGAATCGGTGCTGTTGCCGCTGGGACGCGAACTGCGCGCGTCGATTGACTTTTTTGAACATCAGCAGGACAAAACGGTCAGCCGGGTCTTTATTTCCGGAGGCTCGGCGCGTTCGGATTTTATCGTGCAGTCGCTGGAAGCCGAACTGCTGGTGCCTTGCAGTCGCTGGAACCCGACCAGTTTCTTAAGGCTGTCACTGCCGCCCCAGCAGATGGCCGAAGCCGAACAAGTGGCGCCTCAGTTGACAGTGGCCGTGGGGACCGCGGTAGCTGCGTTCTAAAAAAGCTTATGCCCATACGCATCAATTTGCTCGCCGAGGCGCAAGCGTTGGAAGAGTTGCGCCGTCGCGACCCGGTCAAGCGCGTCCTATGGCTGGCGGGGATTCTCGTCGCACTGGTGGTGATTTGGGGCATTTACCTCCAGGTTCGAATCATGAGAGACAACGACAAGCTAAAAGGACTGGAAGCCAGATCAAAAGCGCAAGAAAGCGAGTACGTGCAAGTCATCAACAACCAGAAAAAACTGATCGAGGTCGACCACAAACAGGCTGCCTTGAGACAACTGGCCACGAACCGCTTCCTCCTGGCCAATCCATTGAACGCCCTGCAAACCACCACGGTCGATGATGTGCAACTAGTCCGGCTGAAAATGACGGGGGATTACTTCCTCAACCCGGAGGTTAAACCCAAGACCAATGATTCCAGAGTTATTCCCGGCAAACCCGCCACCGCCACCGAGCGGGTGATTTTGGTGCTCGAAGCAAAGGATTCCAGCTCGCGGCCCGGTGAACTGGTCAGCAAGTTCAAAGAAGCACTCGTGGCGAATTCCTATCTTCAGAATGCTTTGGGCAAAAACAACGAAATAAAGTTGATCAGTCTCTCCCCCCCTCAAATCGCCTCCGAGTCGGGAAAACTTCACGTGCTCTTTTCACTGGAATGCCGTTTCCCGGAAAAAACCCGTTGACATGAACAAGCTCTCCAAAGAAAAACGTCAACAGATCATTCTGGTAGCGCTGGCCACCCTGGTGGTGATCGGCGGGTTCTGGTACGGCCTCATCGAATTCCAAAAAACGAAAATCGGCGAGGTTTCCAAACACCTTGGCGCCGCTGAACAGCGCCTCAATAGAGTACAGCAGGCAGTTAGAGCGGCTGACAAAATCGAACGCGACCTCAAGGTCGCCAGCCAAAAACTCAGCGCCATTGAGGATACCATGGCCGCCGGCGATCTGTTTTCCTGGTTCGTGCTGATGCTCCGTGAAATTCAACTCAATCATAAATTGGACATTCCACAAATCAGCCGCGAGACGGTCGGTGATGTCACGATGCTGCCGGATTTCCCATATAAGCAGGCCGTTTATACCGTGCGCGGCACGGCCTTTTATCAGGATTTCGGAAAGTTTATCGCTGACTTTGAAAACCATTTCCCGTACTTTCGTGTGGAAAAATTGGAGTTGGAGCCGAACCTTTCTTCAACCCCAGGCGGAATGGAGAAGCTGGCTTTCAGGATGGATATAGTTACGCTGGTCAAACCCACCGGGCCATGATACGCTGTCTGCCAATGAAACCATACCGCTCCATCGACTGCCGTGCGCTGCTTGCGCGCGCGTGCCTCGCGTGTCTCCTTGGAGGTGCGCTGGACTCTCCGGCAATTGCCGTGGAAACCAATGGTCTCCTCGCCGGGGAAGCCGTGTTTCCCAAATCCGAATTTGACGAACGGGCAGGCAAGGATCCTTTCTTTCCGCACCGGGTTCTTATCCCGATGACCACGACCGACCCAAAACCCAGTGAGGCAGGCCGCTTGCTGGTGCTGAATGGCGTTTCCGGCACAAAGGATCAGCCGCTCGCCATGGTCAACAGTTACACTTTTGGGGTCGGCGATGTGGCAGAAGTCACAACCGCTGCCGGAAAGCTCAAAATACGTTGCTTGGAAATCCGCAAAGATTCGATCATGATCGAAATCATGAATTCAGGCGAGCGCAAAGAATTACGTTTGCGCGGTGGGCCTTAAAATTGTTCGTTGCTGAGACGCATCCACAAGTACGGCGACGGGCGATAGCGGTACAAGTTGTCATAATGATGGACAACCTGGGTTGGGAAAGTAGGCAAGTTGTTTCATAGCCGGTGCATTCAAGAGGAATTTCACGCACTGGCACCTGGGCTGCTGAAAACGCTCGTGAAGAAGCCGTACGTCAGTCAACTAACTGTGAACAAATTAACTGAAACCAAGCGTCCGTGAACCAAAACTAGAAAATGAAATCAAAACTCATCATCCTGAGTCTCGCTGGGCTTCTCGCCGGAAGTACGGTCGGCTTGACCCAAGACAACCCGCCGGCGGCTGGCGAAAACAAACCCAAAACCGAAAGCGCCCCGGCCAACAGCGCCCCGCGCGATCCAAACGAGGTCATTCCACTGATCGTGATGGATGACGTCGGCTTGAACGACGCCATCAAGAACCTGGCCCGCCAGGCCAACTTAAACTACATCCTGGACCCGAAAGTTTCGTTTGGGATGCCCGGACCGGATGGCAAAATTGTTCTCCAGCCCAACATCTCCATTCGCTGGGAAAAATTGACGGCGCAACAGGCGCTCATCGCCGTCCTCAACAATTACAGTCTCATGATTGTTGAAGATCCGAAAACCCAGATTGCCCGGATCACGGTCAAAGACCCGGCTGCGCCTGATCCCCTCATCTCCCAAATCATCCAGCTCAAATTCGCCAGCCCCACAAACATACAGGCGGCCGTGCAAGCCAACCTGACCGACAAACGCAGCAAAGTGCTGGGCGACGTTCGCACCAGCCAACTGGTGGTCCTTGCCACCGAAAAGGAAATGCAGTCGGTGAATGAACTTGTTGAAAGACTCGACACCATTACCAAACAGGTGCTCATTGAGGCCAAACTGGTCGAAACCTCCTCCAACCCGAAAACTTCCAAGGGCATCGATTGGACCAGCACGCTAAATGCGCAACACATAGCCTTTGGTAATAATCTGCAACAGAACGCTCCCAGTGCCAGCCTTAACAATACCTTGTCGTCCTCCAACCCGAATCTGTTGATTGACACCGCCAAAGGCTTCAATCCAACCACCGCATTTCTGGATGCTGACGGTGTCAAAGTCGTGCTCTCTTTCCTCAACAGCGATTCGGACGCGCGCGTATTATCCACTCCGCGAGCGGTGACGCTTGACAACCAAGAGGCTGTTCTGGCAGTGACCCGCGCTGTGCCCATCTTCGCGAATACTGCCGGCACTCAAGGTTCTCCCGGTGGCTCGACAGTCACCTACACGAACCTGGGCACCATTCTCAAAGTTACGCCCCGCATTTCGGCCAACAACTACATCAATCTGAAAGTCAGTCCCGAGGTTTCCAGTGTTTTTGACACCGTCACCAAAACCGTCGCCGGCACCACCAGCCAGGCGGATGAATATGACATCCGTAAGATTGAGACCCAGGTGCTCATCCCCAGCGGCAATACCCTGGTCATGGGCGGATTGGTCAAAAACAACTCCAACAAAGCCAATACCAAGGTGCCTATTTTTGGTGATCTTCCGCTGATCGGCGCGGCCTTCCGCTCGCAAAGCAAATCCCGGCAAAAAGATAACCTGATCATCTTCGTCACCCCTACGATTGTTGGCGAGGATGACTTTCAAGTCGCCAAATCTGATTTCCTGAAGACCAAGTACGAAGAGGAGACGGAAGCGAAACCGACGGCTTGGGACAGCGGCAAACCAATCGATTGGAGCAAACGGCCCGCGCCCGGGCAGTCTTGGGAGTCTTATCAGCAAAATCTCAAAGATTAACCCGGCATACGTTTAACCTGGCAACCATTATACATCATGAAAAAGAATATGTTTAGCTGGCAAGGGTGGTCCGCTGCTCGCTTGTCATTCGCTGTGCTCCTGGGCGTTTTAGGAAACCCCGCGCTCGCCCAAGCCGCCTCTCCGGTCGGCACCTGGGATTGCATTTTGAGCGGGCACCGCGCCGGAACGGCTTATTTAACCTTTATCAACGCCGGGGAATCTACCAGCCGCGGCACCTTCAGCGGTATTGAAGTGCTGGTTCCGAATAATCCGAAACCTACCGATGTTGGGGATGCGAGAAATGGCGGAGGCGGAGACGGAGACACTCGCGGCGGCACCACGACTCCTCCTCCAACGCCCGGACAACAAATTTTTGGCTATAATGGACCGAACGGTCCGTGGGCTTTGGACAACCAGGGGCGCACAATCGGCCAGTTTATTGAAGTCTCGCAGTTGGAGGATTGTGTTACGAATGCCTTCCCGGTATCTACGAATAACATACCGCCAATTAGCGGAGACTTTTGCGTCCCTTCGACCAATACGTCCATTACGACGACAACCAACTCCGTCCCCATCAGTGCAAATATAGATGGTTGCATCACTACACCGATAGGCACAAACATTGATGGCACAATCTTTACGAACCAAACTATCTGCACTACGATCGAGGTGGTCTGCTATACCAACATGGTTAACTGTTCAGCCATTACCAATGCGATCAGCTTTGTGGGGAGGGTCGTGCCCGGCAGACGGCTCACCCTGATCTGCACCACTCCGTTTGGCAGAACTGTTTATCAAGGTGTGCCTGCCAAAGTACTGCCAGATATCAGTGGCGATTGGTATGGCACTAAAACACAGGCCCGTATAGCCTATCAGGAACTCCCCATCACCCTCAGCCCCACCAGCGACCCGTCCCTCCTCCAGTTCCCAAATGTTTACGATGTTGTTGGCGCCGGACCGGGTTATTCGTACCATGGTAATGCAGTTCTGTCTTCACGGAGCAGAATCTCGTTTGTCTTTGGCATGGATCCACCCCTCCCGACGGACCCAGTCACCGTCGTTCGAGCTGTAACAGGCCCGTTCAACGCTAGAAGAATTATAGCTCTCACCAGAGGCTATGACCAACCCGGTGGCATATTCACGAACCCAGTCAGTTTCAAAGCCACGCGATTTGCCCAATAGAATAGGGGGTCTTTTGAACGGACAGCCACCCGCAAGCCGCGGGTGGCTTTTGGCATGTACCTCCAGGCCTTCACTTCAACGAAGGGTTATTTGTCCAGGCGCTCTCCAATCCGCTTCAGGTACTCAAATGAATAAAGGCCCGTGGCGTGCCCGTCACCCCAGACCGGTTGGACGGCGTAACTGCCAACGTTCGCAATTCGCATGAGTTGAAATGCCGCCGCCGGCAACGGCTTCTCCGGCCCTTTGTATAGATTACCCATGATATCCACCTCCCCTTTGCAGCCGGCACAGGGACAATGGCGGCGCAGTTTTTCCAGCCGCACAAAACTTTCGCTGCCGTCCTCCCATTTGATCGCGAGTTCTTCGCCAATGGGTTGAATATCCGTCGGTCGCACATCAAGAAGTTAACCTGCTGCGATCCGGCCCGTCCACAAATTCGTTCAACGGTTGTTGCGTTGATAAACCGCGGGTGCTTGACAATACTCAGCGCAATCGCCGCGCGCTGCGCCAGTCACCATTGGAAATGGCTTTCCATCGCCACCTGCCTTGGCCCCGATTAGCTGTCAAAAAGAGCCGGTGTGTTCTCACCCCGGGGTATTGAAGCCCTCACGCGTATAGTTCGAGCGTTCACCTTACAACATTTCCAACACGCGATGAAGCTCTGCGTCGGTGTTGTAAAAATGTGGCGAAAGACGAATGTATCGTCGTCCAGTACGATCCGCCCGCAAAGAAGTCACGATGTTGGCGGCCTCGAGTTTTTGGTGCAACGCCGGCAGATCGGCGCCCGGTCGATGAAAACTGATGATGCCGGTGGTCGTCTCCGTCGCCGCGCTGGCCTGTAAAACTTCATACCCTTTGGCTTGTAACGCAGGCAGGAGCCACGCGCGCTTGCGCAGCAACTCGCGGCCGATGTTCTCCACGCCGATCTCCAAAATCAGTTCCATCGCCGCATGCAGACCCACCAGACCGAGGAAATTGTGCGAGCCGGCTTCAAACCGTTGTGAACCCGTTCGAAAAACGATCTGCTCCTGCGCCACGTAATTCGGGCAACGCACATTGTTCCAGCCGTAAATCGGCGGCTTCAAACACTCCTGTAACGATTGCCGCACATACATGATCCCCGCGGCGCACGGCCCGAGCAGCCACTTGTGCGCATCCGCCGCCAGCAAATCAACATTCTCCACGGTCGTCGGAAACGCGCCCAAGGTCTGAATCGCATCCAGACAAAACAGAATGTTTCGTCCGCGCAGGAATTTGCCGATCGACTGGTGATCGATCCGATACCCGCTGATGAAATGACACGACGCGAGCGCCACCATCCGTGTTTGCTCATCCACCTGCCCGCGGACTTCGGCCAGCCGGATCGCCCCCAATTCACGCGTGTTGAGCAGGCGGACTTGCACACCTTTTTCCGCAAGTGCCATCCAAGGATAAACATTCGACGGATAATCGTCGAAATATACAAGGATGTTGTCCCCTTTTTGGAATGACAAACCGCTGGCGATTAAACTTAGCGCCAGTGAGGTAGGGCCAACGAACGCAATCTCATCGGGCTGGGCATTAAGCAGGCGCGCGGCCAGTTGTCGTCCTCCGTTCAACACGGATGGATGGGCAAACTGTTCCTGGTCGCCGGTCGTCGATTGCCGGGCGTAATGGGAAACAGCCTCGGCCACGCGTCGCGGCAGCGGACAAACGCCTGCGTGAGCAAGGAACGTTTTTCCGCGCGTCACCGGAAATTCATGTTGGCGCAGTTCTTCGTTGGCGAGCAGTTCGGATAAAGTCATGGGCGGAGTTTAAGCAACGGTATGAAACGAGAAAAGTTTCAATTGTGCCCGGCCTTCCTGAAGCATGCTTCGTGGTGAAACTTGCTAAAACCCGCCCGCGCTCTGAATTTGTTGAAAATATCCGGTCCAAAACTTGATGACGCGATACGCAACCATCAGCGCCACCGCAAAATAAATAATCCGCGGTGTCCATTGAGCCAGCGCGTGCAGCTTGCGAGTCCCTTCCTCCTGGTAATAGCTTTGCAAGCGGCGCAAAGTATCGTCCAGTTGCCCGCTTATTTCGCCGGTGTGGTAGAGATTCGCAAACAGCTCAGGAAACTGCGGGCTGTTGCTGACTTCTTCCGCTGGCGTTTCACCGGCCAGTACTCGCGGTTTCCAGGCCAGTACCGTGCGGCGCAAAGCGGGCGAACCACTGGCCGCCGCGGCCAATTCCCAGGCTTCGATAACCGTCACCCCCGCGCTGATGAGCGCTTCCAAGGCGGCGGACAGACGGGCCAGTGCCAATGCGCGTCGCGCCTTCCCCAGAATCGGCACCCAATGGAAAACCGATTCCACCCAGGACCGCCACGTTTCGCCACGCCGTCCCTGGCAGGCAAGAATCAGGAGGAAAGTGGCAGCGTAAATCGGCAACAGCACGCCCAACGTTTGCCGCAAATAAGTCATCCAATTGCCCGAAAGAAAAAATTGTGCGAAGGGAAAAATGAAGATGGCCGCGTGAAACAAAAACATCGGATAGGCCAGGTCGGAAATCACCTGTCGCGCCAGGCGGGCGCGCTCATTGTAATAGTTGGCCAGCAGTTTAAAAACCGCATCCAGGCGGCCGCTATGCTCACCCGCTTGCAGGAGCGCGAGGTCAAAGGAGGACAGCCATTTGCCGGAACGGTTCAAGGCTTGAGTGAACGTGTGGCCTTGTACCACCTGGTTGATCAGACGTTCCAGCGGCTCGCGTAAGGAACGAGTGGGCGGGTTGCGGCGCAGATGTTCCAAGGCTTGCGGCAGACCGACACCGACCGCCGTTAACTGGCCGAGTTGATGATACAATTCCGCGCGATGGGTGAGTTGACGGGGCGTGATGATGAGCGGCATAACGCCCGCGCACACGCGCCGCTCAGACCGCGACTTTGTCGAAGCTGGCCTTGAGATCGCGTTTGCTGCGCAGGCCAACGATTTGTTCGGCCACCTGCCCCTGGTGAAACAACAAGAGCGTGGGGATGGCGCGGATGCCATATTCGGTGGCCAGCGATTGGTGGTCGTCGATGTTTACTTTTCCGATCTTGACGCGGCCCTGATACTCGTCAGCAAGTTCGTCGAGGATCGGGGCGACCATCTTGCACGGGCCGCACCATTCGGCCCAAAAATCAACGAGCACCGGGGTGTAGGATTGGAGGACTTCCTGAGCGAAATTCTCTTTTGTCAAAGTGACCATGTTGGGGTTAGCCATATAAGAATTGCATTGGCGGACAATCGCTCCGCCAAATTTGAAGCGGGTTGAGTCAGGTTTTACGACATTAAAGTGATAACAGGTAAAACAGGCTTCCTGCCACCGTCAGGCTCACCACCATTGCGGCGATGGCGAGAAAGTTATCCCATGCGCTAACGGTTGGCGCGGCAGTGGATGCGGCCTGTCGTTGTGCGGAGGCCGGTTTTTGTGCCGAGGCCGGGGCGCCTGTTCGTGGCGCGGCGGTGGGTGCTGAGGCACTCGGTGCCGCAGCTCTGGCAAGGGTGGTCGCGGTCGGAGCCGCAGCCGTTGAAGCCGGCGGCCCACCCGGTGGGAGCGTCGGCAGTTTGATGGTCGGTGCCGCCGAAGGTTTAGGGGGCAGATTAATCCGGACCGTTTCCTTTTTGGGTTGCACTTTGCCGGTTTCCTTTTTCGGCGGCGCAGCCCCGACTGGTAAATTTGGAATGTTCTCAGCCATAAAATCAATTTCATTTAAAACTAGGTTTGAGTCGCGCAGGTGTCAAACTCTTATTCTGGAGCGTATCTGGCTTTCTATCCACGGCGGTCCCACCCCCCCGGAACGGCGGCGTGCGCGCAGGGCTCTGGAGCTCGTGAATTCAGGTGCGGACCTCAACTGAATCACGGCCGAAATGTTTTGTCTTATTTCGCAACTTGAATGGTTCAATCAAATGGTTCAAATCCTCGCTGCTTGTTAAACTTGAAGCGAGCATGGCCGCCGGTGACTCATCCGCTCACGCCTTTTCTTCGATTAATTCGCGCCGGGCACCGCTCAACAATTGTTCAACAAAGTTGGTCGAGTAAACCCCGCGACGAAAATTCGGGTCCTGGAGAATCGCTTGTTGAAAAGAAATGGTTGTTTTGACGCCCGTCAGCATATATTCGCTCAAAGCGCGGCTCATTTTGTCCATCGCGTCGCGCCGGTCTTTGCCGTAGGTGATCAGCTTGCCGATCATCGAGT
>PLJQ01000300.1 GCA_003140275.1 Limisphaerales bacterium
AGCGCATCGAGGAGCGCCTGTTCAAAACTTGGCGTGTCACGTCCGACTTCGCGCTGGCGGATGTACGCGCGCCGCGGTCGGAACGAATATTCGATCGGACTTTCGATGGTCACGATGTGGCGCGGTTCGGCGAGGTTTATTTCCTGGATCAACGCCGCCAGGGTCGAGGTTTTCCCGCTGCCGGTCGGCCCGCTCACCAGGATGAGTCCGTTGGCATGGGCGAGNNGAAGTCGAGAGCAGCCGGATAACGAAGCCGACACCGCGCGAACTTTGAAGAATGTTGATCCGGCACCGCACGCCTTGGATCACTTTGGAAAGGTCGAACGAGCGGCGTTCCAGAAACTGCGGCCATTGGTCGTGTTCAATTACGCTCCGCGCAAATCCGAGAATGGTTTCGGCGGCAACCGGTTCACCGATGGTCCGGAGCACTCCGCGGACGCGCAATGCGGCCGGGAGGCCGGCTTCCAGGTGAAGATCGCTCGCGCCGCTTTCCTTGGCGGTGGTTATTAATGATTCCAAAGTCATAAGCTAGGTTCTTAAACCCGGAAATACCTGTTCAGTTGTGTTGAAAAATAGTCTCATGGCCGTCAGCAACTCGTCGGCACTTCCTGCAACACTTCGACACAGTGCGGAATGGCGCCGACTACGAAGCCGAGGCATTCGACGGCGCCGCTCGGTTTGCCGGGCAGACAGATCACCAGCGTCTTTTCGACCACGACGGCAAGGTTGCGCGACAAGATGGCGTTGCTGGTGATCTTCATGGATTCGATGCGCATGATTTCGCCAAAGCCCGGCAATTCGCGGATGGCGATCTCACGCACAGCTTCGGGTGTCACGTCTCGCAGCGCAACACCTGTTCCTCCAGTCGTCAGAATCAATTCGCAACCCTTGGCGATCTGTTCACGAATGCCGCGTTGTATGTCAGTCATTTCATCAGGAACAAGCGATTCCGTGAGGACTTTCCATCCGTAACCTTCCGCCGCCCGCTTCAACGCCGGCCCGCCGAGGTCGTCGTATTGCCCGCGTGAGGCGCGGTCACTGATGGTGATAATCCCAACGTTAATTTGCATCGCACGAAGTTTGTTGTAGGTGGGCAGGCGGGAAGGTGAGAGAGTGAGAACACACTATCCGATAGCCCGTTCCGACCTGCTCACTTTCCCGCTTTCTCACCTGCCCTCCTTCTTGGTTTTGGAGATGAGTTTGATGTCCGTAATCCTCATCCTCTTGTCCACTGCCTTGCACATATCGTAAATCGTGAGGGCCGCCACCGTGACCGCCGTGAGCGTTTCCATTTCGACGCCGGTCTGGGCGGCGATTTTGGCCGAGGCGGTGATGATAACGCGATCCTGAGTTTTCGGAATGTCAAAGCTCACCTCGCAATGAGTGATGGGCAGCGGATGGCAAAGCGGAATCAACTCGCCGGTTTTCTTGGCGGCGAGAATCCCGGCCAGTCGGGCGGACGCCAGCACGTTGCCCTTGGCGATGGTATGCGATTGAATCAACTTCAGCGTCGCCTGATTCAAGCGGATTTCTCCGCGCGCGAAGGCTTCGCGCCGCAGGATCGGCTTGGCGGAAACGTCCACCATGCTGGCTTCGCCGCGTGCGTTAACATGCGTCAATTTTCGCATGGACCATTCTTAGCTCAAAGCGCGTGCCCAAGCCAAAGCTCTTTTTCCCGGCGGGCAGGGCAAAAAATTATTGCTTGCGCGATATTTGTTGTGTGTTACTATATTACTGTAATGACAGAACTAACCGTAATAAAGAAATGACGCCTATGAACTGGATTATCATGACTTACGTAGTTTATCTCGCCACCAGCGTCTGCCTGACGATCTGGGTCGCGCGCACGCTGCACAAAAACGGCCGCGTGTTCCTCGTTGACAGCTTTCACGGCAACGAGTCGCTGGCAGATTCGGTGAATCATCTGCTGGTGGTTGGGTTTTATCTCATCAACATCGGCTATGTGACGCTGGCGTTGAAATACGGCGCGGCGGCGGCCAACGCACAAGAGGCATTGGAGAGCCTGAGCACAAAAGTCGGCCTGGTGCTGCTGGTATTGGGCGGAATGCACTTCTTCAATCTGTTCGTGTTCACGCGCATGAGGAAGCGCGGGCTGGCGAACAAATATTTGCCGCCGGTATTGCCGCAAGCGGTCGCGATGACACCGGTGCGGTAAGTGAAAAGCGCAAGGCCGTGCAGGTGCGCTTCAAGCACGCCTGCCGACGGGGAATGCGGACATCAAATCAAGTTCTTCCACTCTTGAATGACAGAGCGCATCTGCTCGGCAGCATTAAGTTTTGGCTTCACATGCTTCAAGCTGAACCACGGCAACATGCCGAGCAGGTCGGGTGTTACCAGGATTTGACCGTCGCAATCCGAACCTGACCCAATGCCGATGGTAGGAACGGGCACACGTTGCGTGATTTCCTTTGCCACCGGTGACGTGACGAGTTCGAGGACAATGGCAAAGACACCGGCTTGAACCAGCGCGTCGGCATCGGCGAGCAGGGCCTGGTGTTCATCCTCCTTCCTGCCCTTGACGTGGTAACCGCCTTCTTCAATGACGTGTTGCGGTAACATGCCGAGGTGTCCGCAGAACGGAATTCCCGAAGCGACGATGGCGCGCGCCTGTTCGATGATTTCGCGTCCGCCTTCGGCTTTCACCGCTTCCGCGCCGGCGGCGACCAGGCGCTTTGCATTCTCGACGGCGTTGGACACCGTCTCGTAACTGCGGAACGGCATGTCGCCGACGATGAGCGATTGCGGATTGGCGCGGGCCACCGCGCGGACGTGATGNNATGGCCAGCGAATCGCCCACCAGGATGAAGGGAACGCCGACTTCGTCGAGCAGACGCGCCATTGGAAAATCGTAGGCCGTAAGCGCGGCAATTTTTCCTCCGCTCGTCTTCATGGCGCGGATGGAATGGGCAGTGACCTTGGAACGCATGGCAGGGTTCAGGCCGGTTTGAAACTGGCCAGCAATTCGTCGGGCGAAGTTGTGGCCGTGCCGATTTTCCCGACCACGATGCCCGCCGCATGATTGGAAAGAATGGCTGCCTCCAACAGCGACGCGCCCGCGCCAACGGCCAGGGTGAACATCGCGATGACGGTGTCACCCGCGCCGGAAACGTCGAAAACTTCCTGTGCCACTGTCGGAATGTGGAACGGCTTTTGCCCGCGTTGACAGAGCAACATGCCCTGTTCGCCAAGCGTGATGAGCAACACCGCCGGCCTGAGTTCGCGCAATAGACGGTTCGCGGCCTGCATCAAGTTTGTGTCGCCGAACGGATTTGCGTTGCGCGTTTCATCTTCAAGTTTCGCCAGCTCGAATGTCTCCTTCCGATTCGGTGTGATGAGCGACAGCCCCGCGAGGTCGAGATGGTGAACCGGTTTCGGGTCGAGGCTCAGCCAGACGCCAAGCGCGCGACAGATTTTTTTGAGTTCATCCAACAGCGACTGGGTGACGACACCCTTTCCGTAATCAGCGACAATCACGGCGGCGGTTTCGTGGATTTGCGCGCGCACCAAACCCAGTAATCGTTGTGTCAGTCGTGAGCTCAACCCGTCCCGCGCCTCACGGTCTATGCGCACCACTTGTTGCTGATGCGCGACAATGCGGGTCTTGACGCTTGTGGGGCGCGAAGCGCCCGCAAGTAAACCGCCACAGCCGACGTGCTGTTCTTTCAGCAGACGTCTAAGCTGATCGGCGGCGTCATCGCGCCCGACCGTGCCAAACAAATCCGTCGGCACGTCCATCGCGGTGAGATTGCGCGCCACATTGGCCGCGCCGCCAGGCATGAAACTCTCGCGGGCAAACTCCACCACCGGCACGGGTGCTTCCGGCGAAATGCGTGCCACGTTGCCCCAGATGAAATGGTCGAGCATCACGTCGCCGACAACCAGCACGCGGGCTTTGCGCACCGCTGCGAGCAGTTGTTTGACTCGTGCGACTGAAATCGTTCTGTGATTCATGGCTAGTTCAAAAATGCGGTTAACGGGCTGGTGGGCACAGCCGTGTCGTGTTGTGCCGCAAGACCGGACTCAAACGCCGCGCGGCCAGCTTCCACCGCCATTTTGAAGGCGATCGCCATGCAGTTGGGTTCGTGCGATACGGCGATGGCGGTGTTGACGAGCACCGCATCGGCGCCCATTTCCATGGCTTCGGCCGCGTGACTCGGCGCACCGAGACCGGCATCCACGACGACCGGTACCGTGGCTTGTTCAATGATGATGCGAATCTGATCGCGCGTTTGAATGCCGCGATTCGAGCCGATGGGTGAACCGAGCGGCATGACGGTGGCAACCCCAACATCCTGCAAACGCTTCGCCAAAACCGGATCGGCGTTGATGTAAGGGAGCACGGTGAAACCTTCTTTTATCAAGATCTCGGCGGCCTTGAATGTTTCGATGGCGTCGGGCAACAGGTAGCGTGGGTCGGGATGAATTTCGAGTTTCACCCACTTGGGCAACCCGGCGGCGGCGGCCAGACGGGCAAGACGAACGGCTTCGTCGGCGTTCCTCGCGCCACTGGTATTGGGGAGCAGCAGGAACTTCTGCGAATCGATGAATTCCAAAATGTTGGCGAACGGGTCTTTCTTGCCGCTTAAATCGGCGCGGCGCAAAGCGACGGTGACCAGTTCGGTCTCGCTGGCGACCAGGGCGTCGCGCATGGCTTCGGGGGAAGAGAATTTGCCCGTGCCGACAATAAGCCGCGAATGAAATGTGCGGCCGGCAATGACCCAGGGACGATTCGCTAATAACACGCCGCTGAGTTTAGCCAGGAGGTCGATGTGTTGTCGAGCCGCCAGGTTTCAGAAGCGATAGGTGAAGGCCACGCTCACCGAATGCGACTCGATGCCACTTAAACGAAACCGGTCAGAGGCCGTGCCGGAGGTGACATCGGCTTTCCATTCCGGCCCGCCGCTGGCGAGGTAGTGGTATTCCACGCCCACACCCATGTGCTCGTTGATTTTGTAGCGCAGGCCGGCAAAGGCCTGGTAAGCGAATACCACATCGGCGTCGCTTCCTTTCAATCGCGTGCCGCCAATAACAATCGGGTCCGCGTCAATAATGGTCGTCGCGCCGCCAACGCCGCCTCCCAGGTAGGGAGTCACTGGGCATTTAGTCGGCCACTCAAACCGCGCGTTAAGCAGCATCGGCACGCGCGACAGCACGGCATTTACTCTCGTGGCACTGGTGATGGAATCAATCGAATTGGCCGTGACGCCCGTCTCGAACTCCGCCGCGAACCAGTCGGTCACGTGATAACCGCCCACGGCGCCAAAGCGCGCGCCCGTGTCCAGTTTCACCTTGCTCCCCGGCGTCACCGGCCCGAAAAACTCCTTCAAATCGGGGTCGTGCGTCCACGCCGCCCCCAGGTCGCCTTTGAGATAGAAGCCGTGCTCCTGTCCTGCCGCCGTGAATAGCGAGAGCGACGTGACGCTGCAACACGCGAAGCCAATGACTGGTCGAAACAATATTTTCATAACGATCCTTTCTTGAATTTGTGAATGCCCCGGTTGTCCTTTTGTTGGGATAGGTCTTCCGGCTCACGATGTCAACTCCTCAATTCCGAATGGCGCGAGTCCACGCCGTCAATCCGGTCAGTGCTGCTTCGACTCAGGCGCGGCGTAGGGCGACGCGCAGATGGTCCTTGATGGAAATCAGCCAGGTTTTGCCGGTGATTTTCGTCGTGTTTTCGTACCACACGCGGGCGCAGTGGATGCTCCGTAATCATGTTGCAGCGGCATGGGTCGCTGTTCTGCCTGTATTGGAGAGACTGCACGCTCAAATTGTGACGACGAAGAACATTGCACATCTAACGCGACTTTACCTCGTCGCAGCCCGTGTGTGCCTTGGGGTGCGGGGTTGTGACCGCACCCAGTCCGCGAAGGAGGAAAATCCGAAAACGCAGTTGGGGCAACCTGCGCAATCAGCAGAGCCTTACCGCAAAATGTAAACTTCGCGGTCAAGGTCAGTCTGGTTTACAACTGCCTTCGGCTTCACCATTTCTTTTTCGTCTCAACCCGCATCCCGAAGCATGAATACAAATTGCAATTTACTCCAGGCGGAATTTCTATTTAATCAGTCAGACAAGATTTGTGGATGCTTTTTACAACCTCGAATACGCAAAACCGATCTACAGCCTGCCAATGACGAAGGTTGTTTCCACCGCTCCGCCTCGCATGGGCGACTTCACTTTTTTCGTGTTCCGCAAAAACGATTCAGCCGTGAAACGAAGAAACACAACATGAAATCTTCCAACCCGTTGAGACATTTTGCTTTTGCGTTCATCATTGCAGTCGTTGTTTACGCCGTGTTCTTTTACGGCATCGAACATCGGCGAACGGTCAATGGCCCGTGGCAGGTGACGTTCACCAACAGCGAAGTCGGAGTCCCCAAGATGATTGTCTCACAGCCGAAACTAAAGATTTTTGATTTGAAGATCGAT
The DNA here is from genome assembly GCA_003140275.1 of Limisphaerales bacterium. GTDB lineage: Bacteria > Verrucomicrobiota > Verrucomicrobiia > Limisphaerales > PALSA-1396 > PALSA-1396. The sequence goes on from PLJQ01000300.1 coordinate 6,452, forward strand.
TTCCCAGACGACAAACCGCTGCTGATAAACACCAACAGCCTGATGATTTTTGCCACGCCAAAAGAAGTGCCTTTTCCCGTCCCTTTCGGTCAGTGCATTTTCATGGACACAACTTTTCTGCCAGGCACGATTACGTTCAACCTCTTCGGTCATGAAATTGAGCTTCTGCCTCGCGTGCTGATCATTGATAAAACTGAACACCCCTGGCAATCGGATACCACCATCGCTTTGACACACTTAAGAATTGGGCCGAAGCCGCGGCAATAATCGACCTCCTGGAAAAGCCCATTCAACCTCTCGATCCCAAAGGCATTCAGAAACGACTTGCAAATTCCCGAAAAATGTAAGATTGGTAGCCTGATGTTGTGCGGCGTTCTTAATTCACGAGCAGTTGCCGCGCGGGCAGACGCCAATCACGGACTCCGGTTTGTCCCGGCAGCGATACCAAGGCCGCATAAACGTCAGTTCCAACATTTCCTTCGGCTCCCGAAATTCCGGGCTGTGGTGGCATTGCTCTGCGTACCGGTGGTTGTCCTCGGCGTCGCCGGGCAGGAGAAGCCATCGACTCCGGCCATTCCCAGTGTTCCGGTCCCAGTCAATGTTTCAAACGCCTCGGTGTCCCTTGCTCAACCGCTCTCTGCGCCAAAAGCAGCCCAGACGCCACCGCCAGCCCGGTCGCCCGCGCCGGTTATTTCCGAACAGAAGCTGACTGACGCTCGCAAGACCATCGGAAACCTTGCCAACGGCACTGTGAAAGTCATCGTCAATCTGGCTCCGCCGCCGGAGCTGGCCGGGACCGATTTTGCTTCGAAAGCATCCTTGGAGACTCTGCGGCCACAGATCAAGAAACTTCAGCAGGACGTGCTGGACAACTTGCCGGCAAAGGATGTCAAGGTGGGCTTCCGTTTCGACAACATCGCGGGATTCTCCGCTGAAGTCACCACCAACGGACTCAAGGCGCTCCAGTCCCATCCTCGGGTTGTTTCGATTGAGCCGGTCTTTATTCTCGAAGCGCACCTGGCGCAGGGCATTCCACTCATGCACGGCATGACCTACCGCTCAAATTATTACGGTGCGGGACTGGCCATCGCCATTTGTGACAGTGGCATCGATTACACTCATGCGCGCCTGGGCGGCGGCGGTTTTCCAAACAGCAAAGTGATCGGCGGCTATGATTTTGGGGACAACGACGCCGACCCCATCCCCAATGGCCAAGCCCACGGCACCTGTTGCGCGGGCATTGCGGCGGGCGATCTCGGAACCGTCGTCGATTACATCGGCGGCGTGGCCTATGGCGCGAAGCTCTATGCCCTGAAAATTACCTCTGGAACGAGCCTCAACGCCACGAATGACGCCCTGGTAGCAGCCTGGGACTGGTGCGTGACCCACAAGAATGACAACACCAACTTTCCGATCATGGTCATCAGCACCAGTGCAGGCATCGGACGCGCTTTCTCGGTGTGCGACGACGTGTTGCCCTCGATGACCACGGCGGCCAACAACGCGGTCGCGGCCGGGATCACCGTGATAGCCTCTTCGGGCAACGATGGCTTTTGCGATTCGATGAACTGGCCGGCTTGTATTTCAAGCGTGATTTCCGTCGGCGGGGTGTATGACGCGGCCTTCGGGCAGAATCAGCCGTGCGTCAATTCCAACAGTTGTGCGCCGAAGATTGCGACCATCGGTTGTCCGACCGGCTGGTATGCTAATGATTCAACGGCCGCCGACGAGGTGACCTCCTATGCAAACATGGCATTGTACCTGACCCTGATGGCGCCGGCCGACCAGTGTTACACGCTGGATATCACCGGGACGTCGGGCTATAAGCCTGGAGATTACTACGATTCTTTTGGCGGCACCTCCGCCGCGGCGGCTTATGCCGCCGGCGCCGTGGCCTGCTTGCAGTCGGCGGCCAAAGCGATTACCGGGAATTATCTGACCCCGCAGCAGGTGAAAAGCTGCTTGGTTTCGTACGGCGACAACGTCACTGACACCAAAGTGGCGATCACCAAGCCGCGGGTGAACCTGGAGCGCGCCATTCAAAGTTTCGGCACCAACCTCAGCTTCGTATCCGCGACGCTCACCGGCGGCAACGGCAACCAGAGCGTTGACCCGAATGAATATAATGACCTCAAACTGGTAATCCGCAACGACGGCAGCAGCACGGCGACGAACATCTCCGCCACGCTGACGTCCACGACGCCGGGGCTTAACGTGGTCCAGTCGAGTTCCACCTACCCCAACCTCGCTTATGCCGCGACCGCCACGAACGTGACGGCCTTCCAAATCAGCACCTCCCCATCATTCGTCTGCGGCACGCCCGTCAACCTGACACTCATCCTTGCGTACGTCGGCGGCACCAACACGCTGCCTTTCAATCTTGCTTCGGACGAGACGAACTACGTCATTACCCAATCCACCGGCGCTGCCATCGTGCCCGGCACCGACGACGTCGGAAATCATGGGGATGATGTCACCACCACTGTTGCCTTGCCTTTCCCTTACGCCTTTTACGACCAAAGTTTCACCAGCGCCGCGCTCGACTCCAACGGCAACGTCCAGTTCGCCAGCGCCACTAGCGATGCGGGAAACATTAATCTGCCAGCATCAACTTTTGACAACGCCATCTTTGCGCACTGGGACGACCTTCGCACCGACGTCGGCGGCAGCGGCATTTTCACATCGACCAGCGGCAGCGTGCCAAACCGCATCTTCAACATCGAATGGCGCGCTACGTATTACGACAGCGGTGCAAGTCTTAACTTCGAAGTGCGACTCTACGAGGGACAACAGCGCTTTGATATCATCTACGGCACATTGAACGGCACGGGCAGCAGCGCCACCGTCGGCGTTCAAAAAGATACCGGCAGCGCCTTCACCCAGTTCGAATATGACACGGGCGGCCTGAGCAACGGACTGCAGTTGACCTTCCAGCAATCTTGCATCGATGGCGGCGGCGTGTTCCTTTCCGCGGCGGTCAGCGGCGGCAACATTGCCCTCATGTTCAACACGTTCACCGGCCTCACGTATGTGTTGCAGTACAAGGACTCGCTCGCCGACACGTTGTGGCAGACACTGCGATCGGTGCCCGGAGACGGCGCGAACAACACGATCACCGTTTCCAACTCGACCCCCTCGCAGCGCTTCTTTCGATTGAGTGTCCAATAGGAAATTCAAAGAGCTGACCCGCGAATTTACAGGTTTATTTGTAGAGCAGATATTTCGCGCGGCGCTTGCGAAATTCCTCCAGGTCGGCAGCCCACGACTGCCTGATCTGCGCGATGGTTTTGCCGGCTTTCATGTCGTCAATCGTGGCGCGGTGGCCGAGCAGCATGTTGAGTTTCTCAATGTCGAAGTCGGCGGGATAAAGTCGATTGAGCGTTTGAGCGACGGTGAGACCGATATCCACCACGTTGCAGTGATCACGGTCGGTCAGGATGATGTTCACGCCGGCGCAGAGTTTGCCCTGGTAAATGCTCGCGTTGGGCGTGAACCGCACCGGAACAAAGCGCACCTCGACCAGCCCCGCGCGGTTGAGTTCATCAGCCAGTTGAACATCGTCGATGTACGGCGCGCCAATCACTTCAAACGGTGTGTCGGTGCCGCGCCCGACGGACAACGCCGTCGTTTCCAGCAGGCCCACGCCAGGATAAAGCGTCGCCTCCGTCAAACTGCGCACGTTGGGCGAAGGATTAATCCACGGAAGCCCGGTTTGATCGAACCAAAGTTCGCGCGACCAGTTTTCCACCGGGATCACCGTGAGGTCGGCCTTGAAGTTGCGCTCGGCGTTAAACATCCGCGCCAGTTCGCCCATCGTCATGCCGTAGCGCACCGGAATCGGATGAAACGCAATGAAGCTGGTCTGGCGGGTGAGCACCGGCCCATCAATCGTCACGCCGTTGATCGGATCCACCCGGTCCAAAACAAAAACTTTTATGCCCGCCTCGCCCGCGGCTTCGAGCGCTCCTCCCATCGTCGATATGTAGGTGTAAAATCGACAGCCGATGTCCTGGATGTCAAAGACCAATGCGTCGAGGTCTTTCAATTGTTCTGGTTTCGGTTTGCGCGCCTCGCCGTACAAACTGTAAATCGGCAATCCAGTTTTTTCATCCATGCTGTCGCCCACTTTCTCATCCAGCGCTCCGCGGATGCCGTGTTCGGGACTAAACAATACCTTCAACGTCACGTCCGGTGCGTTCTTTAAAAGGTCAATGGTCGCATTGCGCTGGTGATCGGTGCCGGTGTGATTGGTGATCAGCCCGATCCGCAAACCTTTGAGCCGCGCAAATTTTCCCCGCGCCAAAACGTCGATGCCATTCAGCAATTTAACCAGGGCAACTTTTTGCTGTCCTGAAGCGCGAGGAGCAAGATTTGTCTCAGTCAGCGGTTTCGGCGGCAAAGAACCCGGAACGTAGGCATAATTAAACCCGATGACCGCCTCCGCCACAAGATTGGCAAGGATCGCTTGCAACAGGAGAACATTGCCTTTGCCATCGGGATGAATTCGGTTGGAGAGAAACATCCAAAACGTTTTGGAAAAAGGATCAATCCAGAGGCATGTTCCGGTGAAACCAGTGTGGCCGTAAGAACCGAGCGGAAAAATCTTGCCGCGCGGCCGACTGTAACCCGAATCGATGTCCCACCCCAACCCGCGCCGCGACGAAACCGTCGGCGGCGTCTGGACACTCGTCATTAGTCTGACCGTCTCTGGTTTGAAGATTCGGACGCCGTCGAGCGTCCCTTCGTTGAGCAGCATGCGGGCGTAACGCGCCAGATCCGACGCCGTGGTGAAAAGCCCGGCGTGTCCGGCCACACCGCTCATGAAGCGAGCCGTTGGATCGTGCACCGTGCCGCGCAACATGATTCCATCGGTCATTTCCGTCGGCGCAATGCGCAATGATTTGGAAGCCGGCGGCAGATACCCGGTGTCCAACATCTTCAAAGGCTGATAAACTTCGTGTGCGACAAATTCTTCCAACCTTCTCCTGCTGACTCGCTGGACTACTTCCCCGAGCAGGATGAAATTGATGTCGCTGTAACGGAAAGCGGTTCCAGGCACTGACTGCAATTCTTCTTCACAGGCCATCCGAACAGCCGTCTCCTGGCCGTGCCACGGTGTTTTGGTGTCGATATCCGGCCGCAGTCCTGAAGTGTGGGTCAACAAGTGGCGAATGGTGATGGCTTCCTTTCCGTCACTGGTGAATTCGGGGATGTAAGCATGCACCGGCGCCTCGAGCTTCACCTGGCCTCGCTCGACCAACAGCATCACGGCTGGCGTGCAGGCCGCAACCTTGGTCAGCGATGCTGCATCGAAAATCGTGTCCTCCGTCATCGGTTCTTCTGCTGGCACCAAGGCACGATGGCCGTATGCCTTGTGATAGGCTTTGCCGTTTCGTTCCAACCAAATCACGCCGCCCGGAATTTTTTTATCGGTGATGGTTTGATTGGCAGCGGCATCCATCTCCTCGAGTTTGGCGGGCTGAAACGCAAACGGCGCCGTCGGCGGAGTCGTTTTGCAGGCAGACGACGCGATCAGCAATGCCAGCGAAAGAGAACCACAGCGGCGACCGGAAACGCCGCGGATTCCAAGCCCTGCAATGGCGCGGAGATAATGCATAGATCGGCGAACGAAACTAAACCAGCCGCCCGCCGGTTGCCACCATGGTTAATTCCGGGCGGTGATTCAACGCGCGCAACACCCCGGCTTATTTCTTCGGTTGCGTGATCATCGGGAAGTTGTCGGTTCGGAACGGGGAAGCGGGCAGGCCGTCTTTGTTCCAAAGGTTGACCACGGGATAGTCCGACCATCCGTAACGAACGGCGACAGGTTTGACAACCGCTGGACTGCTGACCACCACTTTGTTGCCTTGAATCTCCGCGTTGGCCCAGATAAATTTTTTGTCCTCACCGCAAATGGCGAAACCTTTCAACTGCCCATCGCGTGCTTCCAAACCACCGTCCACATGAAGGAAGCTGAGGACTGCTTTTCCGTCTTTCACTTTGATATTTTGATAAACGGGGCCGGAGTATTCCATTTTTTCGCGATAGGCAATTCCCCGCGCTGCCAATGCGAGCCGGGCGCCGACCGGCACTTTTTTTGTCGGATGAATGTCATCTTTGTCGCCGACATCGGTGATCACGGCCATGCCAACTTTCGGCAAAACTTGGGTGGCGATTGATTGCGCCTCGCGCAACTCCGCCCAATCGCTGTCCTCAGGTTTTTCCGTGATCTGTTCCAGCGAGCGCTTTTTGTTCTTGTCCCACGGCGCAAGCTGCACGGCAAGGAACGTGAAGTTCCCTTGCCCCCAATCCCGTCGCCAATTGCTGATCATGTCCGCAAACAAGGTGCGATATTCGTGGGCGCGACCGGCGTTAGACTCGCCCTGATACCAGATCGCTCCCTGAAAGGCGTAGGGAATCAACGGCGCAATCATGCCGTTATAAAGCTCGGTCGGTTTCCAATACGGCGCGGCGGGAGGCTTCTTGGTTTGGGTTTGGCCCTGCTTTTTCAACTCCTCAGTTTCCTGGTTGAATTTTTCCGAGGCCGCCTGGTAAACCTTCAAGTCGGCGCTGTACTTGTCGAGGATGTTCCGCTGGTAGTCAGGGTTCGTGGAAAGAACTTTCTCGCTCATCCAAACTTCCGCCGGCGAACCGCCCCACGAAGTGTGAACCAAACCGACCGGCACGTTGCGCGCTTTTTGCAGTTCCCGACCAAAATAATAAGCCACGGCGGAAAACCCTGGTATGGTTTGTGAATTGCACTCCTGCCAGCTCGCTTTGACATCGTTGACCGGTGTGCTGGCCTTCAGCTTCGGCACGGTAAAGAGATGAATGTTCGGATTGGCAGACGCGGCGATGTCGGCTTGTGATTCGTAGGACCTGCTCAATGGCCATTCCATGTTCGACTGGCCGCTGCAAATCCACACTTCGCCAACGAGCACATTTTTCAAAGCGATCGTGTTCTTTCCGGAAACCGTGAGCGTGTCCGGGCCGCCGGCTTTCAAGTTGTGGAGCTTGACCATCCATTTGCCGTCCCTGGCTTTGGCTTTGGCCTTCTGGCCTCGAAAACTCACGGCGACTTCCTCGCCTTCATCCGCCCAACCCCAGATGGGCACGCGCATTCCTTGCTGCAAAACCGCGTTGTCAGAGAAAAGCGCCGGTAGTCGAACGTCCGCCCGGGCAACCGACACACAACGAGACGTCAGAGCCAGGGCAACCGAAAGAAGAACGATGAAGGGTTTTAGTTTTTGGATCATGGCGAGTAATGCACCTGAACCTCGTGCCGCCGTCAATGACAAAACCGAAGCGGTCGGCTTTTATGCTGGAAACCGGCGCCCGTTAAACACCCCGATTCGTGCGCCAAAGCAACACCATCCCGATGGCCTGAAAAATGAAGTTCGGCAGCCAGACAATCAAATACGGCCCCCACTCCGGCTTGGTCGCCAGCGCGTCGCCTAAAATCGTGAAGGCATAATAAATCATCACCAGAATCAACGCGATGGCGATGCCCGCGCTGGTTTCCCGGCGATGCGCGCGAATTCCCAGCGGAATCCCGATCAGGGTAAAGCTCAGGCAGGCGAATGAGAAAGCTACCTTCGAGTTGATCTCGGTCAGCACCGGGGTGGCATCAATCCCTTTGCCCTCCCAAGTACGCCGTTCGTTTTGCAATTCAAAGAAGGTCATTTCACTAATTCGAGGCTTTCTTTCCTTCGGCGGTTTGAATTCCAACTGCATGATCATTTCGTTGCCGCTTTCGTCAGTATGCCATTGCCCGTCCCCCCCGCGGCTGGCGCCTTGGCACTCGAACAAATGCAGGGTGATTTGTTTGTCATCGCCGCGCACTATTTTGCCTCGCTTGGCATGTACTCGCTGTTGAACATTCTCCTTCTCATCCAACTTATTAACGATGACATCTGTTAATTCCCCGCTTTTGTTTTTGCCGACATAAAAAATATAACCGGGAAAATCCTTCACATATCGCCCCTCCGGCATGATGACACCCGACAGCTCGATTACCAAACTGTAGATCAAGTTGTGGTAAGCCGCGCGGCACTGCGGCGCGATTTGCAGATTAATCAACGCGCTGAGGCAGCACAATCCGACGCTCAAGAGCAGGATCGGCGTGCTGAGCGCCAACAAACTGATTCCGCTGGCCCGTATCGCCGTCAGTTCCTGGTCCGCGCTGAACCGGCCGAAAGTCAGCAGTGTGGCCGCCAACATGCCCATCGGCAGCGCAAAAACCAGAGCATAAGGGAGCAACAAGCCGACCGCCTCCACCATTTTGTAGAAGGGTGCCTGACGGTTGACCAGCAGGGTGAGGATTTCCTTGAGCACATTGCCGAGCAACAACACGAAAACAAAAACCGCCACCGTCATCACCAATGACGCCAGCACTTGCCGCGTTAAATAGAAATGCAGTGTCTTCATGCCAGGCGTGGGTTCAACTCCGCAACGATTTCCACGGTTCCTCGTCGCCGACTTCCACGGTGGGCGGCCCTGCGCTTTTGGCGGGCGACAGAATGGCCAGAAAGTCGAGCACCTCATCGCCGATGTTGTAAGTGCCATGCACGACGCCTGCCGGCAGATAAATGGAATCACCCGCGCGGAGGATGCGCTTTTCCTTTTCCACCCATTGTTCCGCGGTACCCGAGAGCATGTAGAGAATTTCTTCCATTCGCGGATGGTAATGGAATTTGTGCGCTTGTCCGGGCTGCAGATGGGCGCGGACAAACAACAGGTTCGTGTCCTTGACCATGCCCGGCTTGCAATACCAATGATGCGTCCGGCCGGGGACTTGCTCAATCTCGGTTTCGTTGAACGCAACAAATCGCCAGCCTGGCTTTGAAGTGTCCGGCATGGCCGAAGGTTTAGACGATCATACCGGATGCGTCGAGCATCGAATCAAAGGAATTGCGGTTGCGAGCCGACTCGTTCCACGTTTTACTGCGCCCGGTATGATCAACGAAAAATCGAAAGCGCGGGAAATTCTCGAAGATGTCGCGCTGCTGACCCTGGGACTGGGGTTGATTTACTTTTCGATGAGCGGCCTGCGCCCGTTCAGCAATCCTGACGAGGGACGTTACGCGGAAATTCCGCGCGAAATGGTCGCCAGCGGCGAATGGGTCACTCCCCGATTGAACGGAGTTCTGTATTTTGAAAAGCCGCCGTTTTTTTATTGGCTCGAAGCGTTGACCCTCAAGGTCTGCGGCATGCACGAAGCCACGTTACGGTTCTGGCCGGCGGCTTTGGGAATTCTGGGCTGTCTCATGGTCTATGCCACGGGCCGAAAACTTTACGGGCGGGCGGCGGGAATTCTTTCCGCCATCGTGCTGGGCACGAGTCTGCTCTATTTCGGCCTGAGCCAGATCATTATTTTGGACATGGCGGTGTCGGTCTTCATCACGGGCGCGCTCTGTTTTTTTATTCTTGGAGTTCGTGAAGTTCAGGGGCGCACACGGATGCTCTTACTCCTCGGGTTTTATCTCTGCATGGCGGTGGCGACCTTGACCAAGGGACTCATCGGTCTGGCGATTCCAGGCGCGATCATTTTTCTTTGGACATTGCTGCTGTGGCGGTGGAAAGCGATCTCCCCGCTTTATCTCTCGCTTGGGATACCGGTCTTTCTGCTGGTGGCCGTGCCCTGGCATGTTCTGGCAGCAAGAGCCACGCCCGCCAGTGAACACAGCGCAGGATTCTTTTCCACCAACAACAAAGGGCAAGGTTTTCTCTGGTATTACTTTATGCACGAACAGGTGTTGCGTTACCTGACGACGATTCACCGGCGGACGCAACCGTTCTGGTTTTTCTTTGCGGTGCTGCCGGCCGGACTTTTTCCCTGGGTAACTTTCCTCCCCCAGGCCGTGAAACACGCGTTTGCCGGTGGCTGGAAAAAACGAAAGGAGCAGCCGGAGATTTTCTTCTTTGCCATCTGGATTGTGTTCGTGCTTCTGTTTTTCTCCACGTCACAGTCCAAACTCATTCCTTACATTCTGCCGCTTTATCCGGCACTCGCCTTGTTGGTGGGGCGCTATCTGGCAGCGGCCTGGGAAAACCCCGGAAAGAATTCGCTCAAGGGGGGTTATGTCGCGTACGGGATTGTTGCTGTTCTGTTGGCCGCCGCCGTGCCAATCGTGCTTCATTCGCGAGGGGACAAAACTCCAGCGCAAGCTCTGCCGCTTTTCGGATTGATCATTGGGACTCTGGCTGTCAGCTCCCTTTTGATCTTTTGGTTTGCGCGGCGCAACGCCCCATCGCGGGGGTTGGTGGTTTTGATGCTGGCGGCAGCCGGAATTTCTCTTGTATTCAATCCGCTGGCGGCGCAGTTAATACAAAAGCAGCGCCCCTCGACGAAAGCATTTTCCGAATTTCTCAAACCGCGCCTGACTCCGGACACGCCGGTGTTCAGCCTGCTGGCTTACTATCAGGACCTGCCGCCGTATCTGGGCAGACTGATTGGCGTGGTCGATTACTTGCCGGATGAACAGGAGTTCGGCTTGAGTATGGAAGCCCATTCCAACCGTTACTTGAATGTGCCTGAATTCATCGAACTCTGGCAGGGTAAGCAACGCGTCTTCGCGCTTACTGCCGCGAGTACTTATCAAATGTTCGCCGGGCGGAACCCCGGTTGGCAACCCTTCATGGTCATGCGGGACGGTGATTTTGTGCTCCTCAGCAACCGGCCGGAATCGTATAATCCTGAACTGGTCAAACCATGAAAACCGTCGCGTCCGAGATACCGACCTTGCAAACCAAAATGAGCGAAACATCGACCGCCGCCTTTCTTCCGTTTTCAAAACCAACGATCAGTCCGGCAGCCATCGCCGAAGTCGTCGCTTGCCTGGAATCCGGCTGGATCACCACGGGCCCGCGCACCAAACAGTTTGAAACCATGTTGCGGGATTATCTGCACGCACCGTGCGCTCTGACCTGCTCTTCGGCGACTGCCGGTCTTTTGATGACGATGATCGCGCTCGATTTGCAGCCGGGCGATGAGGTTATCACCACGGCGATGACTTTTGCCGCCACTTTGAATTCGATTGTCCTGGCCGGCGGCAAACCGGTGCTCGTGGATGTCGAGCCGCACACTTACAACCTGGAGGTGAAGCATCTGGAGGCGGCCATCACTCCGCGCACGCGGGCCATCTTGCCTGTTCATTTTGCCGGTTTGCCTGTTGATCTGGATTTCATCCACGCCCTCGCAAGAAAGTACGGCCTGAGAGTCATCGAAGATGCCGCGCATGCCATCGGCGCAGAATACAAAGGCCGGCGCATCGGCAGTTTCGGCGACACGCAGGTCTTCAGCTTTCATCCCAACAAAAACATGACCACCGGCGAGGGTGGCTGCGTCACCACGACTGACAGAGCGATGGAAAAGCGTATCACCCTCCTTCGCTTTCACGGCATTGATCGCGAAGCGTGGGCGCGCTTCAGCAAAGCCGGTAGTTCGCATTATGAAATTGCTTTGCCCGGATACAAATTCAACTTCATGGACATCCAGGCGGCGTTGGGTATCCATCAACTTCCGGCGCTGGACGGATTCATCGACCGGCGTACGACGCTGGTTCGCCGCTATTATGAAAAGCTGGCCGATTGGCCGGAATTGACCCTGCCGGGTAAAGTTTCCTACGAACATCGTCACGCCTGGCATCTTTTCGCGCCGCTGATAAATCCTGACGCTGCCGGAACTGATCGCGATGGCTTTATGGCGGCGATGAAGGAACGCAATATCGGCACCGGCCTGCACTATCAGGCGGTTCATTTGAGTCCTTACTATCGCGACCAGTTCGGTTTTCAACGCGGCGATTTTCCAAACGCGGAAGCGATTTCCGACCGCGTGGTCAGCTTGCCGCTGTTTCCGACCATGACCGAAGCGGATCAGGACAGGGTCATTGAGACGATGGCCGATATTTTCAAACGCGATTGAATATGAAAACGATTTACGTTTCCGTCGTCATTCCGGTTTTTAACGAAGAACCAAATCTTGAGCCGCTCTTCACCCGGCTGGTAAAAGTGTTGGATGGTTTGGCAAAACCGTTTGAGATCATATTCATCAACGACGGCAGCACGGATCGTTCGATGAAAATTCTCCGTGAATTTCACCAACTCCGCCCGCAGCAGGTCCGCGTGATTGATTTCAACGGCAACTTCGGCCAGCACACGGCCATCATGGCGGCCTTTGAACGCGTGCGTGGCGAAATCATCGTCACACTTGACGCCGATCTCCAAAATCCGCCGGAGGAAATTCCCAAGCTGTTGAAGAAAATGGATGAAGGCTTCGATTCCGTGGGCGGGGTGCGCGAGCAACGGCGTGATTCGCCCGGGCGCCGCTTTGCCTCGCGCCTGATCAATTGGGCGCGGGAATTGACGACCGACATCAAGATGAGCGACCAAGGGTGTATGTTGCGCGCCTATCGGAGGCACGTGGTCGATGCCATCGTGCGCACCAACGAGCGTTCGCTGTTCATCCCGGCGCTCGCTTACAAATTTGCCGCGCGACCCGGTGAGGTGGAGGTGGAACATCATGCGCGCGCCGCCGGCGATTCAAAGTATTCCTACTACAAGCTCATCCGGCTGAACTTCGATCTGGTCACCGGCTTTACGACAGTGCCGCTGCAACTTTTCACTTTGTTCTCGATGGTTTGCGCCGCCGGCAGCTTCGTCCTGGTGATCATTCTGGCCGGGCGGCGTCTGCTGATCGGTCCCGAGGAAGGTGGTACTTTTACACTATTGGGGATTCTGTTCTTTCTCATCAGCGTGGCAATGATCGGCATCGGACTGATAGGTGAATACATCGGGCGCATGTATCAACTCGTCCAGCAACGCCCGCGTTATGTGACCAGGGAAATCCTGGAACGACTCGATGACTGATCCGCGCATCCTTGTTTTTGGTTATAGCGACGTGGGCTACGTCTGCCTGGAATTGTTGTTGCGCCGCAAGGCGGGCGTCGTGGCAGTGTTCACGCATGAAGATAAACCGGGCGAAAATCTCTGGTTTCGTTCGGTCGCCGCGCTTGCTCGCGAACATGACATTCCGGTCTTCACGCCCGGTTCATTGAAGTCACCGGAATGGGAGGAACGATTCCGCAGTTTGAAGCCGGACATCCTCTTTTCCTTTTACTATCGCAGCCTGATTCCGGTCCGCCTGCTGGAGCTCGCCTCACGGGGCGCGTTCAACATGCACGGCTCGTATCTGCCAAAATACCGCGGCCGGGCACCGGTCAACTGGGCGGTGCTTAACGGTGAAACCCAAACCGGGGCAACGCTCCACTACATGGTGAAAAGCGCTGATGCCGGTGACATTGTCGATCAACAGGCGGTGACGATCGGGCCGGCAGAAACGGCGCTCCAGGTAATGCAGAACGTTCAGGCGGCCGCGTTGACGGTGCTGGATCGGCAATTGCCGGCGATTCTGGCGGGTAACGCGGCGCGTCATCCGCAGGACGAACACCAGGCCACATACTTCAGTGGACGCAGACCGGAGGATGGCCGCATCGACTGGGAAGCCCCAGCCACCACCCTCTTCAATTTGATTCGCGCCGTCACGCGACCTTTCCCCGGCGCTTTCACGGATTGCGGTGATGCACGGCTGATGATCTGGTGGGCCGAACCTTTGGAGTTCTTTCCGCAGACCGGCACAGCGCCAGCTCCCGGACAAGTGGTCAGCCTTGATCCGCTCATCATCGCCACTGGAAAAGGTTTTTTACAGATCACCGACTTCCAGTGGGTGAATCCGCCGCCACCATCACAAGCAATCCCGCCCTTGCCGCTGACCATCGGCCAGATTCTTTCGTCGGCCAGCCATCACCCTAAACCCTTAACCCCGGAATCATCTTGAGCCAAAAAATTCTTATCCTCGGCGTCAACGGCTTCATCGGCAACAGCCTCGCCTGGAATATTCTCACCACCAAAGACTGGGAAATCTTCGGCATGGACATGGCCACCAACAAACTCACTCATTGTCTCGGCCACGAGCGTTTTCATTTTTTTGAAGGCGACATCACCATCAATCGCGAATGGATCGAATACCATCTCAAGAAATGCGATGTCGTAATCCCGTTGGTGGCCATTGCCACGCCCGCACTTTACGTCAGCGACCCGATCCGCGTTTTCGAACTCGATTTTGAAGCCAACATGGAAATCGTCCGCAAGTGCGTTAAATACAAAAAACGGCTTGTCTTTCCCTCCACTTCCGAGATTTACGGCATGTCGATGGACAAGGAGTTTGACGAATACACGACGAACTTCGTGCTCGGCCCGATTCCAAAGCAGCGCTGGATTTACGCCTGCATCAAACAACTCCTCGACCGCGTCATCTACGCTTACGGTGTGAAGGACAATCTCGATTACACGTTGTTCCGCCCATTCAATTTCATCGGACCGAAGCTTGACGACATCAACGAGCCAAAGGAGGGCAGTTCACGGGTGGTCACGCAATTCATTCATAACATCATTAATGGCCTGCCCATCAAACTGGTTGATGGCGGCGAGCAAAAGCGTTCGTTCACGTTCATCGATGACGGCGTGGATTGCCTCGTGCGAATCATCGAGAACAAAGACAAAGCCGCCTCGCGACGCATTTTCAATATTGGCAACCCCTACATGAACTATTCAATCAAGGAGGTGGCTCAGATGATCCTTGATCTCCTCAAAGAATACGAAGAATACCGGGACGTGGCCGGAAAGATCCAGCTCATCAACGTCGATTCCCGGGAATATTACGGCGAGGCTTACCAGGACATCGCCCATCGTGTGCCCTCCATCAAGGAAGCGGAAAAACATCTCGGCTGGAAACCGACCACTGACCTGCGCACCGCGCTCAAGTTGACACTCGACTATCATCTGCGAAACAAAAACTACGAGTTGAACAAGATGCAGACCCGTTGATGAAGCCTTCCGGACAATCACCGCAACTTGTCATCAAGGTTGATGTTGATACCGACCGCGGCACGCGTGAGGGAGTTCCCGCGCTCGTCGCCGTCCTCAAACGCCAATCCGTGCCGGCCACCTTTCTCTTCAGCCTCGGCCCTGACAACACCGGCAAAGCGATTCGTCGCGTCTTTCGTCCGGGCTTCCTGAAAAAAGTCAGCCGCACCCGCGTCACCCGACTTTATGGTTGGCGCACGCTCCTTTCCGGCACCCTGCTTCCCGCGCCGCACATCGGCAAACGGAACGAAACCATGTTGCGCCAGGTAAAAGCCGACGGGTTCGCCGTCGGCATTCATTGCCACGATCATTTCCGTTGGCAGGATTATCTTCATCGTCTTTCGGTGGAGGAAACCCGCGAAGAATTTGGCCGCGCGGTGGCGGAGTTCAAGCGCATCTTTGGCGATCGTCCCTTGGCTGCGGGCGCGCCCGGCTGGCAGGCCAATGCCCACAGCTTTCAGGTTTACGACGAACAGCAGCTTCTCTACGGCAGCGACTGCCGGGGAACGTTCCCATTTTTTCCGCAGTCGAATGGCAAAACTTTCCGCACGTTGCAAATCCCCACCACGCTGCCCACGCTGGACGAGTTGCTGGGCCGTCCCGACTTCCCGGAAACCTCCATTGCCTCGCATTACCTTGAGTTATTGCGCCCGGACCAGCCAAACGTCTTGACCATCCACGCCGAAATTGAAGGGATGCAGAAGCTGAATCTTTTTGAGCAATTGCTGACAGAATCAAAACAAAGGGGCGTTACCTTCACCACCATGGAAGATATCGCGCATCGACTTCTGCAAGACCGTGAAGCGGTCCCGATTTGTGTGGTGGGAGAAGGCACAGTGGACGGACGATCTGGATTCCTGGCGAGTCAAAGAATCACTGCTTGAACTGGAAGTCTTGGCCAGCCTGACACATGCCGGGGTAGGGCGCGCATTCCGTTGCGCGCCTTGCTTCGGTCGGATTCATAAACCTTGACCTGGTCTTTCAGGATTTTAGAATTGGACCTGTGCATTACGTCTGGAACAAGCGGGTTGTGAGCGCCCTCGCAGCGTCGAAGTCCCACCAGCACTTTGCGGTTCAATATACGACTGGTGGTCGTACAATCACAATTAGCCCGTATAAACGACCACCGTTCCGATGACATCAACTCAATAAAGGAGAATACCGATGAAATACATGACCAGCTGGTTCGAACATCGGGACCCCTCCATGTCCCGATGGCCTTCACTCTGTGTTTGCCCTCGACACAATTCTAGCGGGCCACTACGCTCCGGTAATGGGTAATACCCTCAAGGCGATTCGTCGCGGCATAAAAGCCGGTGTTAATGCCATGCAACACCCACACCATTCCCGGTTCCAGGCCGGCGGCCAGACCGTCGTCTGCTCACACTGCGGCAACGACACCTTCGATTTGATCGGCGTGGCCGGTATGTCAATCGCGGGTTTCGGGATTGAGTGCTCCAAATGCACCCACATCGAGTATTTCACCAGCAAACCCTGCCCACTCGGATAATCCGTCCAGCCTCACAGTCCGCGCAATTACCGCTGCACCATCGCCCGCGACTTCGTCGCCGCCAGATACAACACCCAGATCGACAGGAGCCAGATCGCCTTCGATGGGGTGAGGCTCGCTTTTCCGCCGGGGCTTATCGCCGGAACAACCAAAGAATCAAAGTCAGCAGCAGGCTGATCAGCAGCGACGTAATAATCGGGAAATAGAAGGTGAAATTTCCTTTTCGGTAAACAATATCGCCCGGCAACCGGCCCAGCCAGCCTTTGCCTGCTCCCAGCCAGAGAAACGCGCCGGCAGCCGCCAGCACCAGACCGATAAAGACCAGAAGTTTACCCATCTCGCTCATGCTGCAACAATCATATTACAAGGTGTTCAAATACTCAAAGCTCTCTCCGCTATCCGGTGTTGGAAGTCACCGTCGTGTGTCGCGTCCAGGCCGGACGTCGCCAGGCTTGTCGCGTCGAAGTGGAACGAAGACGGATCGAGAACAGATGAGGCTTTCCGTTGCGTGTATTGCAGGCAGGAAAGCAGAAGACGAAAAGCAGTGTCACTCGATAAATGGATCGCACATCACATGGCCCGCCTGAGGAATTTTCCAGAAGCCTGACACCCTTGTTTTGGTTTGACTACCATACCTGAGTAAACCCAAGCCAACCAAAACTGAAAAACTCAGGGTAACGAGCACGGCGGTTTTGGGAAGTGGGCATCAGAGGTGTGCCTGAAACCGTCCGACCTGCCGACGAAGATTCACGAAGCCGCGAACCGGTGATTACCTCCACGCTCCGTTCGCCGTCTGGATCCCGCGTGGATTCTCAATGCGGCAGCCGCGCCCCGCGGCACCGGCCAGAACATAGGCGACCGCACCATCGGCGGCAGGGGCGACGTAGTTGTTGCGGCAAATGACGCCCGACGCATCAGCGGCCGCCGTTACCGCCTGCGTCTGGGTCGCCTCACTCTTGTCATCCATGGACTTGTCGTAGCCGAAGCGACAATCCTCTATCAGGCAGCTTCGGGTCGTGCCTACAGCAAGCCCCGCGCACCTGCCCTGGGTGCCGCTGCCGGCGATGACGCAGTTGCGGATAACGCCGTCCGCGAGCCGGGGCGGCGTATGGACCGTGACGCCCTGGCCGACCTGGATTCCGAAGCTTGCAGAATCGAAGATCTTGACGGCGTCGATGACGAACTTCGTACACTCCTGAGTCGTGACGATGCCGCGCTGGAAGCCAGTGAGGGTCCCATTCGAGATTCGCGCGCTCGCCGCCGAAGTCGAGATGCCGTAGTTTTTCCGCGAACCGTTCAGCGAGAAGCGGTCGAGAACAAAGTCGATCAGATCAGACTGCTGGTTCGGACCGAGGCCAAGGGGATTGTCGTGGGCGGGCGGATTGTCCAGGTAGGAACCGGAGATCTTGCTCGCGCCGGCGACCCCGATGCCGACGTTCCTGATCGATTTGGCGACGACATTTCGGACCACGACACTTGGGCGGGTGCCGCGGCTCCCCGGCGGGGTCCACGGACGGAAGTAGAGAGCCTCGCCGGTGCCGATCAGACAACCATGCCCGCAGTCGCTCACATGCAGGCCATCAATGACAATGTCGAAGGCACCATTCGCGCCGAATGCCTCGTCAATCACATTCGCCACCGTGAGATTGGTGACGCGGATGTTCCTCGCGTGCGAGCTCTGCCGCTCGATCTCCCTGGCTTCGTTCGTCGCCCACCCGAACTCGTAGTAGATCCCCGCGGTCAACTGCTTCTGGCCGTCGATCGAGACGTTTTCGATGACGACGCCATCGAAGCCCCCCAGCATGAAGATGGCGCGGGCAGCCGCGCCGCTCGTGCCGGCGGTGATACGCAGATTGCGAACCGTGATGTTGCCCATCGGCGCAGGGAGCAGCGCATCGTAAAGATTCGGAAAGAGAGCGGTATCCGCGCCGCGACCGCCAAAGGCCAGCGCGTTGCCCGTGTTGTAGCCGCCTTTGAACAGATAGTTCGTTACGACCGCGCCGTTTTCGATGACAAAATCGCGAATGGCGTGGATAAACCCGCTCGCGGAGTCGCGCGTAACACCGGTCTTCGTGAAGTTAAGGGTCGATCCTCTCAGATCGAGGTGAATCCCGTCATGGAACGCTATGAGGTCATTGAAGTAATAGACATCCGTGCCCGTCAGGTTCGGAAATAACAGCTTGCCGGTGAAGGCGCCTGCCGGATTCACCAGCGCCTTGAGCGCGGCGGTATTGCTCGACGCGGACGCCGTCTCGTTCGGAATGATACCGTAGTGACGCACGTCGTCCGGCGGGAATGATTCACGGCCCCCGGCAGGAGTGACGCCCGCTGCGCCTTCGGTCGCAGGCCGCTCGTACCTTGCTGCCAGTACCGGACCCATCGGAAGGAGCGACCCGGCGAGCGCCGCGCTGACATCCCGGAGGAACTTGCGCCGCGAGTTTCCGTCCCGCGCAACTGCTGTCGTCTTGTCTCCGTCCATGACGGGCCTCCTGCCCGGACTGACTCCACGCCACCGTTCATCAGAGGCGTGTAAGTGATCGCTCATGGTATTCGCAATTGCGGCCGTGGACTACATTTATTGCTGCGAGATAATGTCCGAGGGCTACGGGGGTGTCCACGGGCAAATTTGCGCCTCCGGCGGCGGTCGCTGGACGTTGATATGGCTTAAATCTGTCAAGCGCACAGTTCTTCCGCTCTCCGAAATTCTCATTTTTTCTTTCGGCTCTTGCTGCACCCCCTGCTGGATCGGGTCAGAGACCATAGGCTGGTCGGCATCGCTTCACGCGAATTGGATACGCCTCAAAAGTTGGCCGAGCAATTACGGATACCGCGAACGATGGATTTCATTCCGGTCGTGGACGATGAAACCCGCCTCTCATTGACTTGTGCACTCTGGCAGGAGGGCGGCACGGGCGACGCCTTCGTTTCAGTCGGGATGCTGCTTGGTCTTCACGTCGGCAACGAGGGCGGCGCTTCCGGAGCGATGAGCGACAGCGCGGGCGGGCGATTCGTCATCCAATAGTTTCTCAGGCGACCGGCTTAGCAGCAGGCCGGTTCAAGCGCGTGACATCCCGCCGAGCGCGCACGACCTATCGGCGAGTAGTGGCGAAAGAATTTCATAACGTCCCCGGCGTCGCCGCGATAAATCCGGGGTGGTTCTGCAATGGCGCTGGTCAGCGTTGCCATCACATTTACGAGACGACGCCGAAAATCACGGTAAAAAATAACAACTTTTTGTTGCGCAGGGGTAAATAATGTGTAAATTCTACACCGAGCAGAAATGCTTTCTTAAAAACCAAATAAGCAAATAGCAAAACAACACAACCAAACTATGAACGCGACTACACACGTAACTGGCCTGCACCGGGTGCGGGGAAAACCAAATAAACAACATGAGAAAACAGAAGCGCAGCAGTCAGCCACTTGATGTAAAGAGTTACCTAAAAAACTTCGAGGGTTTGGAAATATTACCAATAACTTGTAAACCTGACGAAGACAACGAAGGTGAAACAATAATGTTGGATAAATGGGTCAGGCACGATTTCCCGGAGATGGGATTTACGACCTACACCGATTTGGACCCGCCTTGAACAATGGAAAAAGAAAAATACAAATTTAATCTCATATTGACCGAAGGGGCTAAAGACCAGTTGCAACAGTTGCAGAATAGGACTCAAGCAGCATCATTTGCCGAAGTTATTCGGCGGGCGCTCGCCATTTATGATGCCTTGCAGGAGCACACTTCGACAGGTTGGGAACTCGTCCTCCGAAAAAAAGCAGGGAAGAAAACCGAGAAACCGGTGCTGCTTTTTTGATTTTAGTCCACCGAGAACGCCGTCCGAGATTCCCCGGACGGCTTTTCATTTTGCCCGAACACGCTTTTTTCCTCAACTTAGTCGATGCACGGGAGTCTTATTCTCCTCTAACCCAAGCCCATTCTTTCCAAATAGTCAGACGTCGGTCGGGAGTTTCAACTGGTTCCAGCCTGCGCCTTTCCCAGAGCATTTCACTATAAGTCAGACGCAAGTTTTCAGGCAACTCACTTAATATACGGACTCGTTCCTGGTCCGGTAAATAGCGACAAACAATCGATAGGCGGCCTTTGTCTTGATGCTTCCGCATGAGCGAAGAATTTGCCTGTGGTTTCGGAAGTGGATGAAAAGCATGCGCGGCATCGACGTATTGCGCGTCCCAGCCATCAAGACGTGCGTGGTATCCGAGATCGACATCATCGTAATACATAAACTGATCGCTGTCTGGCAGCCCTACTTTCTTCATCATATCAAGAGACCAGAGGCTCGCAGCGAAGCAGGGACAAAATGGCCTAAAATCGGGTTTGGACGAGCGGTTGTCAGAAGCGGCTGGTTTGTTCCAATCGATATCTAGGAACNNCCTGCCGAGCTAATAATGTTCTGCCTTGGGGACGGGCAATATATGGGGCCGCTCCACATGCCGATCCGACTCTCCGGGGACGACTCAGAAGCTGCGTCCACAAGCGACGCTAACCAACCAGGGTCTGCAGTTGCATCCTCGTTGAGGGTGGCAACAAATCGACAACTTGTATGGATGATCAAGTGACGAAAGACAATATTATGAGCTTTTGCAAAACCGAAATTAGATGGCAGCAAGTGTACGTCCTCTGGCAGCACTTGTCCGTTCGATACTGCCTCTCCAATGATTGCTGGCGTGATGTCCGATGAGGCGTTGTCAACAATCACGGGCCGGATGACGTGGCCCTTCGGGGCATTTAGCGCTTTTACAGTCGTTAACCATTCCCGAAGTTTTGCGCCGGAATTCCATGTGAGAACTATTAATGGGATGCTTATCGGATTCATGCCTAATAATTCAGCGTCGGCGGCCACGAGGTGCGTGGATTGAAACCGGAGCGCGATGGACGTTCGCAGCGCATTGTTGCGTCAGATGATCATCTAATTTCTTTGAAAATTGGCTCTAAGCGAACTCCATGACGAGCTATAGGCATGTCTGCGGTTACAGTAATGTCGTAGCCCTTCCCGAAAACCGAAAAGAATCTTTCCAGCGTGTCTAGTGCCGCAAGCACCTTCGGGTTAGGAATGCGCTGCTTGCGTAACGCATAACGCTCCAAAGCGTCTATCAACCTACCGATCTCGACCGTATTCATCTGGACTCGGGCATAGCCGCCCTTGTCAAAATACAACTCCTTAACGCAGCCGAAGCTCGAAAGGTGAATCGGGGCTCTTGCGTCCTTCGCTTTCGGTGATTTGGTCGGTGATTTCACAGCTAGCCAGCTAAACTGATTGTCACAGCACTATCCGGGGGCGTCAACGATCTAATTCATGGCTGCCGGTAGAAGATTGCCGACGGCTGTCAGGGTGTGCTACACAGTTATGAGAGGCAAAACTAAACGTTCTCAAATAAATAAAAAATATGGAAACAGAAACCCAAACCCGCTGGGTATGGATCGACAAATGTTATCCAGCTTACGGATCGGCAAAGTACAAAACAGCAGACGACATCAATCTGGTCGTTACTACAGAACAGGCGAAGTATCTTGGCGAGTCGCTTACCGAGGCCGCGAACCAATCCCTCACGGATGTAAAGATAAGAATTTCCCGAAAACCATCAAAGGGCGATAAAAAGACCCGCATCGCGGTGCTTTTTGAAATCTGATTAGCGGACGACACTGCTAGTAGCGCTCAGGTGTTTACAAATTGGAAACGCACGCATAGGCTGCCAAATGTGAAAAGAGTAAGACCGCCCCGTGCGGTCGAAAAACAATGTTAGCGCGTCACTACGCACACCCTGTGTCCTATGCCAGCCACACGAAACATACTGAAACATATCAAGGTTGAGACCGCTCGTGACAGCCGCAAATGCCATACGAGCAAGGCACACACGATTCAACCGGGCGAGCGGCATTTGGCTGTTTACGAGGCTGGCGTCCGCCAGAACATCTGTTTGCGATGCGCACGCTCTGTCCTTCAGGTTGCCGCAGCGCACTTGCGCCAAATCACAAACGAGCTTTTCCCATGACGATGTTCGATGGATTTTTTGAAAAAGCCGTGCCGCACAACCTTCCACTGCATTTCCTTTGGCCATCGCGCTCCGGTTGCCATCTACGCGTCTCGCGTCATGCCGCGAGTCGGCGGTGGCTCAGCTTGCGTTAGGCACCTAGCCATGCGTTGCATATTCTGCAAATCCAAATCCGATGGAAGCGTCTCCGTTGAACACGTTATTCCAGAATCGCTCGGCAACGAGGACCATATTTTGCCTCGCGGTTGGGTGTGCGACGCCTGCAATAACTACATGGCCACCAAGGTTGAGAAGCCCTACCTCGACTCACTGTATGGTCGCAGTTCTCGCTCTAGTATGGGCGTTCCCAACAAGCGCGGCCGAATTCCCCCTGCCGAAGGGTGGCACGCCCAATCCGGCACTCGCGTTGAGGTTGTTTATGTGCCCGGTGAGGGCCTGTCTGTTGGAGCTGCACCCGGTGAGGATGCGACGCGCTGGGTTGAGTCGTTCCAGACGAACACGCGAGGGACGTTGTATATCCCAACTCCTGACACACCCGAACCGAACAGCGTTACAGCCCGTTTCATCGCCAAGGTTGCTTTAGAGGTATTGGCTTTGCGTTGTTCAGACTTCCCCGGATGGAATGATGAGCTCGTGGACAAGCCTGAACTCGACGAACTCCGCCGCTACGTCCGGCGCGGCATCCCGAATCTTCTGTGGCCCGTTCATATTCGCCGCATCTACGCACAAGACTTCCAGTTTGCAGACGACGCTCACGGGCCGCATCAGGTTCTCCACGAGTTCGATATCCTGCACACATCCGCCGGAGAGTATTTCGTCGTCGTAGCGCTTTTCGGTCTTGAGTATGCCATCAATCTTGGTGGCCCTGAACTCGACGGATTCCATGTATGGCTCCAAAGCAATGGCAATAAGTGTCAGCGGACACCACGAACC
>PLJQ01000156.1 GCA_003140275.1 Limisphaerales bacterium
AACCTATGAGACGCCAGTGTTTGTTTTTCATAATAGTTTCGGGTGTGGTTTTTCTTACTTCGATGATTATCTGTTTTTCCGCCTCCTCCAAAGGAAAAGCAACTCGAAAATGGCGTTATTTATCTGGCGAACCATTGAGACAAAGGCGCTGCGCGCCGGTGGCAAAATGAGACGGCCACAATCGGAGGCCCAAGTGACCGACCGCGAAGTTTTCAGGTCCGGCTTTTTCTGCTCCGCGCTTCTCTCCATCGCCCTCACAAGTCCGCTTCACAGGGGCGTCTCGCGGTTTCCCTCTGAAGACCACTCCCACGGACGAGCCCCGTTGCGCGGCCTTTTTCTGTGCAGGGCGACAGACCGAAGACGAACAGCAGAGCACAAAAAAAAAGACCATGAAAATCAAGACACAAAACCGCAAGACCGGGCTCAAGAACCGATCCGAACAGTTGAGCACACCAAACACCAACGCAGCAGCGGAGAAGAAAGACAATCGACTGCCGATTGACCACCAGCAGCGGACAAAGAACCGCACACTCCCGACACCGACAGTATTAAACCAACTCTTGAACACCTTGCCCGACGTTTATGGACTCGCAGAGGTTGTGGGTAGGAGGCCGGACGCCGGCTGGGTTTGGGTGCAGTTCAAGGAGACACCCGCCGCCGGGATACGGCAGCAGTTGGCACAGCTTGGTTTCCATTGGAACAACCACCGGCAGACATGGCAGCACCCGTGCGGACAGTTCCGCTTGAGCAGCACCAACGACCCGCACGAAAAGTATTCCAGTTATTTCCCCGCCGACACCCGGCCAGCCTGATACGCGAGGATTTTATGATGACCGACATTTACGCCGCCAAGTATATCCCCATCGGGTATCGCACACTCAGCCCCGACGAGTCCACCGCCCGCCGCACGGCCCAGGACTTGAAAACCGCCAGCGAGGAAGCGATACAGATCGCCGCCCCCGTCATGGCCGCACTCATTGACGGTCCTTGCTGGCTGGTGCCAGTGCCCGCAAGTAACGGCAGCCTCACCGCCAACCTTGCACTTGCCCGCGCCATTGCCAAGCTTGTGCCCGGCGCACACGTCAAGTGCGCCATTGGCCGCGCCCATCCCGTGGAGTCCTCGTGCGCCCGGCGCTTGCGCGGTCAGCCCGGCCTGACCGTCGAGCAGCACGCCATCATTCGCACCGCCGGCCCGATGCAGCCCTTGCCCGTTCACTTCGTGGACAACGTCATCACCACCGGCACCACCATCGCCGCGTGCCGCCGCGCCCTCGGCTGGGGCACCGGCCTGGCCTACGCCGACGCCAGCACCCGCCAAAACACCCACCGGCAAAGGTAGGGTGCGCACTCCGTTGCGCGCCGCCGCCCGCAAAACTCGCGCCGTCCCCGAACCCCAGCGCTGGGGAGTCACGCCACCCCCAGACCTCCACGCCGAAGGGCACACCCTCTGGACTCCCGCGCCGCTTGACAACCAAGAAACACCGGCCCAATCTCGAAATCATCACAGGAACTGGATCGCAAGTGGTGGTAAAAATATAGACTTACGCATCATGGCGTATGGATGCCAATCGCCTTCAACAATTGTCGGATGACCAATTGATTCGGGAGATATATGAGACCGACGGAGCAAGTCCGTCTCATTTGCCACTGACTGGTGAGTTTCAGCGCCGTCAGCTTTTGAAGGTTCAGCAAGAGGTGCAGCGATTGGCGAAGCCACATCCGCTACTTGTGTTGACATTCATTGTGGCGGTGATTGGAACGGCGACTTCGGTGATTGGCTACTGGCCTCAGATTGTAGCTGTTTTTCGATCTTTGTTATCCTTTTTCTCATCTCATGGTAGGCCATGATCGCAAACACTTGAAGCAGCAGCGTCACGCACACAACTATGAACAGCAAAGACTCCAGCCTGATATTTCCAAACAAGGTCAGTCGCGCGCGCCGCCGCAGCGCTTTGCACTCGGATGATTTCTTTGACTTCACACAGATTGTTAGGAGTCAACTCCCGTCCGCGGCGGCGGTCGCTCACTCTCGTCGTTAATCAAACCCCTCTCAATTTCCGCTGAGAAATTGAGCGCGACTTCGTCGCCACCAGAGTCCGCAGCGCTCCGAATCCGGCTTGCCTTGCCCGCCTCTCCGACTAACGCTGTCTTGGTGCAGCCACCGCGCAAACTCGAAGCCCTCGACGACCTGCTCGCGCAGGCCGAGCACTACGCGAATTACTGTATGCGTGGAACGAGTCGGGTTACACCAATGCTGTTTCTCGTCGGTCCGGACGGCCCGCTCTTGTTCATTTCTGAGGGCCTCGCGAACGAACACGCCAAAGCGTGTTCCAACTCGGCGGCATCGGTCCGTTAACACTGTGGCAACAAACACCTTCGATGTGCTCCAAACGCACCCCAATCTATTATTTCACCAGAAAACCCTGCCAACCCAGGTAAGTCTCCAGCTTCACACCCCTCACAATTTTAGTAGCGCCACCGCGCCCGATCTTCCAGCGTTTTCCAGGAAGAATTGCATGGACGGCGGTTGTCCAACCGTCTGTGTCAGAATCAGCGAATGAAATTAGATCGCAGCAGTTGGTTGGGACGGTATGAAGGGATAACGATGGCCACTTTCGGCGAAGCGCGGCTCATGAAAAAACTCGATGGCAAGATCGAACTCATTGGCGGCTCGGCCGAGAACCGCAGCGAGGCGAAGGAATGGATCTCGCTGTTCCTGCCCGAGGCCGTGGTCACTGACGTTTCCGAGGAGGAGCCACGATCGCCTTCGCCAATTGTTCACCCGGTCCCGTTTCGGCCTGCTGTTTCGCCCACATCCTGAAGGCTTTCTAACTTACGCCGCGTCCTTGAAACCTGGCTGGACCACTCACGCAGTTCAGCAGCTTTTTTCGTCTAATCAGGGATTCCCACTCCGCTTGACATCCAGGAAATTCCGGCTCAATCTAGCAGCCGTCACACGCACTGGATCGCAACTCGCGGTAGAATCACAATGTCAGGCAGACCAACTTCGCGACTATGGAAAAATTGCCGGAATGGATATCAGCAGTTGCAAGCACGCTCACCGCAGTTGGGCTGTTGCTCGTTTGGTGGCAGGTAAAGGTTGACCATAAACGATCTCGACGCGAGAGGGGCATTGAGGTTTTGAGGGAGTGGCTAACATGGATGAGTTCGATAGACCCTATCCTCCTGACGGCTGGACAACAGTTTGACGAGTCACAGACGAAGCAAATGATCCAAAAAAATCCCATTCCTTTGAATGCCGGCCAGTTTCAGATTTTCTCCGAGTTGTTTGACTTGAAGATACCAAACGACTCAAAATCCTTCACGCTCGATCGCAAGAACAGCATTAAAATTCGCACGGAGGTCATACATTTCGTGAATATGCTGGAGTGTGCTCTAGCGGCACGGAGGCATTCGGTCGCGGACTCTACTATCGTAAAAGAGCAGTTTATTGGTTTTTACAACAAAGATAAAGGCAAGGCGATATTCAGCGGGTTTCGTGCTGCAATTGGAGATCGAATGTTCCCGGCGATATCCGCTTTTGAACTAGAGCTGCGGACTGAAGCCAGTGTAGTTGGGCCTGGAGAAAAACCGACGGGCTAACCTCACTCCGCTGTCGGTTTTACCATTGCCTAAAATCCTTCACGAACTAGGATGCCGGCCAACCTGCATGGCACAACGAAACCAACCCACGTCCAAGAAAAAGCCCATCGAGCAATACGACCACAAGGGCAAGAGGCGCACGAATAATCCGCCCGTCGGCTTGGTGGACGCCAAATCGGACGCCGCTGAAGGGAAAAAGTCTTACGCTTACGACCCGCACTTGGACCCGATGCTGGTTTGGGCGGGCAAGGCGGAGCGCACGAGCTTCGAGATTCCGACCGTGTCGCTGCATGTTCACGAGCGGATTGACCCGCGCTCCATAATTGAAGCCGTCCGCAAAAAGAACGGCAGCGATTACGAGCAGCTTTCCCTGTTCAATTCCAAGACGGAGAATCCACCGTTGCGCGAGGCGATTGAGTTTTACAAGCACGCACACAACTGGAGCAACCGACTTGTTGCGGGCGACAGCCTGCTGGTGATGAATTCGCTGCTGGAAAAGGAGGGCATGGCCGGGCAGGTGCAGATGGT
>PLJQ01000486.1 GCA_003140275.1 Limisphaerales bacterium
CAAGCTCCGTCAGGAGCGGCATCGGAGATTTGACGAGCACTTTATGCCGCTCCTTCCGGAGTTCACCGTAGGAAACGCGACGACATTCAAGCGCAAACATTAACTATAAACCCAAGTCTCCATGAAAACTCAAATTCTAAAATGCGTGACCGCAATTCTGCTCTCTGCGGTTCTCTTGGCCGCAGCCAAATCACAAACACCCATCACGTCAAAAGCAGCGTTCGAAAAACTGAAGGGCCTGGCCGGCGAGTGGCGCGGTGCCGAGGGCGAGAAAGACAAGCGGTACCCGGCAACCGTCACGTATCGGACGACTTCTGGTGGCAGCGCGGTGGTGGAAACGATTTTCCCCGGCAGCGACCAAGAAATGGTCACGCTCTATCACTTGGAGGGTGACAAGCCGGTGCTCACGCATTACTGCATGTTGGCCAACCCGCCGAAGATGACCTCGACCGACAAATCCACCACCAACTAACTGGTGTTCGATTTCACGGGTGGTTCAAATGTGAAGCCGATGAAAGACATGCACATGTACTCCCTGCAGCTGCGCTTCGAAAACAAAGATTCACTGCGACTGAATGGGACCTGTTCGACGCGGGCAAGAAATGGCTTCCAAGAAATTTTCCCTGACGCGGAAAAGTTAAATTGCTTCGTGTCGGTAAACCCGACCTGCGTAAATACAAGCACATGCATAATCCGAACGAACCCGAATTCAGCTTGTTCAGCGACAGGCTGGTGATAAACTGCAAGCCGTAACTCACCATGAATGCTAGGGGGTATCGTTCGGGTTCGGCGTCCAGATCACCCCTACTTGCGGAAGAATCGCTTTGCCTCGACCCGGACCGGGATGGGTTTCCACGACCCGAGAACCTTTAAGCGACTCGGCGTGGCCGTCCACGAAGGTGAGGTTACCCATGTTGGCGTGTCGCGCCACGAATCGGCTCGNNAACTGCTCGGTTGACCGAGGTCGGAATCGGATTGCGCCGGGTCCACTTTCGATTCACTCGAGTCAACGCGGTTTTCAAGGAAGAAGACCGTTTGTGAAGGCCGCTGAATCGCGGTGACTCGCATTGTCGTGCCGCCGCTGCCAATCAGCTTGGAATTCATTGCAATCGAGAAGTACGTAATTCCGCCAGTTGTGGTTTCGGCATCTTTTGAGAACTTCGCGACCGGGCAGTGAAACAAACTGTTCTTGAGATAGAATTCAGTTTTGTTGCCATAATAAGTGGACACGGGGCGCAGTTTTATCTCCAGTGGCAAAGCATTGTACCAAACGTCTGCATTCAGAGGATCACTCACCTGCGCCCAGTTGTTGAGAGCGCTACCGCCGCTGATGTTGGCGGTTTCGCGCGGGATGAAATCGTTGCTGTCCTGATAATACATCGTCTGCGCCAGTCCCCATTGCTTGAGCTTGTTCATGCAGGCGGTTCGATGAGCAACAACCTTTGCCTTGCTCAACGCCGGGAGTAGCATCGCTGCCAGGATTGCGATGATGGCGATCACGACCAGCAGTTCGATCAGTGTGAAGGCCCGACGGGAGGCTCTTATTTTCATTTGTGTGGGTTCAAGCCGACGCGGTAAAAGCGTTGGGTGCTGAGGGTCGGGTCCATTACGCCAAACGCGTTTGTGTTGCCTGAGGTAACGTTGGTCAGAGTGATCCAGTTGAAATCGGAAAGCTCGTCTTTGTACTGCACGAAGTAGTCCCAATTGGGCTGGCTGAACCAGGATAATTGAAAGCCGCCCAGAGCTTTGGTGATGTTCATGGAGCCAGGCCAATTAACGAGTCTACCGGGAGAACCAGTATCGCCGCTTTGAGCCGCGACAAACGCTCCGTTGACACCGTTCGTGCTAAGACCATCTGTTGTATGGCCCGTAAACCCATTCTGTATGGGCGGAGGATCGGTATATTGCGGATCAAAGGTGAACGAGACACCCGCAGCCGCCGTTGAAAAGGAGACAGCAGCTACCCGGTCGGCTTCGAGGGTGGCGGCTTGGTTCCATAAGCGAACTTCGTCTCCGCTTCCGCTCAACCCCCTTCCGGTGCCATCGTAAGCGATGATTTGCAAATCAGGTGGCAGATTTGAACCCCACCAGGCGCGGAAGGTACTTTCATCGACTTCTGAACCCGCGGTGACGTTCCTTTCGATGAAGACAATGGATTCACCGGGCTGGATTACTGCCGTATTGGTGATGGTGTAAGCCGATGTGAGCGCATGGCTGTCATTCATGCGATAACCATGCAAGTCAACGGGAGTATCTCCAAAATTGCTCAACTCCCACCAGTCTCCGTGATGTGTGGTGGGAGCCGCTTCGCTGGACATGACTTCAGTGATGACTAGATTGGGCTTGGGCGCGACGTTGAGCGTGGCGGAAGCATTTGTGCTGCCTTGAGAATTACTCACCAAACAGGTGTAGGTCCCGGATTGGTTGGTGTCAGAGATGGAGAGCACGAGTTGGTTCGTCGTGATGGAGCCAATGGCCCCGGCAATGGCCCCGCCGCTGAACTGCCACTGGTAATCGGGCGTCGGGTTGCCTGAAGCATGAACAATGAACGTCGCTGTCTGACCGGGATAAGCATTGATGCTTACGGGCAATTGGGTGAGCGAAGGTGCTGCGAGCGCAGCGCTCACGATAAGGACGGCGTTAGAACTGGAAAAATTTGTCAAGCCATTGTTGATAATGGCACTGTAGGTGCCGGCTTGATTTGTCTGCACGTTCGCGAGCGAGAGTGTGCCAACCCCGGCGGCGTAGGTGATCGCCACTCCCGGAGCATTGCCGTCAACGGGCGTACCATTGGACAGCCATTGATACGTAGGCCGGGGCAGTCCGCGGCCGGCGATGGTGAATGTTGCAGACTGGCCTACCGTTGTGGTGAAGTTAGTGGGCTGCTGCGTGATCGTGACCGGCACTTGAACCGGCATAACGCCCGGCGAGCCTTCATCGTCCGCCGTTACCGCCATGAACGCGCCTCCGATACCGTTCGAGCTGGACAGGTCGAATGTGCCGGAGCTTGGGTTGTAAACGAGCGAGTGTCCCTCTATGGCAACACCGGTGTCTGCCCGATCCACCTGGTATTGGAGTGCTTCGTCAAAACTAATATCGAACGTGCTGCCATCTACATTGTTGGTTCGCCACACACGAACGCTGTCGCCACCCGCGCCCAAACCAGGGTCGGCGGCGGAGTATAGAAATACCTGGACGCTCGGGTCGATACCCCACCACGCCCGAAACCCGTCCGCATCCGTGATGTCGCCGGTCTGTTGCGCAAACACGATGGCTTCGCCCGCGTGAATCGTGACGCCGTTGAATGGTGTGGCGTCTGCGGCAAAGAGACCATTATGGCTGTTGTCGTTCCAACTGTAACCAGTGAGGTCAAGGTCATTGGTGCCAAAATTTGAGAGTTCCCACCAATCGGGATGGCTGAGACCACTAGGCACTGTATTTGTGGATTCCGAGGTCATAACTTCCGTGATGGCCAGTTGGCTGCGCGCGGTGGTCGCGCCCAAAGCCGTTGCGAGAATTGCGATTTTCAATATCTTTATCATAGATTCAGTTTCTTGTTTTTGATTCGTTCCGTTGAGAGAATGTCCGTGACGTGTGTCAGGAGTGCGGAGGCCGGGTTACGATTTCGTAACGAATGTCGGAGCGCCGGGCAAACCGCTGGTTGTGCTGGAAGCCGAGGTCATGGCCCGTTGCGCTAGCGCAACGGAACTTCCACATGCTGCAACCAAAGACATTGTTAAGAATCGTTTGGTCATTCTCATTCTTTCGCTGACCGCTTTTATTGTCGATGATAGTCTTCAAAAGGAATTTGGCCCAAGCGCGAGTTAGGCAGTTAACAATCCAGTTACAATCGGGGGGACAAAGAACCAAGGCTGGCCTGAACCGGAAAAGAATTACCGAGACAAAGAGGGAAGCATGGGAAGCCGAATGATCTAGAAGTGCGAAAGCTGTGTTACAAATGACGTCGATTAGACCGCTTCCATCACCGCCGCAAAGCGCAATCCGCGTGTGCTGACGCGTAGTTCGCTGAAACCCAATTGCTCCATGACCGCTTCATAAATCGCCACGCCGGGCAGAATCACGTCCGCGCGTTTCTTCGGCAGCCCGACAATCTGTTTGCGCTCGGCGAGCGGCAAGCCCCAGAGTCGTTCCCTATGCCAGCGAACGCGCTCGAGGCTGAGGCGCGTCGCTTCGATTCGCTCGCGGTCGTACGTCTCCAGCTTCGCTTCCATGCGCGCGAGGATGCTCGTCGTGCCGCCCGTGCCGACGAGCAGCACCGGGCGATGTTCGGGGTTCAATCCTATTTCCTGGCGCAACGACGGCTCCAGTTTCGGACGCACTTCGGTTTCGAGAAAATGTCTCAGCCAATCGCGGCACCCGGCGAGTTCTGGGGCGGTGGGCGGATCGTTTTGCGGCAGTTTTTCCATCAAGCGAACCGTGCCGAGTGGAAAGCTGTGGCGAAAATGTTTGTGCTCGCCCTGGCCAAGAATGAATTCGGTGCTGCCCCCGCCGACATCCAGAATCAACAAAGGTTGTTGCGCCAGTTCCGGGTCAGTGGTCACCCCCTTAAATACCCAATCCGCCTCCCGGTCGCCGGAAATGATTTCAGTTTTCAATCCGCTCGCCTGGTTGATGGCGAAAATCAGCTTGCGCGGATTTTTTGCATCGCGGGCCGCGCTCGTGGCAATGATGCGAATTGTCTCCGCTTTCAAATCCCGTGCGAGCCGGCTGAACTTTTTTACGGCGGCGGCTGTATTCGCGATGGCAGCAGGTTGGAGTTCGTGCGTTTCGTAAAAGCCTTTGCCGAGCCGTGTTTGCTTGCTGTCCTCCCAAACCGGTTGGACGTGATGCCCGGTGACATCCGCCACCAACAGTTTGATGGAGTTGGTGCCGACATCGATGACTGCGCGGCGAATGGGGTTCATCTCTGGCTAACAAGTTAAGCGGACGAGGCAAGCGACCCAAGAGAAAAAGCTTCCCCGGTCGAACGCCGGGGATCATCGGCGTACATGTTCCTGCGATATTGGATTTGAATACCAACCTTAAGATTGCGGTTTGGCGCGTCGAGGGTAAAATGCCAGTGATGAATCCCGCGCCTGAAGCCAATCTGATCGCCCGTTGTCGCCAAGGCGAAGCCGCGGCGTGGGATGCGTTGTTTGATCAACATTACGTGGCGGCCGGACGTTTTGTGTTTCAACTGTCACCCGATTTTTCGCGTGAAGACGTCGAAGAAATCTGTCAGGAGGCTTTCCTGTCCGTGATCAAGAATCTCGAATCTTTCAACCTCAAGAGCCGGTTTCAAACCTGGCTGTTTCGCATCGCTGCCAACAAGGCCCGTGATTACCGCGAGCGCCAGCACGCCGCCAAACGCGGCGGCGGCCAGACTGTCATTTCGCTCCACACCGAGAATCCGGAGAGCGGTCTCGTAATCGATCCGCCCAGCGCGTCGCCCGCCGCCGATGCCGTGCTGATGAACGCCGAACGGATGGCAGTGTTGCGACAGGCGCTCGATCAACTGGGCGAGCCGTGCCAGGAAATTATCGAACTCCGTTACTTCGGCGATTTGAGCTACGAAGAAATCAGCCAGACGCTGAGTCTGAACTTGAAAACCGTCAGTTCGCGCTTGAGCAAATGCTTGGATCGACTGGAGGAAATTGCGCGAGCGATATATTCGCGGGAAGAATCCTCGGTTTTTCCGTCTAACCCTTAGATCAGTATGTCAACCGAACCAGAACGTCACATCGAAAAGCAACTCAAGGCCTACGCAAACAAGCGTCGGGCTGAGGCGGGAGCTCCATTCAAGCTGCATCCGGCAACGCGCAATTTGCTCTTGGCTGAGGTCGCGCGAAGAACTCCGAAAAGACGGCGTGGAGGTAGTTTTCTTTTGCAGATGTTTATTGGCCTTTGGCCGCGCATCGCTTTTGGTGTTTCCATGCTGGCTATCCTAGTGGTCGGGACGTGGTTTTTTTTGCAGACCCACAAGGAGCCAAACAAATCGTTTGAACTGGCCAAGAACGTTCCGACCTCGACCGTTCGGGCGACGGACGAGTCGGAGACTAAAGGCATCGCCCAAAAAACGCTGGAAGAAGTTGCACGGCCAGAGGGCCGGATGGAGAGCGCTCGGACGACTCCAAATGCATCGCCAAAATCAGACGCCACGCTGACTGCAAAACAACTTGTTCCGGCGCTACAGTTTGCTGATGGAAAAAAGGCCGCAAGAACCAGCGTCCCGACCGCCGAACTGAGCTTGAAACCAACAGTCGCATCCGCGGCAAGAGAGACTTTCGGGAGGCAGATTGATGGAAACAGTCCGGTCGCACCCGCTCCCGCGCCATCGGCTGCGCCGGTGCCGGTCAAGCCTGCTGTGCCCTCCTCATCGGGGAATTTTTACGCTGACAAGGAAACAGACCGCTTGAACTCAGAAAGGTCTTACGCTGCGTCCGCGACCCAAGGATTTGCGAGAGTGGATCTATTGCAGAAGCGCGGCAGCGACGGAGAGCGTTCTGAATTGAAAACCGTCCTGCTCTCATTCCAGATGGAACAGACTGGCGACCAGGTGCGGGTGATCGACCGGGACGGATCGACTTACGCCGGTTACATCCAAAAAGCGGAAGCAACGTCGGAGCAACAACTCGCCGGCGGGAAAGATCAGGCGGCAAACCTGGACCAGAAGACCAAGGCACTGACTGCAACGCCGTCTGCGAAACTCGAAGATAAATTTGCGTATGAAGCGAACCAGGATTATTTCTTCCGCGTCGAGGGCACCAATCGCAGCTTGAATCAACAAGTGATATTCACCGGCCATTTGCTGGCAAACGCGGGAAATGCTGACATTCCAAAAAATAATCTCAACGCCACGGCTGCAAAACAACTTCAGCTGCCGTTGCAAAACCAGACCGGATCGTTGTTGCTCCATTCCCGTATCAACGGCACCGCGTTGGTTGGCGCGAGCAACACCGTCGAAATTCAGGCGGTGCCGATTGCGCCCAAATAAATGCTCCGTTCCAAGGACAATTCGGCACGGATTCTCTTTACCGCAAAATCGAAAGCACTTCCTGGAAATCCTCCGGCCAGGCAGCTTCACAGGTCATTTTCTTCTTTGTCTGCGGGTGTCGGAACGACAACTTCTGCGCGTGCAACATCTGGCGAGGCGCGTAGTAACCCATCACGTCTGCCAGACGCCGGTTTTGCCGGCTGCCATACGTTGCATCGCCAACGATGGGAAAGCCGAGATGCTGAAAGTGAACGCGAATCTGGTGCGTCCGTCCGGTGTGCAACAGCACTTCGACCAACGTGGCGGAGTCCAAACGTTCGAATACGCGGTAACTCGTCCAGGCCTCGCGGCCTCTGCCATCAGCCACCGTCATTCGTTTGCGGTGGGTGGGATGACGGGCAATGGCGGCGCGGATTTCTCCGTGGTCGCGGGGAATTTCGCCGCAAACAATCGCGTGATAAATTTTTTCCACCTGGCGACCGGCGAATTGGTTCGCGAGCGACACATGGACTGCGTCATTTTTTGCGACGACAAGACAACCACTGGTTTCCTTGTCGAGTCGATGCACGATGCCGGGTCGCGCCACGCCGCCGATGCCGCTGAGTTGACCGGCGCAATGATGGAGCAGCGCGTTGACAAGCGTGTGTTCCTCGTGCCCCGCCGCGGGATGCACGACCAGCCCGGGCGGTTTGTTCAAAACCAGGAGGTCGGCATCCTCGAACAAGATGTTGAGCGGAATCGCTTCAGCCTGCGCTTCGGCGGGACGCGCTTCCGGCCAGCGGACTTCGATGCGTTCGCCCGCGCTCGGATGATGAGTCGATTTGGCGGTGCGGCCGTTTACCCGGATGTGCCCTTGCTCGATCAGCCGCTGGATGGCGACACGCGACACCGCTGGAAATTGCACGCGCAAAAAGGTGTCGAGCCGCTCGCGCGGCAGCGATATTTCAACGGAGATGGTTTCAGTTCGCGATGGCATCGAAAACTACTAGAAACATTGCATTGTTCCACAGGAAATGTTGAGGCGCTTCAACCATCGAATTCTTGCGCCAACTTCAAGCCGGCGGTTTGACCGTGTGGTTGACCGGATTCTCGATTCTCCATGACAGATAAAAAATAAGACCCACGCCGACGCAGATGGCGCTGTCTGCGGCGTTGAACGCAGGGAAACCGATTTCACCGCCGCCACGCCGTTGCAGATAAAAATAAATAAAATCAATGACGTGCCGGCGGTCGCTAAGGACGCGGTCGATCAAATTGCCCATAATGCCGCCGCAGATCAAACCGAACGCGATTTGGCCGATCCAGGTCCGCGTGTCGAAGTGGTGCCGGGTCAGGAAGAGCGCCACTAGCGCCACCAGTGCGATCACCGCCAGCAGTTCGTTGTTGCCGGGGGCAAGACTCCAGGCCATTCCGGTGTTGCCCCAGTGGACGAATTTGAAGAAGCCCGGCACGATCACCCGCTCTTGCGCGTAGCCCAGGTATTTGAGCACTGCCAATTTGGTTAACTGGTCAACCACCAGCACCAAGAGGGCGACAAACGCAATACGACGGTTGGGAGTGTGAATCATTGTATTATAGGTTTTCCACACGGGAAACGTGTGACTGTTTAATCCACAGAGGCGCAAAAGACAATTCATTTCAGGACACTTCCGGTAGAATTCATTTGTGGATTAAATGTGCGTCGGGATCGTTGACAATGACCTCCGCAAGACGCAAGGTAAGCACAAGTTCAACAAAACGTTTTTTATGAAGCTATTCATTGTGGTGGTGCTCTTCACGGCCATTTTTGCCACTGATGCGATGGCCAGCGCTCAGGGCGCGTTGATCAAGAAAAAAGCAAAAGATTTTTCCGATCAGAACTCTGCCAACCAAGGTGTAACACCACCGGTCAAACCCGCAACCCCATCAACGCAGGCGGCAACGCCGCCCTCACCGAACACGCCGAAACTGAGCGCCACGCAACAACAGAACATCAACCAGCTGGTGGCGGACTTGAAAACCATTAAATCCAAATCGACCGTCACACCTGAACAGAAACAACGATTGAAACAAGATTTGCAGTTTGCTGCTGAAGGCACCAGGAAGCCTTCGCCGGAATCCGTCACCAAACTGGCGAACGATTTATCAACAGCGTGGCCCGACCAAAAACTTTCACCTTCGGAACAAGTGTATCTGGTCCAAAACATCAACGCCGTGATGAACAGTGCGAACATTCCGTTGGCGGAGTCACAAGCTGCGCTCAACAGCGCACAAACAATCCTCAAATACAGCGCCATCTCCAAGGAGGACGCCCAGAAAATCGCGAACGACCTCAAGACAATCACCGCCGGGTTACAAAAGAAGTAAAGCGTCTCGGCGTTTGCGCCCTTATCGCTGCCGTTTGAATTTTCCAAGAATCAACTCGGCGATTTCTTGCGCGTGACCCACCTTGGCCCAGGCGGTCGCAAGCAGGTAAACCGAGCCGGCCACTATCGCGGGCACGAAAACCGCGCCGATTTTCAACGCGAATGTTTCGTGGCCTAGCGAATTTTCCCAGAAGCGCCAGCCGTACCAGGCAATCAGTCCCGCCACAGTCCCTGCCAGAGCCAAAGGCAACAGTTCGGCGCGTAGCGATGCCATCTCCAGTTTCTTAAGCTTGCGTCGCAGCGCGTATAGGAGCAGACCCACGTTGACCAGCGACGTGACCGTGTTCGCGATGCCAAGAGCGGCTTGCTTGTATCGCCACACCAACACCGCAGCCAACAGCAGGTTCAGCACAAGGCAAAACACGCTGGTCTTCATCGGCGTTTTTGTGTCACCCAGCGCGTAGAACGCCCGCGCCAGCACATTCACAACGGAGAAAGCCACCAGCCCCGGCGCCAGACACACCAACGCCAAGGCGGCCTGGCTTGTGGAAGTGGCGTCGAACTTCCCACGTTCGAACAACAGTCGGATGATCGGCTCGGCCAAGGCCATAAGCAGCACGGACGCGATGAGATTTGCAAACATGAGATAGCCCAGGCCCTGGCGCAGTTCGCTGCGAAACGCATCGTATTTTTTTTCAGCGGCCAGACCGGACAACATTGGCAGCAGGTAAGTCGCGAGCGAAATGCCAAACAACCCCTGCGGCAATTCCATCAGGCGCACCGCGTATTCGAACGACGCCACGATATAGTCATCCACCCAGTAGGACAAACCCTGAGTGAGCACGACGTTGATTTGAAAGGCTGCCACGCCGATGGTCGCCGGCAGCATTTGTTTCACGACACGCCGGACGGTTTCGTTTTTCCACGGCGACGCCCATCGGTAGGCAAATCCTTCGCGCCGCAGTGACGGCAACTGAAAAACCGCCTGTGCCACGCCGGCAGCCACCACGCCGATGGCCAGCGCAAAAATCTGCTCATGCAACTCGTGTCCCAAATTCGGCGCGAGCCAAAGCACGGACGCGATCATCACCAAGTTGAGCGTCGCCGCGCCCAGCGCCGGAATGAAGAAATGCCCGCGCGCGTTGAGCATCCCCATGAACACGGCCGCCAGACAAACCAGCAGCAGATACGGCAGCATCACGCGCAGCAGTTGCAGCATCAGCAAGGTTTTGCCGCTGAACCGTGTATGTTCGGGGTCAACCTGGCCGCCAAAGGCCAACGCCACAGACACGACCGCTAATCCCGCAATCACGACCAGGCAGGAGAAGATCACCAAACCGGAAATCACCGCGTTGGCGGCCTGCCACATGGCTCGGTCGCCCTCGAGTTTTTCCTTCTCCTTGAAAATTGGGATGAACGCGGCTGACAACGCGCCTTCACCAAGCAACCGCCGGAACAAATTGGGAATTTGAAAAGCCAGGACGAACGCGCTCGCCACCCAACTGGTACCCATGAAGTCGGCGTAAACCATTACGCGAACCATGCCCAGCACTCGGCTGGTCAGGGTGGCCGCGGCCATCGCGCCCGACGACTTCAGCATTTGCGACATCGCGCCGCGAGTTTAGAGAACGGAGTCCAAAGTGCAAATTGTTAGCGTTCGATTACAAGGCCGACGGACTACAAGGTGATTTCCTCGCCATCATGCGCAAAGGAAAAAGGAATGTCCGGCAGCATTTGGGCTGCGAGCAGGCGCGTCTCCTCCAAATCATCCCAATACCGCCGGCCCACGTGGGTAAAGACAATTCGCCTGATGTCGCGGCCTTTCAAATAGCGAAACAAATCCTGCGGTTTGAAATGCGCCAGTTCGCAGACCAGCAGATCAAGCGGTTTCTCCAGCAACGGTGACAAGTCCTCCGGCGCGCCGATGTCTGCGCTGTGCCCGATGCGCAGCCGGTCCGATTCGAGCAGAAAACAATACGCGACAAAATCCTGCGGATATTTCTTTTGAAAGGACGCGCGCAAACTGTCCAGGTGCGACGAGTGAAACGGCGTGACGCGCACATTGTGAGTGACCACCGGTTGGCCGGCGTGCAACGGTTCAAACAACAAGCGAAATGCCAGCAGTTCGTCAAAAAGATAAGCCGCGTCGAGCATCTGGCGAAGCGGCTTGATCCCGTCAGCGGGCAGATGAATCGGCAAATCTTTCTGCCGTTGCTCCAGCCAGAAACCCTGCATGAGCATGAAAAAACCGGCGATGTGATCGGAATGAAGATGCGAAATGAAAATCCGGTCGATGGTGTCGTAGTCCGGTCCAGTGGACTTGTAGCTGCAACTGATTGGTTCACCACAATCAATCAAAAAAGTGACCTTCCCAAAACGATAAAGAAAAGCGGCATGCGTGCGGTCGGCGCAAGGCCAGCCGTCGCCGACGCCGAAGCACTTTAAAGAAAATTTATTCATGCAATCCAATGTCGGCGAGATTCATAACGAACAAACAAGGCGGAATGCAAGCCGAGAGCTGTAGCAGCGGGCTATGACCGCAGCAAATTTTAGCAACGCTCACAGAGCGCCGCTATCTCAAACCACGATGACGATAATGCAGGATTTTGAACTCCGGGGTGTCCACGATTTCCTCAACTAATTCAAAACGATCTTCAAACGGGGGGAAAAAGGCGTCGCCTTCATATTCGCGTTTGACCAGCGTGAGGTAGAGATCGGAACAATGCGGCAGCAATTGTTCGTAAATCTGCGCGCCACCGCAGATGAAGAAATCGAGCGGCGAATCTGCAGGGCTGAGGTTGAGAAAATTCTTGACGAGGCGCAGATCCGTCGCGGCCACGCCGCCGATACGGGGCAGTTCGAACTGGAACGGCGCCGCAACGCGTGTCTTGCCCCGTGCCACCCACGCGTCCGCGAACAATTCCGGGAAGTCTTTCTGGAGACGGCCCGGATGCCGGGTCAGCACAATGTTGATGCGCTTGGAAAGCGGTTTGCCCAGACTTTCGAAGGTCTTCCGGCCCATGACCACCACGTTGCCGGCGGTCATTTTTTTGAACCACTGGAAATCCTCCGGCAGATGCCACGGGATTTTGTTGCCCTCGCCAATCACGCGGTTGAGCGACATGGCGGCGATGGCTTTGAAGTGCTTCACGCTCGCGATGCTGGCGCATTGTGGAAGGGCCGTCAATCTGGCGCGACTCCGGCTTCACAAGTTACGGCTTTCATAGACGGCCTGGGCGATGCCGACTGAAAGGACTCAGTCCGTAGTATTGACACATGTGGCCCAACTCACGGCTCCACATTTGCAGCAAGTCTTAAGCAATTCCGGCTCCGCCACCAATCGCCTGGCATTGCCTTAATTCTTTCGATACCGCAGCCAGACCAATCCGGCCAATCCCACCAGCAACAGGCCGCTGACCGCCCAGATGCTGCTGCTGGAATGTTGCGGGAAATATCGCAGTGCGGTGGCGCCGACGGCCGGGCCGAGGAAAATTCCCGCCCCGATGGCCGCCTCATGCACACCGCCATGTTCCCCTTTGGTTTCGCCCACATCCATCGAGTAGAAAAGGGAAGAGTAATAAATCAAACCGATGGCCAGTCCAAAAATGATTTGCGCCACGAGGATCACCCAAAATTGCGCGACCAGCAGCAGCACGGCAAAACTCGCAATCAGTAAAAGATAGGCGGCCAGCAAGAATCCGAAGCGATAATGCCAGCCGGCCCAAAGCCAGAGTATTACGAACGTGCCCAGGCGCGCGAAAAACCAGATCGAACAAAAAAAACCGGCCAACGTCGGGGAGAGTTCCAGTTTTCGAGCCAGATCGGGAATCAGCGGGATCACGGTGTTGATCGCCACGTAAGCAAAAGGATTGGCCAGCCACGCCATGCGCAGAAAGGTTTTCGCGCGGGCGGGCGACGGCCTGTTCGGATCCGGCGGAGGCATTTTTGACTCTGCTGGCGCCGGCGGTAGGTTTGCATGAAGTATTTTTAGCCAGAACACGAGACCGAATTGCCCGATGACCATCGCCAGCGGCAGATAAAAAATAATCTTGTGGCTGATGTGGTCGTAAAGTGTGCCGCCGATGAAGAACGCCGCGGCGTTCGTGGCCGCCCATGTGATGTTGTAGATGCCGACGGCATGCGGGACGTGTTCGGGCGTGTCGCCTTCGCTCACCAGCGCCTCGATGGTGGGCCAGATGAAGCACATGCCGATGTTGGTGATACATGCGGTCACGATTTTGGCTCCGACCGTGTGCAGCAGCAAGCCGGAGGCCAGCCCGACGGCCATCAGGCCAAAGCCGAATTTCAGGGCGTTGAAATAGCCGAATCGCGCGGCGAGCTTGCCGGCCTGCCAGGAGGCAAGCGTGTAAATCAGACCAATCAACGCCGCGAGCAGGAGGTTTTGGCGATCGTTGAAGCCAAACTGGTCGCGAAAGAAGAAATAGAGGTAATTGAATCATATCACCACCGCGAAGGAATTGATGCCTTCGATGGTGAAACAGGCGGCGCGGAATTTCTGGGGCGGGGTCACCGGCGGGAAATTTCCTCGATGGCCTTGCGGCAATACCACTTTACGGCGTCAGTCATTGGGGGAATGAGTTTATCCAAATCCGCGGCATTGCACCAGCGAATGTCGTGATGCTCTTCAACCGCTAAAGTTGGATTTGCAGAAACGCCGCTTTGCGGCATTTGGTGGCCCACCGGCGCTGCCGGTCGCGCCCAGTAAATCATGCCGATGTGTTCGTGCGTGTCGCTGATGCGGTGGATGTCCAGAAACCGTGGTGCGATGAGCGCGCGCGTTCCGGGCGAGGTCGTGGGCGGACGTTCGCCGAGCAATTCCACGTCGAGGCTGCTTTCTTCCTTGGCCTCACGGAGCGCGGCCTGCTCCGGATCTTCGTCCAATTCGATGTGCCCGCCCAGCGGCAACCATTTGTCCAGCTTGCGGTGATGGATGATCAACACCTTGCCGTCGTGAACGACAAAAATCGCGACGGTGAAATCAATTTTTTCGTGGATGTGGGCCATGTTGGAAAAACGTGACTGGTGATTTGTGAATGGTGAAGACGTGCTACGCTTTGACCATTCACCATCCACGATTCACCATTTACTCAATAATCATATAATCCTCTGTCTTTCGTGTAACTGCCGCCGCCGGGACCGCCTTCCGGGCCGCCCATGAAATCGCCCAGCACGTCGCCCATGTCCGCCTCGATTTTCTCGGGGTCTTCGCCGGCTTCGAGACGCTTGATGGCCACGTCGAGTTCCTTCGGCATGGTGCCGGGCGGCATGAGGTTTTTCATTTTCTTCATCATGTGCGCCATGTGCTTTGGGTTGTTCTCGTCCAAATGCTCCATGTCGCGTTCCATTTCCATCATGGCGCGCTCGAGGCGCGGGTCGTCCAAATCCGGCATCGGTGGTTCGCCTTCGGGCGTTTCGCCTTTTGCCGCCGGCTCCTTTAATCCCTTGGTCATGGCGAAGCGGCTGATTTGCTTAGACAATTTCTTGTTGCCGCATTTGGGGCAGACGGGCAGGGTGTCGGGGTTCACGCGCTTCGAAAGGAAATTGAAAATGACCCGGCATTGGGGACAGGCAAATTCGTAAATCGGCATACGGATTTACGATTTACGATTTATGAATGACGCGCCACAAAAAAATACGAGTCCGCGCAAATACGTCGGACTCGTAAATCGTCAATCGCAAATCGTAAATTACTTCATCCGGTCGAAATTCTTCTGGAGAATCTGCCAGTCCTTCAGCCCCTTGACTTTTTCCATGAAGCCGCGCTGGATTTCCCCTTCCTTCGCGTTTTTGGTCGCCTTGTTGTTCTTGTAGAAAATCCCGAAGTAGCCGGGAAAATCCGCGCCGGCAAGCTTGTAAGCCTCCAATTCGTCGCTCACGTCGTG
>PLJQ01000298.1 GCA_003140275.1 Limisphaerales bacterium
CGCCGGGAATTCACGATGGCAGACGGCCTGCCCGCAACCGCAGTCACTTGCGTCGCGGTTTTGAATGATAAAACGGTTTTTGCAGGCACGACCAACGGTCTGGCGCGGTTCTTTGACGGTCGGTGGACGCCGGTGACAGGAACCGTTGGCGCGCCGGTGGAAGCACTCACTGCGTACCAGGACAAGGTGTTGTTTGTGTCCAACGGCCGGCTTCTGTTGCTTCAGGGAGATAAGATGAACCTCATTGCCCCGTTGCCGCCGGGAGTGAAAGTGAATTCGGTCAGCATCGGCGAACCGATTTACCTGGCCACCGACCAAGGCTTGTTTGAAAGCACCGCGGGTACGGTGAAGGCGGTGACTGCACTCAACGACGCATCGGGCAAGAACAAGTCCGTATTCCAAGTCGCCGTTGGGCCACGTCTCGTGGTCGGCGCGGCAGCGGGACTTTTCCAACAGGAGGCAAAGGACAAATGGACGCGCTTGTTTCCGGCGGACAAAACTGGCCGCAGTTGGGCGCTGATAAACGTGCGCGGTGTGGCTTATGACACCCGGGGGCGTTTGTGGTTCGCGTCGCCGCAGGGCGTTGGCCAGTTCGACAAGGAGTGGACGCTTTTCACCGGGGCCGAGGGTTTGCCCTATAACGATTTTACCACCATGGCGGCGGGTGAAGACGGCGTCGTCTGGTTCGGGACGCGCATGGGCGCCATCCGTTACGACGGGAAAAACTGGGAGTATCGCGAAGGCCGACGCTGGGTGCCGGATGATGTCGTCAACTGTATGGCAGTCACTCCGGAAGGACACGCCTGGTTCGCCACGTCTGCCGGCTTGAGTCTCATCGAACGCAAGCTGATGACGCTCGCTGAAAAAGCGACGTTTTACGAAAACCAGATCGACGCTTTTCATCGCCGCACGCCTTGGGAATACGTGCTCGAAGTCCGCGTGGCGAAACCGGGCACGACGAATCAGTTCACTCAAAGCGACAGCGACAACGACGGTCTATGGACCAGCATGTACGGCGCGGGCGAATGTTTTGCCTACGGTGCGACGAAAAATCCGCCCTCCAAAAAACGCGCGCAAAAGGCGTTCGAAGCGTTGCGGTGGCTGGGCCAGGTCACGCAAGGCGGCGAACATTCACCGCCGCCGGGCTACGTCGCGCGAACCATTCTGCCTACCACCGGACGCAACCCAAACATTGGCCGGATCGAAGGCGACAAGCGCGAACACGAACGTGATCCATTGTGGAAGGTTTACGAGCCGCGCTGGCCCAAGAGCAAAGACGGTCAATGGTACTGGAAGAGCGATACCAGTTCGGACGAACTCGACGGGCATTTTTTCTTTTATCCGCTCTACCATGATTTGGTGTGCGAGACGGAAGCCGAGAAATCGCGCGTGCGCGATCACCTGCGCGCGCTCATGGACCACATCA
Organism: Limisphaerales bacterium; assembly: GCA_003140275.1. GTDB lineage: Bacteria > Verrucomicrobiota > Verrucomicrobiia > Limisphaerales > PALSA-1396 > PALSA-1396. The sequence goes on from PLJQ01000298.1 coordinate 1,427, forward strand.
TCAGCCACGATTTCAACCTGATCGACCATGACGGGACGCCGACCCGCTGGGGAGTTTACAATCCCGACGTGTTGAATCACGATCCGAGATGGTCCGGCGAGCGTGGCATAAGATCGTTGAGTCTCCTCTCCTATCTTGCCGCCACCGAACACGTCACCGGCGATTCCCATTACCGTCAGCTTATCAATATGCTCCGGGAGAAGCACGCATTCGACACGAACCTGAAAGTCCCGAAACCTCAGCAGGGCGTCGGCACCGGAAATCAATCCGATGACGAGATGGTGTTCATGTCCTTTTACAATCTGATGAAATACGGGAACGACCCGAAACTGACGGCGGGAGCGGCCTATGCTTTCTATGGTTACTGGACGCTGGAGTCTCCGGAAATGAATCCATTCTTCAACTTCGTCTTCGGTGCGTCCACTTTGGGAAGGCAATCCATCAATCCGAGGATCGCGGCGGGCATCGCTTCCTCGCCGGGCTGGCTGGAGGATTCAGTCGAGACGTTGAAACGTTTTCCGCTGGACCGCTTCGACTGGCGCCACACCAACAGTCACCGGCTCGACATCGTGCCGCTGAGGCAGCAAACCAACTACCCCTTCGGGAGGAGAAATCAACATTCCGGCTACCGCGTCAACGGCAAGGTGATGCCCGTGGATGAACGTTTCTTCAATCATTGGAACCATGATCCGTTCGAGCTGGACACGGGCGGTGACGGCCACGAACTCGCCGACGGCGCGGTGTTTTTGCTCCCTTACTACATGGGCCTGTACCACGGGTTCATCAAAGACGAGACCGTTCACAATTGAAGAAGCTCTGCTGATTGGACATCCCGCCTCCATGATCCGGCGCGATTACATCTTGCGGATGATCGAGGAGTGCGTCCGGGCGCTGGCGCGAATCAACTCGTTGAAGCAAGGTCAACGCTGGGACGAAGCTTCCGAGGCCCTGGATGCCGAGTTCCAGCGACTCATCGGCTGCGGCGCGCAAGCCGTCGCGCGCCTCTCCGAAACCGAGCTGCTGGCCCGATTGGTGCAAGGCGAACCCACGCAAGTCGTGCGGCACAAGACGCTCGTTTTGACCACGCTTCTCAAAGAGGCCGGCGAGGTGGCTGCGGCCCAAGATCGCCCCGAAGATGGCCATGAATGTTACCTCAAAGCCCTGCACCTGCTGCTCGACACTCTGGCACGCGGCGAGGTTTTTGAATGTCCCGAGTTCGTGCCCAAAGTCGAGATGCTCGTCGCGGCTCTGCAACCAACGCCTCTGCCGGTGCGGACTCACGCGTTGCTGATGCAGCACTACGAACGTACCGGCGAATTCGCCAGGGCCGAGGATGCGCTGTTCGCCATGCTGGATGCCGAACCAGACAACGATGCCATCGTGGAGTTCGGCATCGTGTTTTACGAACGCATGTTGACGCGGAGCGCCGCCGCGTTGACGGCCGCCAACCTGCCTCGCGCTGAAGTGGAGGAAGGGCTGAAAGAACTTCAGCGCCGACGGAATCGAGGCGCTTTGAACAACNNCCGTCAAAGCGCCCGGCCTCCGGTTGAGGAGCAAAGGCTTTGCAACGGCGAGTGGCCGTGAAACGCGCGTTTTACGCCGCGTGACAGCACTTGCACTTGCCGCGCGCCATGGTTTGCAAACCTGCCAGAATCAGCAGAACCGAGCCGGCGATTGCGGCGGCCTTGTGGCTAAACACGTCGAACACTGCCAGCAGGCCAACAACACCCACCAGGGCGATGAACACACCAAGCATTTTGTGACACGGGCAACCGCATTTGCCTTCCGGCTTATTTTCTATCGTTTCCATAGCTGACTCCTTCCATTGTTGTTGAGTGAGTGCTCTAGGTTTCCAAGCGGTATTATTCCAGAAAACAAGGCCGCAGTCAACCGCTACGGGTGTGGGTTTATTCGCTGGAATTTGCGGCGCACGCTTTGACTGTAATTCCGCCCAACACTTTGAAGAACGGTTGCAACAACGAGGCAAATCGTTTCTCGAGAAGCTGCGGGGCGGCACGTAAGCCAACGTGCCGGCGGGATGTGTTCTTGTCAGCCGGCACACGTTGCGGCATCGTCGGTTTATGACAAGCCTCCAGCGGTTCCACCTTGTGCTGGCGGATGTGGTGTTGGTGGTTCACGCTGCCTTCGTCGCCTTCGTCATTGTTGGGCTGTTGCTGATTTGGATGGGCTGGCTGCGTCGCTGGGCCTTCGTGCGGAACTTTTGGTTTCGCGCGGCGCACCTTGCGGCCATCGGCGTGGTTGCCGCCGAATCGCTGGCGGGCTTTGTCTGTCCGCTGACCACGTGGGAAGATCGGTTGCGCTTGCTGGCCGGAGGCGAACTACGGTACCAGGAATCCTTCATCGAACATTGGCTGCACCGGGTAATGTTCTTCGATTTCAACGAAAACGTCTTCACGATTATCTATCTCGCTTTTTTCCTGGCCGTGGTCCTCAGCCTTTGGCTGGTGACGCCGCGCCGATCAGGGCGCTTCCGGACGCGGTGAACCCGCACACAGTTTTCAAACTTCAACAAACACTCGACTCTTTGCTCTCGATCCGTGAAGCGCGTGGCCATGATAGGAGCGCGGACAGCCTTGTCCGCGAGTCGGGATGTGGTATGCGCAAACTGAATTTCGGGAGTATGCTCCAGCCATGAAAATCACTTCCCCTCTCTTTGAAGCCTTCCTCAAGTGCGCAACGAAATGTCATCTTCGTTCGCTCGACGAAATCGGTTCGGGCAACGAATACGCCGGATGGGTTCGTGCCCAGGACGAATCCTACCAGCGCGAGGCAGCCCGGCGATTGCAGGAAGGAGTGCCGGAGGCCGAGCGCCTCGTTGCGCCCACCGCCATAGAGAACCTCAAGACCGTTAAATGGCGACTGGCAGTGGATCTCGGGCCCAAACATCAGACAGGAGCGCGGACGCCATGTCCGCGAGTCGGAGGCAGGGGACAAGGAGACGCAAGGACTCGGCGGTCCGCGCTCCGAAAAGCTCTTGCAGTCTCGTCTTCACGCCATCGAACGCGTGCCGTCGGAAGACCGGGGCAAGTCGGCCCAATTCGTTCCCATCCAGTTCGTCTTCCGCAACAAGCTCACCAAGGACGACCGGTTGCAGATGGCGTTCGATGCGCTGGTGCTCTCCCAATTGCTCGGACGCAATGTCAGTCTCGGCAAAATCATCCACGGCGACGACCACGCCACGCTCAAGGTGAGGACCGGAGCGCGGACCACCGAGTCCGCGCGAACCTTGGTCACCTCGAAAGGGCTCGCGGCCGAAGTGCGGAAGCGCCTTGAGAAAGTCGCCGCGCTGCTCTCCAACTCTGAGCCGCCCGACCTCGTGCTGAACCGGCATTGCGCCGAGTGCGAATTCCAGGCCCGCTGCCGGAAGATCGCTGTCGAGAAGGACGACATCAGCCTGCTGGCCAGCATGAGCGCGATGGAGCGCCAAGTACTCCGCAGCAAAGGCATCTTCACCGTCACCCAACTCTCCTACACGTTTCGTCCCCGTCGCCGGCCCAAGCGGATGCGAGACAAACGGGAGAAGTATCACCACTCGCTCAAGGCGCTGGCAATTCGGGAGAAGAAAATCCACATCGTCGGCAGCCCGGAACTCAAGATCGAAGGCACGCCCGTCTATCTGGATGTCGAGGGCCTGCCCGACCGCGATTTCTACTACCTCATCGGCGTGCGCATCGGCCACGGCGACTCCGCCATCCAGCACAGCCTGTGGGCGGACACCGTCGAGGACGAGGGAAAGATTTGGCGGGAATAGTGTGGTATCTTCGAAGCTAGACAAATGAAAGGACACCAATGAAACGACACCGAAAGCGCCGCAGTCCTGAGTTCAAGGCCAGAGTTGCTCTTGAGGCGGTTCGCAGCAGCCGGACGCTCGATGAATTGGCGAGGTACTTTGAAGTGCATCCGTTTCAAGTCTCGCACTGGAAGAGGCGACTGAAAGAACAAGCGTGCGAAGCGTTCAGCGGACCTGCGGCTCGAAAGGCGATTCGAGAACGATGCTGTCGGGAGATCAAGCTTTCCCAGCAAACTGCGCGGGACGAGGAGTCGTGGATGATGGATGTGTTACAGGGACGAACATCCGCAGCACGAGTGGCCAATGAACTTGCGCCGGCACTACCACGCGATGTAACGGAGCGATTGTATTGGTGTGTCTCAAACAAACCGGCCTGTTACCGTACTCGGGCGTTGGCGATGCTGGCCAACAAAAAGGGGATCAGGAGATCAACCATCTGGCATTTCTTGAGAGTTGGTTCGCATTACGTTGACAGCGTCGCTCGGCATTACCAGGACGAAGGGATCAATTGGTTCGGCAAGCACAGACGGAAAGGACTGCGGAAACACGAACTGGAGCGATATCAGAAAGAGGTTTTTGCCATACTCCATTCGCCGCCATCGGCCCACGGGATCAATCGAACAACGTGGAGAAGGCAGGACATCAGGAAGGTGATGGCGCAGCAGCACTTCGCAATGGGCAAGAACGGCATCGACAAGATCATCCGCAACGCCGGATACAAATTCTGCAAGGCAAAGGTGTTCTTGACGAGCAACGATCCTGACTACGAACAGAAAGTCCAAGGGATCAAGAATATTTTGGCCGACTTGAAGGCCGACGAGAAATTCTTTTCCATCGATGAGTTCGGTCCATTTGCCGTGAAGATGCAAGGGGGGAGCAGTTTCATGAAACCGGGGCAAGAGAGAGTTGTGCCGCAATTCCAGAAGAGTAAGGGTGTCTTGATCGTGACCGCAGCACTGGAATTATCAGAAAACCAAGTCACCCACTTCTATTCGACACAAAAGAACACTGACGAGATGCTGAAACTCTTGGAAATCTTGCTCGTCAAGTATCCTGATCAGGCCTGTATCTACATCTCGTGGGACGCGGCTTCTTGGCACGCGTCCAAGAAGCTTAACATGCGCGTAGATGAAATCAACTCGCCGGAATACCGGGCGCTCCACAAATGTCCTCGCGTGAAGCTAGCTCCGTTACCTTCCCGCGCTCAGTTCTTGAATGTTATCGAGTCCGTCTTCAGCGGTATGGCCAAGGCCGTCATCCACAACAGTGACTATCAATCTGTCAACGAGGCAATAACTGCGATCGACAGGCACTTCGCCGAGCGTAACCAGGAATTCCGAGACAACCCACGACGAGCAGGCGGCAAAATCTGGGGCAAGGAAATTGTCGCGGCAAAATTCAGCGAAGCCAATAACTGCAAGGACCCGCGCTACATGCAGCGGAGGTAACGAGGCTAGATCTTCCTCCGTTCCGGGGAAAAGGACATTCATGCCTTCGCGGAAAGCTGCTGCGGGCGCAGGCGACGGACGCAACCCAGCCATCCGGCCGGCTTGCCGACGGATGCAATCTCCGACACCGGTAGTCAGCCGTGATCGATACGACATCGAATCCCTCCCGCAAAAGCAGCCGAACGGTTTCAAGCCGGCCCTTTTGAACGCCCGGAGCGCGGACAGCTTTGTCCGCGTGTCTCGGTCCAATGAAGAAACGTGCGGACTCGGCGGTCCGCGCTCCGTTATGGCTTGGACGGCGGTTTGAGCCGGTTGTATTCGTCGCGGAAACGCGCGCTGCTGAAGGGCCATTGCTCCGGAGTTTTCACCAAACCCGCTTTCACCGGATTCCATTCGACGTAGTGGACCACTTTCCGGTAATGCGCTTCATCCCGAATGTAGCGATCCCAATAATCGTCCTGCCACAGCTTACCGCGTCGCCCAAGAATGCGGTTAATGCGGCGCGCAGTGTAACCCTTCCAGCTTTGCAAAAGTTCGGTCATGGGTTTCTGCCAGATTTCCACGAGGAGATGGACGTGGTTGGGCATTACGACCCACGCAAGCACGCGGTAATCCTGCACGTCGAAGTGAAGCCAGTTCTCCTCGACGATGCTCGCAGCTTTCGGGTCACGCAGTTCGCAACTGCCAAGACCGCGATCGAGGTAATCCTCCATTTTCGTACGCCGCTTCAACTCGTCTTTGATGTCGAGCAAAGCCGCCCATTCGTGCCGGCGGCTGGCGGGCATGGCGTCGGCAAGACGATAGTTGAACATTTGGATGACGCCCGGCATGTCGAAGTGCGGAAGGTAGCCGCGTGAATGCCAGCCGCGAAAGCCGAGCTTCGCGGCTTCGGGATCGGGCGAAGTGTGCCACTGTCGCTTGTCGCGAATAGTCTCGAAGACATTGCGGCGAGCTGGACTCATAGGAGCGCGGACAGCCTTGTCCGCGCGAAGATGGAAGCAAAGAGTTGCGGATCAGGCAAGGCTCTCCAGTGGTGCCAAGAAACTCGCGGACATGGCTGTCCGCGCCCCTATCGCCGCGTTACGTCGCTACCGCGCCTGCCTTCACCGCTTCCAAATCACTTCGCCGCTGCGCCATGCTTTTGAAGAATTCGTAACCTTCGCGCAGGCGGCGGACGCAGACGTCCTTGTCTTCCAGCATCGTCTTGATGATACGGAGAATCGGTTTCGGGCGCAGGTAGTAGCGGTGATAGAAGCGTTCGACGCTCTCGAAGATTTCGTCTTTGCCCAAGCCGGGGTAGGCGAGTGAGCTTTGCTGAAAGCCATCGGTCTCCACAAGGTCGGTCTTGTCCTTCTTCGTGAACCAGCCGTTTTGCCGGGCTTGTTCGTAAAGTTCCGTGCCGGGATACGGCGCGGCGAGGGAGACTTGAAGGCTGAACACATCGAGCTCCTGCGCGAAGCGGATGGTTTGCTCGATGGTTTCCTTCGTTTCGATCGGCAGGCCGAGGATGAACGTGCCATGGATGACGACGCCGGCTTTGTGGCAATCCTTCGTGAAACGGCGCATCTCATCGGTGGTCACGCCTTTCTTGATGCGCGTGAGGGTTTCGTCGTTGCCGCTTTCGTAGCCGACGAGGAACAGGCGGAGGCCGTTGTCCTTGAAACTTTTTATGGTGTCGTAATCGAGGTTCGCGCGGCTGTTGCAACTCCAATGAACGCCGAGCGGGCCGAGCTTTTTCGCGATTTCGCGGGCGCGCGGGAGGTTCGCGGTAAAGGTGTCGTCGTCGAAGAAGAATTCGCGCACGTGCGGGAAGAGTTTCTTCATGTAGGCCATTTCGTCGGCGACGTTTTGCGGCGAGCGCACGCGGTATTTGTGTCCGCCGATGGTCTGCGGCCAGAGGCAGAAGGTGCATTGCGCCGGGCACCCGCGCCCCGTGTACATGCTGATGTAGGGGTGCAGCAGGTAGCCGATGAAATATTTCTCGATCTGGAGGTCGCGCTTGTAAACGTCAGCCACCCACGGGAGCGTATCCATGTTCTGGATCATCTCGCGCTCGGGGTTGTGTTTGATCTTGCCATCCTTGTCTTTGTAGGAAAGCCCGGCAATCGTCGCGAGGTCACGGTCTTCGGCAACTTCTTTGCAGGTGAAATCAAATTCCTTCCGGCCCACCCAGTCAATCGCGGGCGACGCCTTGAGCGTTTCGGTCGGCAACACCATTGTGTGCGCGCCGACAAAACCGATCTTCGTATCGGGCTTCTGCGCTTTGATGGCTTCGGCGACCTTGCAATCGTTCTTCAGCGACGGCGTGCTGGTATTGATGATGACGTGATCGAAATCTTTCGCGATGGCGAGGCACTTGGCCACGTCAATGTCGTGCGGCGGGCAATCGAGCAGGCGCGAATTGGGCGTGAGCGCGGCGGGTTGCGCGAGCCAGGTCGGATACCAATAGCTGGTGACTTCGCGGCGCGCCTGGTAGCGCGCGCCGGCGCCGCCATCGAAGCCGTCGAATGAAGGAGGGGAGAGGTAAAGTGTCTTCATCCTGAAAATGACCGGCCTTAAGCGTCTTTATTGGCGCCAATTTTCGCCAACAACTCGTCGCGCTGCGAGGTGTCGCCGTTGCCGCAACCGCCATTGACATGGTTCAAAGACGCTCCTGTTTGCTGCATCTGGCGAATGTAGAATTCCGAGTCGGCGCCCTCCTGCGTCAGGCCGGCTGATTTCAATGCAGCCGCGGCGGGCGCCAGGTGGCCCTTGCCAATCGAAACGCCATTGAACGCTTGCACGTTGCGGCCCGCATAATACGGCTTCGGCTTCGCGCCGAAGTTGTATTTGAAATTTTTCCAGTTGTCGCCGCGCTGATAATTCGTGCCAAGCGCGCCGCTGGGATCGTACCCGCAGTGGACCATGCAGTTCTCGCAACGCGGGTCGCGGGCAACGCCGTCCACGACGCCGTATTTGTCCCACTGCACTTTCGCAAGCATTTCCTGGTAGCCGTCGTAATGGCCGTCGGTCATCAGGTAACACGGAGCTTTCCAGCCCTTGACGTTGTAGGTGGGAATCGCCCAGGCGGTGCAGGTCAACTCGCGTTTGCCGGCGAGGAATTCCTGATACACCGGCGTGCCGAAGATGGTGAACTTCTCGCCCCACTCCTGAATCTTCGCGAATTTTTGCCGGGTCATCTTCCGCGTGAGGAAGAAATCTTCCGGCTGCCTGCCCAGGCGCTTGACCATGTCCTTTTTGGCGGCGTCATATTCGTAGCCGGGCGAAATCGTGTGGCCGTCCACGTTCAGCGACGAGAGGAAACCAAACATGTCCTCCAACTCCTGCACCTCCGTTTCCTTATAGACCGTCGTGTTCGTGGCGGTCTGAAAGCCAAGAATCTTCGCCATCTTAATGGCGGCGACACATTCCTTGAACACGCCCTCGCGTTCGACGATCAGGTCGTGCGTGAATTCCAGTCCGTCCACGTGAACGTTCCAATACATCCATTGCGTGGGCCGGATGACAACCTTGCTGTGCGCAGCGGCGTCGGCGTGGCGGATGGCTTCGGCTTCTTTTTCGGTGATCAGATTCCCGGCGAGCAGGCGGGTGAGATACGATTCATGAGACGGATTGGATGAATGGTAAATAGCCGCGAGGTAGTCGCGCATCTTCTTCCGCATGAACATGCCGTTGGTGCAAATGTAGATGATGCGCTTCTGTTCGAGCAACCCGGCGACGAGTTCCTCGATCTTCGGATAAATGAGCGGTTCACCGCCGCAGATGGAAACCATCGGCGCGTCGCAATCCATCGCGGCTTGAAGACAATTCTCCAGGGGCACCATGTCTTTGAGCGACGTGGAATATTCGCGAATACGACCACAGCCGGTGCATGTCAAATTGCAGGTGTGGAGCGGTTCGAGTTGCAGCACCAACGCAAATTTCGGCGTGCGCCGCAGTTTGTGTTTAATGATGTGACGGGCGATCTTCGCCGTCAACGCGAGTGGAAATCGCATAGGATTATTGAGCTTGAGCTACCTGTTTAACCGTCTCCAATTGCGGAACAGTCATCTCGGGCTGCGAAGGCTGCGGGCTTGTTTGCATCAGCCCCGGCAATAAAAAAGTAGCCGGGGAGACGCTGCGAGACGCGTTAATGCCGCTGCAGCCGGTCCCCAACAACGCAAAAACCAGAATGATTGCAAATTTCAGGATTTTCCAATGTAATCGCACTTTCGGGGATGATAGACCAGGTCATGATGTTGGCAACAATTAATTCTGTCTTTTATTCGCGGGCTTTACGGCGGCGGCACCCGCCTGTTTTCACTTTTCTGCTTCTGTTCGGCTTTTACAACCTTGCGCCGCATGTCAATGCGCAAACGCAGGCACCAACCGACCTCAGGGAACGGCCCGCACGAATTTTTCAGGAAGCACAAGTGCGTTACCAGCGGGAAACGAACCAGACCGAGGCCAGCTGGCATTTTTCGCGCGCTTGTTTTGACTGGGCGGAATTCGCCACCAACCATACGCAGCGGGCGGAAATTGCGGTACTGGGAATCACCGCCGGCCACCAAGCCGTGGCGCGTGACCCGAAACTGGCAGCGGGCCACTACTACCTCGCGATGAATCTGGGTCAACTGGCGCAAACAAAAAAATTGGGAGCATTGAAAATTGTCGATGAGATGGAGCGGGAGTTCAAGGCGGCGCGCGGCTTCGACGCCGGTTTTGATTTCGCGGGGCCGGAGCGAGGCCTTGGTCTGCTTTACCTGGATGCTCCGGGTTGGCCGATGAGCGTCGGCAATCGCAACAAAGCGCGGCAGCATCTCCAGAAGGCCGTTGAATTGAGTCCCGATTTTCCGGACAACCGGCTGAGCCTGCTGGAAGCATATCTAAAGTGGGGCGAAAAACAAAATGTGCAGTCGCAACTTGAGGTTGTGGAAAAAGTGCTGGCGGCGGCGTGTAAAAAACTGACCGGCGAGGCGTGGACAACGAGCTGGGAGGATTGGGACCGCCGCTGGGAGAAAATAAAATCCAAAATGTCCGAGTCCGAGAAATCCGTCCAAAGTCCAAAGAGTAAATAATGACCCCGACAAAGAACAACCAAAGGCTGCAGTTCCCAGACCCACCCGCCGGGTCACCCGGCCAAAGACGCGCTCAATGGCAGGAGGACCGCCCGGTTGGTTCAAAGCGGAACGACCGCCGTCCAGCAGGTTATTCCGAATTTTTGTCTGAACTTGTCCGCCAACTTATTGGCGGCGGTTTCTCCCTTTAGCAACGCCAACGTGGTTGAACCACTGCCGGACATTAGCGTGGCCGATGCGCCGTGATCGCGCAGGAATTCCTGGAACAGTGCCAGCAGCGGGTATTTGTGCAGCGCAGGGGACTCAAGCGAATTGTAAAAAGCCGGGCCTGCCGTCGCGAGATTTGTCGTCTGCAGTAACGAAATCAACCTGGTTGCGCGACCAGGCCGGCCATTCAAGGCTGCCGGAAAACGCGGCAGTTGCTGATACGCCCAGGCCGTGGAAATTCCAAACCCCGGATGAACGAGCAGGAGGAACGTGTCGCGCAGGGCCGGAAAAAAATCAAGCGGCTGAATTGTTTCTCCGTGCCCGGTGGCCAGCGCGGGTTGACTTTGCAAAAAGAATGGGACATCCGAACCGATTGTCGCGGCCAGCTCTGCCAGTCGGATTTGTGCCAGCGGTTGCCCAAAAAGCGCGTTCAGGCCCAAAAGTGTGGTCGCTGCGTTGCCGCTTCCGCCACCCAAACCGGCGGCCAATGGAATTCGTTTTTCCAAATGTATGCGCACACCTTCGGTGATACCGGCAGCCATTAAGAAGGCCGCCGCGGCGCGCTGCACCAGATTTGAGGAATCGGTCGGCAAGGTCGGTTCGCTGCAAGTCAATTGGATGCCTTGGCCCTGACGCGTGAAGCAAAGCTGATCGCAGAGGTTGACCGGGTGCATCACGGTTTCCAGTTCATGAAAGCCATCCGATCTTTTGCCCAGGATATTGAGCAGGAGATTGACTTTGCAGGGCGATGTTCGTTCCAGCGTCATCAAAATAAAAAAGCGCCAACATCGAAATGTTGGCGCGGGGCGCGCAATCGCCAATATCAAAGGCTAGTTGTCAAAGATGCGGAAACGGCTGCCCGGAATCATCGGCGCCACATCACCGCCCGCAAAACCCAGTGAAGTGTCAGGCGCGAAAACCTGATCGGCGATCAAGTTCGGCTGGTAGCTGTCTGGATACACCGAGTTAGGGGTCAGGTAACGGGTCAGCACCGGGTCGTACGACGGAATTGGAAAAGTCACCACCTCATAAAGCCCCACGAAGGTGCGCGTGATGCTGCGGTTAAAACCTTTGACAAAACCGCCGGTGTAGGCCGTGTCCGGTCCGTCGGTCATGGCGGTTTGTTCGACGGTGCGACGGAGATCACCAATCCGCACAATTTCAAAAAGGTTATTGACGCCGCGCCCGAACTTTTGTTCCGGCCCCGCGCACCCGGCGGAAAACAGTGTAAGCGTCAACACCGACGAAAGAAAAAAGAGGGAAGCGCGCATATTTTTTAATTTGTTGAGAAAAGCGTAACGCAATTCACCGACTTGTAAAGAGGGATTTCACAAAGCTTTTTACGGAACTTCGCCGCCATCCGTCTCCTGGCGTTTGCGCTCCTGCCGTTCCCAATACCAGGCAATCCAGATGCTGATTTCGTAGAGGACTTGCAGCGGGATGAACATGATGACTTGCGTGAGGACTTCCGGCGTGGTCAGCAACGCGCCCAGAACCAGGTTGATCACGATCATATAACGGCGGCCTTTGGAAAGCATGTGGTAGTTCAAGACCCCGATTTTGACCAACACGAGAATCACCACCGGCATTTCAAACCCCAGCCCCATCCCAAGCAGGAATTTGCAGACAAAGCTGATGTATTCCTCTGCCCGCCACATATTCGCCGAAAAGCCGAGCCAGTTGGAATAAATCTGCGAAGCCGCCAGGGCGATGGGCATGAGCAGGCAATAACAAAAGGTAACGCCGATCATAAAAAGCGGTATGGCAAAACCCAGGCCGCGGTTGATATATTTCCGCTCTTTAATCCTGAGGGCCGGAAAAATAAATTGGGCGATGAAATAGAAAATGAATGGCGAGGCCAGCGCCAGTCCGCCATAAACCGCAACTTGAAACGCCACAAAAAACCCGCCCGCCGGGCTAAGTGTGTTCAGGTCCACATTGACTTTCTTGGCGAGCTTTTCCGCGACCGGGCTGGTGTCCAGCCACAGTTTAAGTTCCACATTGGTTCCGTTCGTGGCCGGCTGCAGATCAGCATGGATCGCCACGAAATGGTTGGCGGTGAGCCCGAGCACTGCTTGCTGGCTTTTGTCCAGGTGATAGGTCGCCAGCCGGTTCGTGCCAAGCAAGGCAACGCCAATGTAGTCATCCTTGGAATACCTCGTCTGGGCCTTCTCCAATGGGCGTTTTATGATGGCTACCACATGATCGCCCGCGATCAGGCAGAGTAGCATCGCCACGAAAACCGTGGCCCCACTCTTGATTAATACCCAGCGGAAGTCTTCGAGGTGTTCGAGGAAGGATTTGACCGGCCCGCCACCGTCGTCCTCTTCGACAACGGTACGCACCTCATCGGGCTCAGTTGCCATGGCAAAAACTGCGTCAGGAAAAAATTATCAGGCTTTATGCTCGGAGGACTGAGGCACGGTGGGCGCGGCGGCCGAAGAACCTTCCTCCGGAAGTTTCTTTTGCGGAGGATAGTTGACGGGCTTCGACGAGTCGTCGTCCATTGCGCTATGGATCTCTTCGGTCACATCGCGCGTCGCCTTTTTGAATTCCTTGATGCCTTGGCCCAGGCCCTTGGCCAGTTCCGGCAGCTTCTTCGCGCCGAAGAGCACGAGGACGATGAGCAGAATGATGATCAGGTCCGGGCCGCCAAAATTAGAGAGCAAGGCGAGGAAGTGCATGATGAAAGCTAACATCCGCCCATCGCCCCGGGTTGCAAGGCGATTTACCCCGGGTCGTTAGACGTCGTAATACATCTGGAACTCGAACGGATGCGGGCGGAGCCGCAGCGCGTCGTATTCCTTCTGCTTCATCTCGATCCAATTGGTGATGAAGTCGGCGTTAAAAACATCGCCGCGGAGGAGAAAGGCATGGTCGGCCGCCAGCGCCGCGATCGCTCCGCCTAACGAATCCGGCACGCTCGGCACGCCGGCTAATTCTTCCGGCGGAAGTTCGTAGAGGTTCTTGTCGAGCGGATCGCCGGGATCGATCCGGTTTTGGATTCCATCGAGGCCTGCGAGGAGCAGGGCGGAAAAGGCGACATACGGATTAGCCGCCGCATCCGGAGTGCGGAATTCGATGCGTTTCGATTTCGGATTCGCCGAGTAGGTCGGAATGCGGATCGCGGCGGAGCGATTCCGCGCGGAGTAGGCGAGATTGACCGGCGCTTCGAAGCCGGGGACGAGCCGCTTGTAGCTGTTTGTCGTCGGGTTGGTGATCGCGGTCAGGGCCGGCGCGTGTTTCAAAATTCCGCCGATAAAGAACAGTGCCATGTCGCTCAATCCCGCGTAGCCATTGCCCGCGAAGAGCGGCTTCCCGTCTTTCCAAAGCGAGATGTGGGTGTGCATGCCCGAGCCGTTGTCGCCGAAGAGCGGCT
>PLJQ01000250.1 GCA_003140275.1 Limisphaerales bacterium
GGCCGGGAGGCCCGCCGCTACTTGCACTAACCAATCACCACGGAACACTTGACCTGCCCGCCCGCTCGCATAACCATCCCAGCCAGGTTTATCAAACTGAATCTAGAAATGTCTCATAAACGCATCATCATAATCGGCGGTGGGATTGTTGGATTGGCCACCGCCCTGAAACTGGCGCAGCGTTGTCCCTCCGCGCGGGTCACTGTGTTGGAGAAGGAGGACGCGGTCGGCCGTCATCAAACCGGCAACAACAGCGGGGTTTTGCATGCCGGGCTGTATTACAAACCCGGTTCGACCAAGGCGTTGTTGGCGGTCTCCGGGATCCAAAAGATGGTGGCCTTCTGCCGCGAACATGACATTCCGCACGAGATTTGCGGCAAGCTGGTGGTCGCAACCAACGAATCCGAACTGCCGCGGCTCCACGACTTGCACGACCGGGGCAACCAGAACGGTTTGCAAGGCTTAAAACTCCTCAACCGGGAGCAAATGCGGGAGATCGAACCGCACGTGGGCGGTGTGGCGGCATTGCGCGTGCCGCAGGAAGGGATTGTGGATTACCCCAAAGTCTGCGCGGCATTGCTTCATGAAATCCAGGCGTGCGAGGGGAAAGTGCTCACGGGGGCAAAGGTAACGGCATTGCGTTCGAGCGCGAATGGCTGGATTGCACAGACGACCGTCGGCGACTTTGAGGGGGCTTTTTTGATCAACTGCGCCGGCTTGCACTGTGACCGCGTAAGTGAATTGGCCGGCGAAAAGCGGGAAGTGAGGATCGTCCCATTCCGCGGGGAATATTACAAAATCAAAACGGAACGGCAGCACCTGGTCCGCAATTTAATTTATCCGGTGCCCGATCCGAAGTTTCCATTTCTCGGAGTTCATTTCACGCGGTTGATTCACGGCGGCATCGAAGCCGGCCCCAATGCCGTTCTGGCGTTTGCGCGGGAAGGCTATCGCAAGACCGATGTCAATCTGACCGACTTGTTTGACGCGCTGACGTTTCCCGGTCTGTGGCGGTTCCTGGCCAAACACAAACGGATGAGCTGGGAAGAACTGAAGCGTTCGTTCAGCCGCCGGCTCTTTTGCGAGTCGTTGCAAAAACTGGTGCCGGAAATTCGCCAGGAGGATTTGGAAACCGGCGGTGCCGGAGTCCGCGCCCAGGCGATGTCGCCCGGTGGCGAACTGGTGCAGGATTTTTGCTTCGTGAAACGAGCCAACGCGTTGCACGTCTTGAACGCTCCGAGTCCGGCCGCGACGGCTTCCCTGGCCATTGGAGAGGAAATCACCCGGCAAGTTGCATCCGAGATTGAATAATTTTCTTCAGCGCGTGTGCGGAAAAGCCGTTTGGTGTCCCGGCTTTAGCCGGCAAGCACGACCAACGCACGCTAAAGCGTGGACACCGAACGGTACAATCCGCTCGTCGTCGGCTGCGGTTTCCGCACATGCTCCAATCCGGAACCATGCCGTTGAAGAGAGTTCTTAACCACGGATAGACGCAGATGAACACAGATCGGAAGCTCTTCCGAACCGTCTCCCAACGTGTCTCCAAACCTTGTGGTCGGAGGGACGAGTTACACGAGTCCCTGACTGTTTTGGCTATTCTTGGAACAAATGGGAACTCGTGTAACTCGTCCCTCCGGGGTGGTCAGATAGGCCCTACCGCGCGTCCTTCGACAATTACCGGTTTTCACCCGAATTTGGCGACAAAAGCCATTGGCAAAGCCCCGCTCATCCATCGTCCCAGCCAGGAAAAGATTTTCCATTTATTAGCTTGATTTTTCAGGCTAATTAATGCAACACTTGTTCCAACTTGGCAAAAGCTAATAACTATTCCACCACCATGGAGCGTGCTCCATTAAGTTAATTTAACAATCGGGAGACCACCTCTTTATGCGAACCACCTCGCGAACCAAACCTCTGATTGTCATCGTCGGCATCCTATTGGCGATCTGCGCACCATCCATCTTGCGCGCTCAGCCTTTTACGAACGGGAGTTTCGAGTTGCCGGCGCTGGCTGCGGGTGCGGGTCAGGATTTGGCCCCGGGCTCGACTGCGGTCAATGGATGGCTGGTTGGAGGCGCAGTGGTTCGTTTGCAGAATGGTCCTGCCGGGGGTGTTAACCCGGTTGACGGCGTGCAGTACCTGGATTTCAACGGTGGCAATGCGAGTCCGGGAGCGAACATCTCCCAAACGTTCAGCACCACTGTAGGCCAATCCTATGCCGTGAATTTTAATGTGGGGCGCACCGGGGGCGGCGGTGGCACCATGAGTCTGCTGGCAGAAGCGAGATCGAGTGGTGGCACCTTGCTTGGGTCTTTGACGGGCGTTGCGCCGGGTTCACCCGGTTATGGGTCCGCGCAAACGTTCAGCTTTACGGCGACCACAACGAACTCCACGCTGACCTTTACGGACACTTCGCTGGCCACCATAGCCGTGGATGTGTTGCTGGATAATGTATCGGTTAATCCCGTTTCACAATGTTTGTCGCCGCCGTCTGGCTTGGTAAACTGGTGGCAGGGAGAAGGCAATGCCAATGACAGTGCGGATGGAGCGAATGGGACGCTGCAAAATGGGGCCACGTTTGCCGCGGGTGAGGTGGGGCAGGCGTTCAGCTTTGACGGGGTGGATGATTATGTATCCTTCGGCAACACCGCCGGCAATTTTGGGACGAACGACTTCAGCATTGAGTTTTGGATCAAGACCACAGCGGCCACGTACGCGTCGGTGATCGAAAAATGGCCGGTTTGTGACGTATCGAGCTTTTGGGAAATACGGATGCGCGGAGCGGGACCGTGGGGTGCGGCCGGCCGGTTGGAAATGGCAATGATGTCCGATGCCGCTGGACACGACGTCAACTCAATTTTCTGCGTGCGGGCTATCAACGACGGAGTGTTTCACCATGTAGCCGTCGTGCGGCAAGCCACCAATCTCTCGTTCTATATCGATGGTACGTTCGACGTTCAAGGGTCAACGGCAGGTATCACGACCCTCAACAACGCGGCCAACCTGACGGCGGGTAGAAGTGTTTGTGTGGGAAGTGATGGAACGTCGCCGTTCACTGGCCAGATGGATGAGATCTCCATTTACAGTCGAGCGCTGACGGCGGGCGAAGTCCAATCCATCTACAACGCGGGCAGCGCCGGCAAGTGCCTGCCGGTGTCGCCTCCAGTGGTGGGCCCGTTTACCAACGGCAGTTTCGAGATACCTTCCCTTGCCAACCAGAATTTGCCGTCGGGTTCAACATTGCTCACGGGATGGACCGTGGGCAGCTCCGGGATCGTGGCCTTAGGACATGGGCCGGCCTTTGGCGTGAGTCCAGTGGATGGCGTTCAACAGATTTCATTCAATGGTGGCAATGGGCCTGTAGGCGGCGCGATTTCGCAGACGTTCAGCACGACCGTGGGTCAAACCTACGCGGTGAGTTTTAACGTAGGGCGCACTGGTGGCGGCAGCGGCACCATGAGTCTCCTAGCTGAATCGAGAGACAGCAGTGGCGCCCTGCTTGGGTCTTTGACGGGCGTTGCGCCGGGTTCACCTGGTTATGGGGCCGCACAGACGTTCAGTTTTACGGCGACCACAACGAACTCGGCCTTGACCTTTACGGACACGTCTTCAGCGACTGTGTCAGTGGATTTGTTGCTGGATAATGTGTCGGTGACTGCAGGTTCGCCGCCTCCGCCTCCGCCTCCGGTCGGGCCTTTTACGAACGGAAGCTTTGAGTTACCGGCATTGGCAGCCGGTACGGGTCAGGATTTGGGACCTGGCTCGACTGTGATCAGTGGATGGACGGTTGGAGGCGCAGTGGTTCGTTTGCAGAATGGTCCGGCATTGGGTGTTAATCCGATTGACGGAGCGCAGTACATCGGTTTCAACGGTGGCGATGGACCTGTAGGCGGCTCGATTTCGCAAATGTTCAGCACGGTCGTGGGTCAAAGCTACGCGGTGAGTTTTAATGTAGGGCGCATCGGTAGCGGTGGTGGCACCATGAGTGCGTTGGCTGAAGCGAGATCGAGTGGTGGCACCCTGCTTGGGTCGTTGACTGGCGTTGCGCCGGGTTCACCCGGTTATGGGCCCGCGCAAACGTTCAGCTTTACGGCGACCACAACGAACTCGACCTTAACCCTGACCGATACTTCTTCGGCCACTGTGTCAGTAGATCTGTTGCTGGATAATGTGTCGGTGATGCCAGGTTCGCCGCCTCCGCCTCCGGTCGGGCCTTTTACGAACGGAAGCTTTGAATTGCCTGTCGTCTCATCGGGTGGCCATGCACTTCCGAGTGGTTCCACCAACATCACCGGTTGGTTACTGGGCGGCCCGGGAACGGTCTCGTTCATTAACGGACCTGCCGGTGGAGTAGTCAATCCAGTGGACGGTGCTCAACAACTTGATTTCGATAGTGGCGACACCCCACCCGGTGCTACCCTTTCACAGACGTTCGCAACGAGCATTGGGCAGGCTTATACCGTTGGCTTTTATGTTGGTCGGTTCGGGCCGGGCGGCGCGACCATGAGTTTGTTGGCCGAGGCAAAATCGAGCACGGGCGGAGTGTTGGGTTCATTGACCGCAGTCGCGCCGAATACTCAAAGTTACGGTTCGCTACAGACTTTCACGTTTACGGCGGCGACGACGAACTCGACCTTGATCTTTACGGACACTTCCTCGGCGACGGTAGGAGTGGATGTGTTGCTGGATAACGTGTCGGTGACGCCTGCATTGCCAACTTGTGTGCCGCCGCCGTCCGGCTTAACGCATTGGTGGCCTGCTGAAGGCAACGCGAATGATGCGGCGGATGGAGCGAATGGGACGCTGCAAAATGGGGCCACGTTTGCTGCGGGTGAGGTGGGGCAGGCATTCAGTTTTGACGGTGTCAATGATTCTGTTTCGTTCGGCAACACCGCCGGCAATTTTGACACGAACGATTTCACGATTGATTTCTGGATCAGGACGACCGCGGCCCGCATCGAATCCATCATCGAGAAATGGCCGACGTGCGGCGTATCGAGCATGTGGACGATTCGGATTGGCGGCAATGTCACGGGCCACTTGGAATCGGAAATGTTCTCCGATGGGAGTGGGAACAACGCCAATGTGATTGTCTCCGGACGGAATGTGAATGACGGGGTGTTCCATCATGTGGCGTACGTGCGCAAGGGCACCAACCTTGCGTTCTACATCGATGGAACTCTGGATGTGTCCAATAACTCTGTGGGAATTACGCGGATCAACAACAGCGCCAACCTGACGGCGGGCAGAAGTGTCTGTGTGGGAGT
The DNA here is from genome assembly GCA_003140275.1 of Limisphaerales bacterium. Lineage (GTDB taxonomy): Bacteria > Verrucomicrobiota > Verrucomicrobiia > Limisphaerales > PALSA-1396 > PALSA-1396. The sequence continues at coordinate 5,268 of PLJQ01000250.1, forward strand.
TGATGGAACCTCTCCGTTCACCGGCCAGTTGGATGAGATCTCCATCTACAGTCGGGCGCTCACGCTTGGTGAGATTCAATCGATCTACAACGCCGCCAGCGCCGGCAAGTGTCCGGCACCGCCACCGCCTCCTGCGTGTGTTCCACCGCCGTCTGGCTTGGTAAACTGGTGGCAGGGAGAGGGCAATGCCAATGACAGCGCGGGTGGAGCGAATGGGACGCTGCAAAACGGCGCTTCCTTTGCTCCGGGCAAGGTGGGGCAGGCGTTCAGCTTTGACGGGGTGAATGATTATATTTCCTTCGGCAACACAGTGGGCAATTTTGGGACGAACGATTTCACGATTGAGTATTGGCTCAAGACCAGTACGACCCGGATCGAACCGGTCATAGGGAAGTGGGGTAATTGCGGTCTTTCCAGCTTCTTCGATATGCGTCTCTCGGGTGGCAAGTTGCAACTGGAGATGGCTTCGGACGCGAGCGGGAACAACGTTAACAGTCGGCCCTCCAATCGGAGTGTCAATGACGGGGTGTTTCATCACATTGCCGTGGTTCGGCACACCACTACGATTACGATGTACATTGACGGCGTTTTGGATTACACGAATTCGACGCCCGGGATTACGATCATTAACAACAGTGCGGATTTTCTGGCTGGAAGCGGGCCGTGCGTTGGAGTGGACGGCACGCAGCCATACACGGGTCTGTTGGATGAACTCTCCATTTACAGTCGGGCGCTATCGGTGGGCGAAATCCAATCGATCTACAACGCCGCCAGCGCGGGCAAGTGTGCGATGCCTCCGTCGATCACGATGCAGCCCGTCAGTCAGACGGTCACGGAAGGCCAGAACGCAACCTTTATGGTCACGGCGGACGGCACTCCGCAGTTGCGGTATCAATGGCGGTTTGGCGTGGCGAACATCGGCGGGGCCACCAATTCCTCGCTCACGTTGAGCAATGCACAGTTTAGCAACGCGGGCAGCTACAGTGTGGTGGTGAGCAATGGTTTTGATTCCATCACCAGTTCCAACGCCATGTTGACGGTCAATCGCGTTCCAGTGGCCAATCCGCAATCCCTCGCGGTCAACCAGGATACGCTCCTGCCCATCACGCTGACCGGTTCGGACGCGGACGGCGATGCGTTGAGCTACACGGTTGTTGGTTTGCCGGCGCACGGACAACTGACCGGTACCGCGCCCAATCTCGTGTATCGACCGGTTACAAATTATGTCGGTCCCGACAGTTTCACGTTCAAAGTCAATGATGGTCTGGTCGATTCTCCGCCGGCCACGGTCAACCTCAGTGTTCTCCATGTGAATCACCCGCCGGTGGCCGGCTCGCAGTCGGTCAGCGTGAACGAAGGCGCTTCCGTCGCGATCACCCTGGTGGCGTCGGACGTGGATGGGGATGCGTTGACGTACACGGTATTGCCGCCGTCGCAGGGCACGCTGAGCGGCACGTCGCCCAACCTGACCTACACACCGCATACAAGTTACTTCGGGCCGGACAGCTTCACCTTCAAGGTGAACGATGGTCATGTGGACTCGGCCGCGGCGATGGTCAGCATCAATGTCATTTCGATCAATGACGCGCCGGTCGCCCGAGCCACGGTATCGCCCCTGGCGCACTTCCCCGGTCTGACGAACTTGGTGGTGATTGCCCCCAACAACACGAATGCCACCGTGGTTCTGGACGGGTCGCTGTCCACGGACGTGGAGAATGATGTGCTGCACTACTCGTGGTTGGAAGGCACCAACGTCCTTGCGACGGGTGTGCTGGCTACGAATGTTTTGGAGGTTGGCACGCATACCATCACTTTGGCGGTCAGCGACGGGTTGGAGACGGGCACGAACACGTTGGTGGTGGAAGTGATCACGCCGGCGCAGTCGGTGGGCATCTTGATCTCGATGGTGAATGAGGCCCATCTGTTGCGAAAGAACCAAAGGCCGCTGGTTGCGGCATTGAAGGCGAGTGCCGCGGCCTTTGATGATGGCCGCTTCCAGGCTGGGAAACATCGGCTCGAGGCGTTCCAGGACAAGGTTCGCGCCCGGATTGTACCGCTGGATCAGGCACTGGCGGACAGCCTGATCAACGCCGCTCAGGTCATCATTGATGCTGTGATAACGTCGGGTTCAGGCGGGGACAATGACGAGCAATAATTGGCCTCGCCAACCGCACACAATGATTTGTGAAGACCGGACTTGGAGACTGTTTGAAAACTGTAGCGTCAGCCATCTTGGCTGACGTAGAGTTGGGCTTCCAGCCCGACGGAAAAAACCTCGAAACCACGAATGAGCCGGTTAAATCTGAGTGGTTCCGCAATGTGGGTGATTTTTCCGGGCGGCAAGATGCCGCCCTCCACGGCAGGCCGGGAGGCCTGCCACTACTTTTCAAACCCGCTCCCATTGGCGTTGTCGTCTGGCTTGCCTCACTTGCCTGCTTGCCGGTTGCATGGGCGACTCCGCCTCCGAATGACACTTGCGCTGGAGCCGAAGTAATTCCGACGGCCGGCCCATTTCCCTATTATTCCTCAATCGTCGATGTCAGGGACGCCACCACCACAAACGATCCGCCTTTGCCATCCTGCTTCATCGGGAGCGTTGAGCGCAGCATCTGGTATGAATTCACGCCGCCGAGCACGGCGCTTTACACGCTCTCCGTCAGTGAAGATACAGCCACAACGGTGAATGATACTGTGATGGCCATTTACACCTCAACGGGAGGATGTAACGGCCCGTTCACCGAGTTTGCTTGCAACGATGATTCTGGTGATCTTCAGTCTGCCATTTCGACGAGCCTGACGAGCGGCGTGACCTATTATGTCTNNATTATGTCGTGGTTTGGGTAAGTTCGACCGCTGATCCATTTGGCGGCACAACGGTCCAACTGCGGGTTTCCCAACCCGTCGCTCCAACCAACGACACGTGTGCGGGCGCGGAAGTGATCCCGGCCGCCGGACCGTTTCCTCATTTGACTTCGGTGGCGGACACCACCCTGGCGACCACGACAACTGACCCGCCCGCGCCAACCTGCCAATCCCAATTCACGCGCAGCGTCTGGTATAAATTCACGCCGGGCACAACGGCTGCCTACGAATTTTCAACCTGCACCAATACCGCCACGACGGTGTATGACACATTGATCGGCATTTACACTTCTTCAGGCGGTTGCGGGGGGCCGCTCACGCGCGTGGCTTGCAACGACAACGGGCCGGCTTGCGGAGGGAACAACGCCGACCTGAACTTGCGGTCGGTGCTCACACTCGCGCTCACGAATGGCGTCAGTTATTACGTCGTGGTTTGGGAAACGGGCACTGATCCATACATTCCAGGCGAAACTTCAATCCAGCTTCGGGTTTCCCAGATCCGGCCCCAATTCACTTCCTATGGACGAATGTTAGACGGCAGCTTCCACCTTCAATTTATCGGGGCGGTCGGGCTAAACTACACGATCCAAGGCTCCACCAACCTGACCTCGTGGACCGGTATCGGGACCGCCACGGATCAGGGAAACGGCCTGTTTGAATTTACCGATACAAATGCGAACAACCTTCCGGCACGGTATTACCGTGTTATCCAAAATTGATGCCGGGTGGGAGGTTGCCACTGCCGGGCCGGCGCAGGTAAATTTCGACGCCCAACACATGGAGTAAATAAGCGTGAGCCCAACCCGCGTTGAGTTGTTTGCGTTTGATTCTCACGCCTTCTGGTTCTCCGCTGTTTTAAGTGGGCAAGGAAGGGGCTTCACGCCCGGAGCGAAGACGAAAATGGTTTGATGTTCGTCTTGACCTTGATCCTCTCCTCCCTGCCTGCCGGCA
>PLJQ01000297.1 GCA_003140275.1 Limisphaerales bacterium
ACGAACTCAGAAACGGCTGGACTTGAAATCCTACTGTCCGAATTTCCGCAGTGAGTGTGTTCTCTAATTCCTTCATTTTCAGGTATTTGGGATTCGTTAAAAGTGTAGTCTTGAAGTTATCCAAGTCTTTTTGAGCTACAGTCAATTCTCCTTGAGCTAGAAAAACATTGGTCGCGAGGCGGGCTTTTCCCTTCTCAAACTCCGCCAACTCCGCCTCGAAACGGGCTTTTGCCTTTTCAAACTCTGCTTGTTTTCTTGCTGCAAATTCTGTGACTGCCTTCTCGTCAATTATAAGAACTTCGACCAATCCAAGTTTCATATTTTCGGAGGCACGAGTTACGATGAAGACTTGCCCTTCGAGGGTTCGGTCGCGCGGTTTGCACCCATTTTGACTTATCATAAGGACGCAAAAAAGAAGTAGTAAAAGCGGCCTAATTCCTTTCATAACTTGGAAATTATTTCTTGCTTTCCGATTTGTCGAGAAGAAGTCGGGAACATTTGCAGGATGATCGCACTGGCGGTTGGTGTTCTGCCTTCACTTGACTGCCTTCGTCAATTCCCACTGTTCACCGAAGAAACCAGCGTCGGCGATGCCACCGGGTGCGCGGGAGGACACTGGTACGCTCACATCCACGATGGCAAAGTCAGGCAACTTGGGCACCTGCCGCGCATTGTTCAACTGATCGTATTGGCGGAACGTGAAGCCGCTGTTCAGAACGACGTAGCGTTTCGGATTCAGCGGATTGGGATGGATCAGCACGGGCACATGATGGTCGGTGGTGAAAGTCTGGCTGCCCACGCGAATTTCCGACGTGCTCCATTGAATCGGTAGTTTGTTTGCAACTCTGGCCAGCAGTTGGTTGCTCGCCGGATCGCCCCAGAGAATAAGGGTGCTCGAAGCAATGTCGGCGTCGGTGATTTCATTGTCGTCCTTCACACGGGGTTCACCGCGGAATTGCAACTTCCATTGCTCGATGGCGTGAGCCATTTCCGCCGCCGCCCATGCTCCTACTTTTTCGTTCATCGGCCTGCCGGTGGATCGCACCATGATAAACGAATCCATGAAGGCGTCGTCAATCGGACCTTGTAGTCCGTGTTGCTTGCGTAATGTGCCATCGTCGGACGAGGCCACGGTCTCCCAACGCTTTCCATTCTTGCGGAAATGCGCTGTCCACGAGCGGTCAGAAAGCACGCGCGGCGTGGTCAGTTTGTGGCCATCGATTTCAACTTTTGGCGGGCGCGTGTTGTCGAGCGGACAAAGCCCCGGTGCGAAATCGAGCGTCAACGCGGAAACATTTTTTGTTGTCACGTTCACACTGTTGTTGTCGTCGTCGAGCATGGCCTCGACACGCGCGCGTTCCCAGTGTTGTTCCAATCCATCTACCGTCACCCAATTCATTTGGTTGTAACGTAGCGTCCAGGTCGTGAAACGAATGTGGTCAGGAACAAGATTGCGACCTCGCGCTGCGATGCTGTCGATGCGACGGTTGATTTCCTTTTTGGAATCGGGGTGATAGCTATGGGCCGTTTTCGGCCCGATGATGTGGACCATCTCGATTCCTTCGGCGGCCATCGCCTTGCCCATGATGTCGGCGGCTTGCTTCTGGCTGTCGATTTCGCCGCTGTAGGCAACCGTCGGACAGTTGAACAGGTTCACGGCATAATCGGTGCAATCATACATATGCCAGAGCTTTCTCTCATACCAGGTTGGCGCGAGCGTTTCCTTCTGGAAGACTTTCAAAAAATCCGGCGTTTCGGAAAAACCTGCCCCCGGCGCTGCCGCCGCCCAGAGTCCGGCGTAATGAACGGCGATATGCCAACAGGCCGCGCCGCCCAGCGAAAAGCCGCGTACCACCAGTCGGTTTTCATCAATCGGATAATTTTTGCGGACGGCCTCCAACGCTTCAAACACATCCACTTCACCCGCGAACTTGTTGCCGTTGCAGTAGCGTCCATAAAGGTGCAGCACAAAGGCGTCGGGCGGGGTGAATTCACCGGCCGACTTTTGACGGCCACTCATGAAATCCAACTCAGTCAAAGTTTCGCCGCGCCCGTGAAACCAAAGATCAAGCCGATGCGCCCGGCCCGAACCAGCCTGATAGGTGGGTGGCACGACTAGTCCATACGGCTGCACCGAGCCGTCGATTTTGGAAACGTAACCGCGAACGACCAGCCCGGTGGCAGTGGTCCATGGCGCTTTGCTTTCGCGCAATGACTGAGCGCGCTCATGACCTTGTTTCAAGAAATCACGAGCGACTTGCGTCTGGTTGGTTTTGTAAAACTCGTCGTAAGTCAGCGCATACCGGACCGCGTTGTAATAGATTTGCACGTCCGGCAACAACTCAAGCATCGCCGGCTTCGACTTCAATTCCGCTCGAAGCGATTCAATCTCTTTACCGAGTTCGGCCACTCTTGCCGTGAGTTCCGTGCGGTCGGTTTCAGGAATGGCGATGCCGGGTGGCGGAACGCGGCGGACCTTTTCCGGCATGTTATCCGCCAGCCCATCGGCGTGAGCAGCAGTGACCCAAAGAAATGTTGTTAAGCCAACGATGCAATGTTTTTTCATAAAGTTTTCTTTCGTCGCGGACACAGAGCGCTTTCAGACGGTTGCCAACGTTCGATAAAATATGGACAGGAGGGCAAGGAGTAAGTCTGTCTGAAAACCATGAATTCGGAGGGACGAGTTACACGAGTCCCTAACTTTTCGCCCATGCTGATAGATTGGGGACTCGTGTAA
>PLJQ01000214.1:0-16024 GCA_003140275.1 Limisphaerales bacterium
ATTTGCGCAATGTCTGACGCGGACAACAAAAAGAGCAACCGCGACAAGACGCACATGATCCAGTCTCAGTCTCAATCAACGACCGCCAAAAGCGCCGCCGAGAAGTCAGCGCCCGCGCCCGCCGGTCTGCTGGCGAGTTACCAGCGGCGGGTGGCGGCGTTCGATGAATTTCTGGCGGACGACGGCGGCCCGCGCGCTCATTACGTGGGCTTGACGCAATCCCTCGACGAACNNCATCACCGACGAGGAGATTCGCGCTGCGATCGACGAACTTGGCGCGGCGGAACTCCAGCGCCGCCACGAAACCTGCCAGCGGCTCGTTCACGAGCAGGGTATCGCTTACAACGTCTATGGTGACCCACGCGGCATGGAACGTCCGTGGCAGCTTGATCCCATTCCATTTATCATTGCGCCGGACGAATGGCGGGTGCTGGAAGCGGGGCTGATTCAACGCGCGACGTTGCTGAACAGAATTCTCGCCGACTGCTACGGCGCGCAGGAACTCATCCGCTCCCGCTGGCTTTCGCCCGCGCTCGTTTTCGCGCAGCCGGATTTTCTACGACCCTGCCACGGCATCCGTGCGCCCGGCGATACGTTGCTGCATTTCTATGCCGCCGATCTCGCTCGCTCGCCGGACGGACGCTGGTGGGTGGTTTCCGACCGCACGCAAATTCCGACAGGCGCGGGCTACGCGCTGGCGAATCGTCTTGTCACGTCGCGCATCCTGCCGGAAGCGTTCCGCGACAATCACGTTCACCGCCTGGCCGGATTTTTCCGCGACGCGCAACGCACGCTCGTCGAACTCGCCCCGCGCCCGACGGACGAACCGCGCGTGGTGCTGCTCACGCCCGGCCCGCACAACGAGACGTATTTCGAGCAGGCGTATCTCGCGCGTTACCTCGGCTACATGCTCGTCGAGGGCCAGGACCTCACGGTCCGTGACGATAATGTTTTTCTCAAGACGCTCAACGGTCTCGAAAAAGTGGACGTGATTCTGCGCCGGGTGGACGACGATTTCTGCGACCCGCTCGAATTGCGCAACGATTCCATCCTCGGCGTGCCCGGCCTCGTCGAAGCCGCGCGCGCGGGCAACGTCACTATCGCCAACGCGCTCGGCAGCGGCCTGTTGCAAAGCCCGGCGTTCATGGCGTTTTTGCCCGGGTTGTGCAAACACATGCTCGGCGAAAAATTAAAACTGCCGTCCGTCGCGACGTGGTGGTGCGGCCAGGAACCCGCGCGGCAATACGTGCTCGAACATCTCGACAAACTTGTGGTGAAGCCCGCGTTCCGATCGCGCTCCATCCAGATTGAGCCGGAGAAACCGCTGACGGAAAAGGAGCGCGAAGAACTGCGCCGCCACGTCCAGTTCGACCCCGATTTGTTCGTGGCGCAGGAGCACGTGGATTTTTCCACCGCGCCGGCCTGGAACGACGGCGGGCTTGCGCCGAGGTCCGTCAGCCTCCGCGTTTATCTGGTCGCGAGCGGTGGCAGTTACCACGTCATGCCCGGCGGACTCACGCGCGTTTCGCCGGAGGCGGGCGGGCGATTCATCTCCATGCAACGCGGCGGGAGTAGTAAGGACACGTGGATTATTTCAGAAATGCCGGTGGAGGAAATCACGCTGCTGCCGACGGCGGGTCAAGCCACCGAACTGCGCCGCACCGGAAACAATCTGCCGTCGCGGCTCGCGGATAATTTTTTCTGGATGGGCCGTTACTCGGAACGCGCGGATGCCACATCGCGGCTGTTGCGCAGTGCGTTGCAGCGGTTCAATCCCGAACGCACCGGCAGCGCGATGCCGCTGCTCGCGCCGTTGCTGCGCACGCTCGAAGTGCAGGGACAATTGCCCGGCGTGATGAAGAAGCCCGAATTGCGCCAGAACCCCGAAGCGTTCGAGGCGGAATTGCTCGCGGCGATTTTTGATCCGGGGAGCGCGGGCAGTTTGCGCAACACGGTGGATCATCTCTTTCGCGTGGCCGTGCAGGTCCGCGACCGTACCTCCAGCGACATGTGGCGCGTCATCAACCGGCTCAACGACCGCCTTTCCATGCCCGTGTCCAGCCTCGTCATGCTGGCGGGCGACGCCGTCGCCGTACTCAACGAAACGTTGCTGGGCCTCGCCGCGTTTCACGGTCTGGCGCGCGAGAACATGACGCGCGCGCAGGCGTGGCGTTTCATTGACATGGGCCTGCGCATCGAACGCGCGGTTTATCTCGGCACGCTGCTCGACGCGACGTCGCGCTCGCCCGACGCGGAAAACCCAAGCGTGCTCGAAGCCATGCTCGAAATCGCGGACAGCTCCATCACCTATCGCTCGCGTTACAGCCTGCTGCCGCAAATTGCGCCGGTGTTTGATTTGATTCTGCTCGACGACAAAAATCCGCGCTCGGTTTTGTTTCAGGTGAATCAACTCAAGAAGCATTTCGAGCGCCTTCCATCGGAGCGCGACGCGGCCCAACCCGGCTCAGGGCGCGCGATTCTGCACGACGGCGCCGCGCGCCTGGAACGCGGCGACACGCGCGAACTCGCCGGCCTCAAGCAGAACTGGCACGAAAGCAAGGTGGGCCGGCTCATCCAGCAAACGCTGCGCGATTTGCCGAAAGTTTCCGACGCCATCGCCGCGAGTTACTTCGCGCACTCGGCCATTTCGCGGACGGGACGGGGAGGTGAAGCATGAGCAACGACGGCACGATCAGGTGGCGGCAGGAANNCAGGCGGGACGCCCGCCGCCACACTGGCGCATGACCTACAACATCACCCATCGCACGCTTTACGAATACACCGCGCCAGTCACGGTGTCGCATCATGTCGCGCGACTGGAACCGCGCGCGAACGCGGCTCAGGAGCGCGAATCGTTTGGCCTGAAGATTTTCCCCCAGCCCGCCTTGCGGAAGACGCGCGAGGATTATTTCGGCAACCGGCTTTGCTTCTTTGCCATCCAGGAAGCGCATCAACGATTGGAAATCATCACCACGAGCCGCGTAACGGTGCGGCCGCAAGAACCGTCTGCGCCGGAAACGTCACCCACTTGGGAGGAAGCGGCGCGTTTGTTCCGCGACCCAGTTTCGCCAGAAGTGGTCGAGCCGTATCAGTTCGTTTTCGACTCGCCGCAGGTGCGCGCGTCGGAGGAATTCGCCGGTTACGCGCTGGAAAGTTTTGCGAAAGACACGCCGCTGCTCACCGGCGCGCGTGAATTGACTCGCCGCATCTTCACGGATTTCAAATACGACCCCAAGGCCACGACGGTTGCGACGCCGCTGGAAGAAGTCTGGGAAAAGCGGCGCGGCGTCTGCCAGGACTTCGCGCATCTTGGCATCGCGTGCCTGCGCTCGCTGGGTTTGCCTACGCGTTACGTCAGCGGTTACCTGCGCACGCGCCCGCCCGAAGGCAAGGAACGGCTCGTGGGTGCGGACGCGAGCCATGCGTGGTTCTCGGTTTTCTGTCCCTTCGCGGGCTGGGTGGATTTCGATCCAACGAACAATGTTCAACCCGGTGAGGAACACATCACCGTGGCCTATGGCCGCGATTTCGGCGACGTGAGTCCGGTGGCGGGCATTCTCACCGGCGGCGGCGACCATCTGGTGAAGGTTTCCGTGGACGTGGCGGAGGTATGAAGGAGGAAAACATCCAACATTCAACATCCAACACCCAACATCCAGAACGATGCCGTGCCAATCATTGGGGGTTGGATGTTGCATGACGGGCTCTCGCATGAAGTGGGAAATTATCCATCGCACGCAGTTCACCTACGCATCGCCCGTGAAGGACAGTTTCAACGAGGCGCGGTTGCAACCGTTCGCGGACGAGTGGCAGACGGTGGACCACTTTCTGTTGAAGGTGCTGCCGGCGGCGCAGCTCCGGCATCATCACGATTTTTATTCGAACGTGGTCCACCACTTTGAAATCACCGAGCCGCACAATACGCTGCTGGTGGAAAGCCACCTGCGCGTGACGGCCAAAGAGCGTCCGCAACTCGCCGACGACGCGACACCGTGGCCGCTGGCCAACATCGGCGCGGCGTTGCGCGAGGCGCGGGTGTTTGATTTTTTGCAGGAAAGCCGGTTCGTGGAGCTGTCGCCCGAAGCCTGGCGGCTGGCTGTGGACGCGACCCAAAGCGTGACCGACACGTGGCAAACGGCGCTGGCCATCATGAAATGCGTACACGCTCAACTCACCTACCTGCCCAACAGCACGAGCGTTCACACGCACATGCGCGACGTGTTGAAGGAACGGCGCGGGGTCTGCCAGGATTTTGCGCACCTGATGCTCGGCATGTGCCGCGCGCTGAAAATTCCAGCGCTGTATGTGAGCGGTTATCTCGCAACGGAAAAGGCCAGCGCCACGCACGCCTGGACGGAGGTGTTCATCCCCGGCGTTGGCTGGCGCGCGCTCGACCCGACGCACAACCGGCAGACGGACGAAACGTACGTGAAGATCGCCGTGGGCCGCGATTACGCCGACGTGCCGCCGATCACGGGAACTTACAAGGGAACGACGGATCGAAGGATGAAAGTAGAAGTGAACATCCAATCGGCTGCATAGCGCCGAAATCCAAAAACGCATACCGGGATGCTTGCATCAGAAACCTGAAATTCGTAAATCAGATTGGGTGGTTGGAGCCGCCCCGTCATCCGGCGATGAGGTGCGGCAGCCTCGCGCCTTGGCTTTTGACCGTGAGCAGATGAAGAAAATGGCGGCGCTTCTTGCGTCCAAACGAGTTTTCATCGGCACGTCGAGTTGGAAGTATGAGGTTGGTTCGGCCAGCTTTACACGCCTACAACGGTACGGGTATCGCGGGAAGTTTCCAAACAGCGCGCCGATTTTTCGGCGGAACTCATCGTTCATTTGGATTAACGCCTGCCACGGTCTTTTGAAGACCTTCTCCTCGCAGCCTGCCTGTTGCACGTGCTCAAACCACCGTCAGCGGCCCGTCGAAGACCGTCAGGCTGATGACTTCCGTTTTTGCCACGTGCGGCCCGTGTCGTTCGCCCTTCGGCGCGAAGAAGAAAGTGCCCGCCGTGTGAGAAACGCCCGACTCCTCCCATTCGCCGGACAGGATGTAAGCTGATTCGTTTGCCTCCGGATGCGTGTGGGCGGGCACCGTGACGCCCGCTTTGAACTTGCGCAGAATGGTCACGCCGCCGGTCGCTTCGTTCTTGTGCAACACCAGCAGTTCGACGCCGGGATACGGACCCGGCTGCCAGGTCTTGTCTTTTGAAAATGCAATATAGGGAAACATNNACATGACCTCATCCAACGCCGCTGCCGGAAAAATGCAAGGCTGCAATGGTGCGGAAGGGCGATTGGGGCGTCGGTTGGGAGCGCGGCTCGGTCTCCGCGGCCCACAAACATGTTTACTTCGCAAACGGCTCTTATATGCTTTCGCCAAGTGGCCGATGTGGCGGAATTGGCAGACGCGCTAGACTCAAAATCTAGTGTCTTTACAGACGTGTGGGTTCGACCCCCTCCATCGGCACCATTCAGTTATTTCCGGCTCGTCCGGATGGCCACCCGCGAGGCGGTAGTGTCCTAATTTGAATTTGGCTTTTTAGGATTTTTACTTTTTACGTCCAAAATACGACGACCGATTAAAGTTCCAATAACGCTAGAATCGTAAATATGCCCAAAAAAATGCCTACCCGCACCCAAAGATTAAGTTCATTCATTTTTTCCTTTATTAGTTTCCGCCATAATTGAAGCCCTACCCGCGAGGCCGTTCGCTTTACAATCTCCAACCCTTGCGATAGGTGGATTGAACGAAAGCATTGGCCGCATCGTTGTTCGTGAATCGCGCCCGCTGGTCGTTCCAATCAAGCGTCTGACCCGGAAAACGAATGGCGATGAGACCGAGCAAAGCCACCTGCGTGAGCGGACCACCGTAATCGAAGTTGGACCCGGCTTTGCGGCCCGTGCGAATCGCGTCCGCCCAATCCCAGGCGTGGCCTTTGACGCGCGTGATTTTTTGCGCCGGCGCATTTTTCCCGGAGTATTGCTCCATGAGGTTGTCCGGAATCAGATAGCAGCCGCCGCCCCCGTGCGAACCGTGGACAATCATTCCCTTGTCTCCAAAAATAATCGCCCCGGTGCCGGGAAGTTTGTCATCCGCCGTAAATTCCTTGGGTCTTGGAATCGTGTTATTGCCGTCATACCAGACTAATTTAACCGGACCACGCGTCTTTTTGGCCGGAAACTCAAAGGTGATCTTGGTGGCAGAGGGGTACGTAAGCCCCTGCTTTGCCGGGTCGTAGTCGGTCGCCTCCGCCTGAACGGTTGCGGGCGCGTCGAGATCCAGCGCCCAGAAGGAAGGATCCACGACATGACAAATCCAATCGCCAATTGCTCCGCCCCCAAACGGCATCCAACCGCGCCAATTCCAGGGCACCCAAAGCGGCGAATAGGGCCGGAATGGCACCGGACCGATCCAGCGATCGTAATCAAGTCCTTTGGGCACATCGTGCCGCTCATCCAACTTCGCCAAGTTGGGGATCTGACAATATACATTCTTAAACGAGTCACAACCCGCGTGGATGGTGTGGACCTGGCCGATGGCATCCGCCCAGACCCACTCGCACAGTCGGCGAATGGTATCACTGGCGTGCCCTTGATTGCCGAGTTGCGTGACAACCTTGTACTTATGGGCCGCAGCCATCAGCGCGCGAACTTCATGGATTGAATGGGCCAGCGGTTTCTCGCAATAAACGTGCTTGCCGCGCCGCATGGCCTCCATCGCAATGACGGCATGGGTATGATCCGGCGTGCCGATGATCACTCCATCAATCTCCTTGCCCAGCTTGTCGAGCATCACCCGATAGTCCGTGAATCGTTTGGCGTTCGGAAACTTGGCGAATTGTTTGGCGGCGTAATTTTCATCCACGTCGCACAAGGCAACAATGTTATGGCCCAGCTTCGCCACGTCATCCACATCCGCTCCGCCCCGGCTGCCAACACCGATGCCGGCCACGTTGAGCTTCTCGTTGGGAGAAATGGGTTCCGCTCCGCGCAGCAGACTGCCGGGAAGAATGTTGAACAGGGCCGCGCCGACGCCGGCGTCATAAATAAACTGTCTGCGATTGATCGATCGGGATTTGTATTTGTTCATGGTGCAATGGGTTCGATGTTTCCCTTTGTTGTTGAATTCAGTTCCGGCCGCATTTTGCATTCGAGTCCGAAGACCTGCTCAATCCCAGCGCAAGCGCTGCCGTTTTGCAAGCGTCATGTCGCGGGTTGTGGCCCTTCAGGCAGGCTGGGCGACGGCCGCCGGGCCGCCTTTGCCAGCCATGAACTTCAACACGGACGCGGCTGTTCTCCAAAAGTTTTGCGATTGCCTAAAGTCTGCTCGCGCATACGATGCGGCCACACTCATGATTTGGATCGCCCCGACGGATAAGGACACCGACACCTCGCTCGAAAAGCGGCTCTGGGACGCTGCCGGGCAGGCCGTGCCGGCACCCGGATCCGGCCTCAAACCCCGGGAATACTCGGGTGGCCGTCTGCAAGGTCCTGTCCTCGGCACAAAGGTCAACACCGCCATTCGTGTGCTCCTCGGAGTTCTTTTGTTGATGGGCGCAGTTTTGCCGGTTGTGGCGGCGGCAGGGTTGTTTATTAACGATCGCGGCGAACTCCTGCTGCACGGCGTTCGGTTTCGCGGCATTGGAGTGAACTACTATGACGCCTTCACGCGCACCTTCGGCCAGACCGCCCGGACGAACTACGACGCGGGCTTTCGCGAACTGGCGGCCAGAAAGATTCCGTTTGCGCGATTCTCTGCCGGCGGCTTTTGGCCCCAGGATTGGGGACTCTACCGGACGAATCGGTCCGAATACTTCGCTCGGCTTGACGGCGTCGTGAAAAGTGCCGGGCAGCACGGCATAGGATTGATTCCCTCCCTGTTCTGGCACATGAGCGCGGTGCCGGACCTCGTCGGCGAGCCGTGCAACCGCTGGGGCGACCCGCACAGCCGCACCATCGCATTCATGCGTGAATATACGCGTGAGATTGTAACGCGTTATTCGCCGTCGCCCGCCATCTGGGGCTGGGAGTTCGGAAACGAATACAATCTGGTCGCGGACCTGCCCAATGCGTCCGAGCATCGTCCTCCCGTGTTGCCCGGCCTCGGAACTCCGGCGCAACGAAGCGCGGAAGATGAGCTCACGCACGCGGCCATCCGTGTGGCCGTCCGGGAATTCGCCATCGAAATTCGGAAATACGACCCGCGGCGAATCATCATCAGCGGAAATGCCTTCCCGCGCGTTTCCGCGTGGCATCAAGCGATTGAGAAAAGCTGGAAGCCCGACACGCGCGAACAGTTCGCCGAAGTGCTCGCGACCGACAATCCTTCGCCCATCAACACGCTGTCCGTGCGTGGTTACGATTTAGCCAGCGACATCGGCCGGCTGGACCAGGCCATGACCGTGGCACAGGCGGCGAAGAAGCCGCTGTTCGTTGGCGAGTTCGGGGTGCCCGGAGCAGCCACCGGGGAATCGAAGACCAAGTTCGCCGCGATACTCTCTGCGATTGAAACCAATCGCGTCACCCTCTCCGCGCTTTGGGTGTTTGACTTCGATGATCAGGCGAAAGATTGGAACGTGACTGGGACGAACGACCGAAGCTGGCAGCTCGATGCCATTCGGCAGGCGAACGGGCGGATGAGAAGAAACCGCTAGGTCTGCTTTTCGACCTTCATTACCGCTTCCATCTTCCGCCAGGGTCCACGTGCCGTCGCGGCCTGCGCCAACGACAAATGGCTTTTGCCCGATGAATTTAGGTAGTGAAAAAAAGCGGGCTCATTGTCTCTCGAAATCGATGAAGCCTTTCGCCGCGTCCACCGAAGCCAGACGGACTCGCACGGCATCGCCGACGTCAATTCCCTGCGCGCCGTGAACCACCATGCCTTCGGCGGGAAATTTCAGCAGTCGAACGTAGGTGCCTTTGGGCGAAGCGCCGGTGATGATGCCGTCGAATATTTCGCCGATGCGACGGCTCAGCAGGCTGGCGGCAGCCACCTTGCGCATGAGACGCTCCACCTTTCTGGCCGCATCCTCCCGCTCGGTGCAATGAGCGGCAGCCGCTCTCAACTCGGTTTCCAAATACGGCCCGGCACCGCCGCCGATCGTTGCTTTGAGCAACCGTTGCGTCACCAGATCGGCGTAGCGACGGTTCGGCGCGGTGGAATGGGTGTAATCATGCACGGCCAATCCAAAATGGCCTTCGTGTTCCGCGCCCGGTGGCTCGACGATGTATTCGCCGGGGCCGAGCAGTTTTACGACCGAGAGTGAAAGGTCCTGAAAATGCACAGGGTCGGCCGCCTTGCGCTGGTTCAGAAATTCGGACAGCGCGCGCGGATCGGGTGTCGGCGGAAGTTTGACCCCAAACTTTGCGGCGATGTTTTGGATGCCGTCCCAACGTTTCGGAGTTCGCACGACCCGGCGGATGGAGAGCGAACCTTTCTCCCGGAGGAATTCAGCCATGGCCACATTCGCCGCCACCATGAAACTTTCGATGAGGTCCTCGGCCACATTGTGCCGGCTGACCGCCAGGCTCTTGACTTCGCCATTTTCCACCACCGGCGTCGCTTCGACCGACCCGAACGTGAGCGCTCCGTGCTGCTTGCGAAGGCCACGCAAATTTTCCGAGGCCTCGAGTTGCAGGCGAAGCTGCGCCTCCATCCCCGGCACGTTGGCGACCGCCGGCGGGATTGGCCCGCGCCCTTCCAACCAATCACCCGTCGAGCTATAAGCCAGTTTCGCCCGGTTGCGGAGCAGGGCCGGATAAACTTCGCGACTGTTCACCTCACCGGTATCCGGAACGTGCAGTTCGATGATGATGGCACGGCGCTCCTGCGCATCCATCAACGAAGTCAGGTCCGTGGAAAGTTCCCCCGGCAACATCGGGAAAGTCGTCACCCCGGTATAAACTGACGTGGTCTCGGTGGCGGCGTGGTGGTCCGTGGCGGACCCTTTGGGGACGGACGCATCCACATCGGCGATCCCTACCAGCAGACGCAGGGTGCCATCCGGAAGTTTTTCCAAGTATTCCACCTGGTCCAAATCCCGCGAGCTGTCGTTGTCGATCGAAGACCACAGCAGCGAACGCAGGTCCCGGACCGCCGGACCGGCAATTCCTGGCGCTCCTTGTTTGAGAGCTTGCACTTCACGAACCACGTCCGCCGGAAAGTCCGGCTGGAATCCCGCTTCAAGCATCGCCTGATGCGCGCGGGCCTTGAGATCGAAAGGGACGGTCGTCATACGGCCATGTTGCTGTGAATTCAGGAAAATCGGCAATCGGAAAGGTGCGGAGATCGTTTTTAACCGCAGTGTGTGCAAGACAAGCTACGGTAACAAGCACGACCTCGACTATGTTTTGGAGCGCGGCGGAACGGAGGACAGGCTTGGCGTCCCAATCGCTTTCATCGAGTCGGCGTGGCGGCGATATACCAAGCACTCAAAAAACAAGGTTCAGGAAATCGAAGCGGCAGTGATGCCGATTGCTCTGACGTTCTCACGTCATCAGCCATTCTGCGGTGCTGTGCTTACGGGCGAGTTCACACGCAACGCAATGCATCAGTTGGAATCGATAGGCTTCGGCGTCCTGCACATTCCTTACGATTCGATTCTGGCCGCGTTCAAAGAACTCGGAATTGATGCTTCATCTGAGGACGGCGTAAAAGACACAACCGAATGACGGTTCAGGGAGAAAATTACCAAATGGGAATCACTACCACAGCCGCAAGCGACCGATAGGCTACTGGCAATAATCCACTCTCTTCACGCGCGCGAGATTGCGGAGTTCAAGCAGCGTCTTGAAGCTGCGCTCACGCGTCAGGTGGCTTTGGTTCGGTTGACAGTGCTTCGCGGTCATTCTGTCGAATGTTCGGATGTTGATAGCGCAATTGCCTATTTGATTGAGGAAGAGAAGTCGTATCGGTTGCGCGAAGACGGCCAGCAACGGGAGGCTTTTGAAGTTCAGGTTCGATTCAACACCGGTGCGAAGATTGAAGCGACTTTCCCCAAGTGTGCCGAGGCAATTGCGTTTCTTAGGGGCTTCGCATGATGAACCATCTCAAAACCCAGCCTTTAAACCGCATGGGAAGCAGATCGAGGGCTTGCTCGCTGATTACATCTCCACTGGGCCAGGTTGGTTACTGTGCGGCGTTGAGATTGGAGCAACGGCGGCGGTTTGCACCGAGTATTGCCGAGGCGCAAGCGTAGAGATACGCCGCGACGAAAGCCGAGACTCCGGCTGACTTGCTGAAAATTGCTGAAATCCAGACGGGCCTGCTCACAGCAGCGGGTGTGTCGGACAAAGCGACGAACCATTTGCAGGATTCGGACAAGCGCGAAGCTGTCAAAGGACTCATCAAGAACTTCCTCGAACCCGCAGGCGCTAATTTTGTCGAGGAGTTGGTTTTTCGTTTCTTGCTGACCCGTGGCGATACGCTTGGCGGTTCGATGCGGAACGTCGGAGGCTTCATGGCGCAGAAGAAACTCACGCGTGCTATACTCGCTTGCCTGAAATTGGCAGGGCAGAAATGCCACTCGCTTCATGCAGAAACCAATGCGTGGGCCGTACTGCCAGACGACGACGCGGACGTGGAGTTGTGGCTTCGCGGCCTATCTTGGGTCAGCGGGAAAGGGCCACGAGCCCTGCTCTACAACGTCACTGTCCCGTTGATAAAGAACAACGTGGACTTGTTGTTGTTCGGGTGTTCATCCTGCGACCTGACCCGTGAAATTATCCGCACGCCCTCAGCTTACATCGCACTGGGTGAACTCAAAGGGGGCATTGACCCCGCAGGAGCGGACGAGCATTGGAAAACAGCCCGTACTGCGCTGAATCGAATTCACGAAGCATTCGCCAAACAAAAACTCAAGCCACACACGTTCTTCATCGGAGCAGCCATTGAAACGAAGATGGCTTCGGAGATTTGGGCCATGCTGAAACGAGGTATTTGGAAAACGCCGCGAACCTCACGGACGAAGACCACATTACTTCGATCACGAGTTGGCTTTGCAGCTTATGAGTTGCAAAACATGACCGCCGCCGGGTTGGACGCCGTGCTCCCCGCCACGCCGATATTTCCACTCCGGCTCAATCTTCGTCCGAAATCCGAGGTTTCCGCTTTCACCGGCCCACGACAAGAATATCAAGCAGCGCCGGACCGCCGCCACCGCGTCCGCCACGCCGGCCCTCGCCGGGTTGGTCCGCGCCCGCCGAAGGAGTTGCCGGTGTAGTTGGTGATTGCGTCGGTTCCGTCGTGATCAAAACGATCTGATTATTCTTGGTGTCTAGCGTGCAGGTTTTGGCGCGCGATTTGGTCGTCACCGTCTGTGCCACCTCAAAGCTGGACGGGCTCTTCTCCTTGATGATGGTCAGCGTGCCGTCGCCCTGCGAACTGAAGGCTTCCATCGTGTTGGGATTGAACCCGCCGCCATCCGATCCCTTGCCGATGGGCAGCGTGGCGATGATTTTTCCGTCGTCGGCGCCCAGGACGACACAGGTTTGGGGATTGCGGCAAAAGACGAACAGAAGGTGATGCTTCGCGTCCAGACCCAGGCCGGCGGGCGTGCCGCCCTTGCCGCCAAGGTCGTACTGCGCCGTCACCTTGAGGGTTTTGACATCCACCACCGCGACCTTGTCCTTGTCTTCGAGGTCAACATACAAATGACCTTCGCCATCGCTGGCGGCTTGCTCGGGCGCGCCGCCAAGCTCAATCGTGCCGGCGATGGAACCGTCCTTGGCGTCAATCACCGTGACGTTGGGCGCGCTGTGGCTGAAAATATAGATTCGTTCGGTCGTGGGTTCAAAGAGGATGCCGTCCGGGCGGCCTTGCACGTCAATGGTCTTGAGGGTGTCGAGGGTCTTCGTATCCCACATGACGACGGGGCTGCTGCTGCAGAAACCGTGGCGGGACTTGGGGTCAACGGCGACACCACGCGCCCGCGCGTTGGTGATCGAGCCAGCCGACTTGAGTGTGTCGAGGTCAAAGACCAAGACCTGATTGCCGCGGGGAACATAGAGCCGGCGGCCATCGCTGTCCGCATAGACATAATCAATCCCGCCGATCCCCAGGGTCTGGGTGGAGTTCACGATTTTGTAAGGCTTGGCGGTGGAAGTTGTCTGGGCAAAACCGCCGGACGCCAACATCGCGATTCCAGCCACGAAGAAGACGCGGGCAAAATGCTTGGAATGGTTCATGCGTGATTTATCCCGTACCCTGTCGGGGCCGTCCAGTTAAATAAACCGCCAACCGGCACCGCCGTTAATGCTTCGGGCCGTAACCGGGCTTGATGTTGCCTTGGTCGTCAAGTTGGCCGCAGGCCCAGAGCAGGCCGCGCGTGACAAGGTCGAGGTAACGGCCGTCTTCGACGGTGGCGTTGTTGTGGCCGAGCGTGGTGCTGAAAATACGCGTGCCGTGGTAGTCGTTGGCCCAGGCGACAACGTAATCATCCTCCTTCGTGGTGCCGTCTTTGTTCTTGGTGGTTTGCCGGCCGTGCGCGAGCGGTTTGGCGGTCGGGAAAATCTGGATGTTGTTGTAAAGCTCTTCGTTGATCGTGGTCCAGTCACCGAGGCCGTGGGTGACCGCATGGGTTTGGTCCGTGAAGCGGATCGCAATCGGCAACTGCGCGCCGTGGCGGCTCGATTGGAGGCCGAGGTAGTCAAACCACATCGCCCGCTCCGAACCGGCCTGGGCCGGCTCGGCGGGATTGCCGATGCGGTAACAGTGCATGGCGCAATGCAGATTCACGGCGGGAATACCCGCGCGGTGCGGCGCAAGGACGCCCTTGATGATGCCCGGCTCATTGATGTCGGCCGCGCACTCGTCGTGGATGAGGACATCGTAGCCCTTCGCGTAATCAGGGTTGCCGTAGATCGGGAGCGGCGGTTTGGTGGCGGAGGTCCCGGCAGGAATGTCGGTGTGGACCTGGTCAACGACGACATTGGCGCGGGCTTCGAGGCCTTGCTTGAGGATGTCCTTTTGTTTGGCGTAGTCGTGGCAGCAACCGCCCGTGATCAACAGGACCCGTAACGGCGTCGCCTCCGCAGCGCAGGCGAGGTTCAAGAACAGTGAGCAGCCGAGCAGACCGGCAGCGACCAAGGAAATGGATTTGTGCATGGCCGATGAATTAGCCGAATTTTCCAGATTGGGAAAGCCCAGAATTCATCCCGAAAGGATTCAACCCGCCCGAAACACGCGCAACGAAAAGCCCCGTCCGTTCTTGAATTGGTTGAGGGTTGCCGGTTTAGCAGCCTTCGTCGGACTTCGGCTCGCCGAGGAGGCCGCGAAGCCGTGACTCTCGCAGGTCTGCGCAACAATTCCGTCTCCATCACCATGCCGGACGACCAGCGGGATCACCGCCGACCTTGACGCGGCGCTTGAATAATTCGACACGATTACGGAGGATTTGGAAAAATGGCCGCTATGAAGAATGACTCGGGTTGGCGAATCGCCGCGCGCGGGCTTTTGGCCGGCTTCTTCGTGGTCGCAGGCATCAACCATTTCATCAGTCCGAAAATCTATCTCGGCATGATGCCGCCGTGGCTCCCGGCGCCCGAGCTGGCCAATGTTGTGTCGGGCGCGGCTGAGATTGCCGGGGGATTGGGGCTGCTCAGCCGGCGGTTTCGGAGGACGGCCGGGTGGGGTTTGATCGCCCTGTTGGTGGCGGTGTTTCCGGCCAATCTTCATGTGGCGCTGCAAGGTCACATGCCCGGCCTCAACGTCTCGCCCCTGATACTTTGGCTGCGCCTGCCGTTTCAACCGGGTTTGATCGCCTGGGTTTGGTGGGTGGCGCTGAAACGACCGGAATCGGGCGCGCGCCAGCGGTAAATTCGGTGGCTTCGCTTAGCCGTAACTATGCAGTAGAAAATGGGTTCGCCCTCACCCTACCGTCTCCCCCAAGGAGAGGGAACTCACATTTCCCGCGCTGGAAAATGTCTCTAAACGGTGAGCCTTCCAAGTCGCTCGCAGAATTCCCCCTCTCTCGGGGGAGAGGGCGGGGTGAGGGCGAGCGTTCTGTTTAACTGAATGATTCCGGCTCAGGCCAGCAGGTCGGGATGTTTGCCGGTGATGAATTGAAACAGCGGTTGAAAACTGGCCCACGCCGCCAGATCGGAGGCGATAAAGTCGCGGGTCTTGATCGCCACTTCGTGGGGAACGTGTGAAGGTTTGCCCGCCATCTCCGCCAGAAGCTGCGACTGGCAGCAGCGGTCCATCGAAACAAAGAACCAGGCGGCAATGTCCACGGATTTGCCCACGGTCAGCAGGCCGTGATTTTTCAGAATCGCCGCCTTTTTGGCGCCCAAGGCACCGGCGATTTGCTCGCCCTCGGAAGTTTCATTGACCACGCCGGTGTAATGATCGAACACCGCATGGTCCTCATAAAAAGCGCAGGCATCCTGGGTGATGGGCTCGAGCAGACGTCCGAAGGTTGACCAGGTTCTCCCGTGCATGGAGTGGGCGTGGGCGGCGGCAATCACATCGGGTCGCGTCTTGTGAATCGATGAATGAATGGCGAAGGCGGCGGCATTGACCGGTTGATTGCCCTCAATCACTTTCCCTTCGTGGCTTACGAGCACCAAATTCGCCGGTGTCATGTGCGCAAAGTGAACACCGAGCGGGTTCACCCAGAACCGGTCGGTGTGTTCGGGGTCTCGAACGGTGATGTGTCCCGCCAGCCCCTCGTCATAACCGAAGTGCGCAAATAATCGAAAGGCGGCGGCCAGCCGCTGTTTGCGATGTTTCCGTTCCGCCTCCACGGTGTCAAATTGCGGAAGGGTCAAGACAGAAGATGCCTTGATGTTCCCCAGCGAGGTGCCTTTGGCCATGTCGTTCATAGTGTTCGTCTTTATGCTGGTTCGTACCGGAGGCTCACACCGCCTCGCTCCGGGGTCCGTTTACGTTTCCACTCGCGCCATCCCGCGTTGGCTCATCTGTTGGTAAATACACAGCGCATCATACGGCTTAAAAAGGACCTTTCCAATGAGAAAATAGCTCCAGTGTTTCCAAGGGGCGCATCCTGACACTGCC
>PLJQ01000214.1:16039-17579 GCA_003140275.1 Limisphaerales bacterium
GCAGTGTCAGGATGCGCCCGTTTCCAAGGATTTCCGGTTTCCCAAGCCAAGCCTCTCGACGTGTAAAAGTGTTCAGCCCTTTTCGAGCCTCCCGACGAAAGCCATCCTGAACGGGATGCGGGCATCCATACCGTGGTTGACGGGAGGGCGAGTTGAGCAAATAAATAGGAGAAACAAATGAACGCGGCTCACCCACCATTCGGCAATTACCAATTCGAAATCTACGCCCCGGGACCGGCGTCACAGGTGACGAAGATTCCTCTCAGTTTCACCGAGTTGGAACAACGGGCCGGTGAAAAGCTCAGTCCGGGCGCCTTTGGTTACGTCGCCGGCGGTGCTGGCGCAGAGGAGACGATGCGGGCGAATCGTAAGGCTTTCGGGCGCTGGCGCATCATGCCCCGGATGTTGCGCGACGTCGCTTCCCGCGATCTGCGGACGACGGTGCTGGGCACCGCGATGCCCGCCCCGGTGATGCTGGCCCCGGTCGGAGTGTTGAGCATTGTTCATCCCGAGGCGGAACTGGCCGTGGCGCGCGCCGCGGCGGGACTCGGGATAAATATGATCTCGAGCACGGCGTCCTCGCGCAGCCTGGAGGAGGTCGCCCAAGTGATGGGCTCAAGTCCCCGCTGGTTTCAACTTTACTGGCCCAGGAGACGGGAACTCGCGGCGAGTTTCCTGCACCGTGCCGAACAGTCTGGCTACCGAGCGATCGTCGTTACGCTGGACACCTGCCTGCTCGGCTGGCGGCCTCGCGATTTGCAGGGGGCCTATCTTCCATTCCTGCGGGGTGAGGGACTCGCCAACTATCTTTCCGATCCGGTCTTTTGTGCCGGCCTGGCGAAGCCGCCTCGAGAGGACATGGCTGCGGCCATCGCCCACTGGTCGGCGGTGTTCTCGGATCCGAGTGTGACTTGGGACGACCTGCAATTCCTGCGCGAGCACACGCGCCTGCCCCTGGTGCTGAAGGGAATCCTCCATCCCGACGATGCCCGCCGGGCCGCCGATCTGGGCATGGATGGCGTCATCGTCTCGAATCACGGCGGCCGGCAGGTGGACGGCGCTGTCGCCGCGCTCGACGCTCTCCCGGAGGTGGTTTCCGCCGCCGGAAAAATGGCCGTGCTCTTTGACAGCGGAATCCGCACCGGAGCTGATGTCGTCAAAGCACTGGCACTGGGTGCCAAGGCGATCCTTTTAGGCCGGCCGTACGTGTATGGTTTGGCGCTGGAAGGGGAGGCCGGAGTCCGAGCCGTATTGCGGGCGCTGCTGGCCGAGCTTGATCTCACCATGGCGCTCTCCGGAGTGTCGCGCATCGACCAATTGTCGGCGGAACTGTTGCAACGCTGCGAGGACTGACCGACAGCCTGTCACGGTGAGAATCCTCGTTCCCAATGCTTCGGACGACACTGGCTTTGTTGATTACGAACGAGCTACAATTCTGGATGGAGACAAAACATTAGATTGAATCGTGCATATCCGGTTCATTGACAAGAACGCTTTGAGGACTGCCAGGCCGCCTCCGAGTAGCAGTGATCATGAGGCT
>PLJQ01000199.1 GCA_003140275.1 Limisphaerales bacterium
ATGCAAAGCGCCGAATGTAAATTTCATCCGCCAAAAGATTTCGGAGCGGCTCAGTTGTGGCAAGGCTCGCATCAGGGCGGCATCCATGCGTTTCATCAACGGTTCAAATTGGCGTTTCAAAAGGCTTTCGATTTCCGGGCTGGGTTCGGAGAGGCAGCGTCCGAACAATTTTGAAAAAGCTTTTCCGCCTTCGGGCGCGCCGAATGCAAATTGGACGGTCGGACGTATGAACGCTTCCAGGATGTCTTCCAGCTTCGGCTTCCTTTTGTCCGGCCTCTGGACCGCGTCCAGCGCCGCGAGCCTGGCTTTGTTCACCGGGACGATTCGCCGCTCGAAAATAGCGGCAATCAAATCCTCTTTACCCCCAAAGTGATAGTTAATCGCGGCAAGATTAACCTTGGCATTTTTCGTAATGTCTCGAATGGACACCCGGTCGAAACCTTGTTCGCTGAACAATTCCTCCGCCACATCAAGAATGCGCGACTTGGTATCTTTCATTGATCTCATACGTTAGTTTGAAACGATTGTATGAACCGAATGCCGGTGTCAAGTCCTCCCGGTTGACTTTATGAACGAGGCGGGGCGCTATTGTTCGAGCATTATCTCATCACCCACTGCTTGACTTCGTGTCCAAAGCGCGGTCGCTTTACCACGCAACAGACGATGATTCTCCCTCTCCTTGAAGGAGAGGGCCGGGGTGAGGACAAGCGTTCCTCAAACTGGCTTCCGGCGAAGGCTCAAAACGAGGCGGAATTATCCCCTTCGCATATCATGAACACACAACCCAGATCAACATCCTTACCAATGTGGTGAACTCGCTAACTAAGACAAATGAAGCAATTACAAATGATCTGGGGGAAAAAAGAGATTTTGGTGCAACGCCAAAGTAGTACTATCCAATCGTGCCTAATTGATCACCGATCTTATCATGCCGGAAACAGAAGGTATGGAAACTATCCAGCAACTTCGTGCGGTGGACGCTGAGTTAAAGATACCCGCCATCTCCGGAGCACCGCAGGAATGGAGGATACTGGGAATGGCAGAAAATCATGGGGCACATAAAACACTCGCCAAGCCCTTCAAACTGGCCGAATTAACCGAGGCTGTGGAAACACTTTTGAGGCCGCCAGCACCATAAAAAACTACACCGGGAAACGCCCTTGATCCAGGATTCCTAACGCGTCAGGTTTCGCACAGCACTCTCCCGGCCTTCCCTGGCGGAAGAGATTCATCCGACTTCGGCATGGGGGAAACACCCCATAGCACCCACAGAGTCTCTCCGCATATTGTTGAGACTATGACCAAGTACTCTTTCAGAAAGGAGTGCCCGCCATCACCGGCCGCGAAGTCAGGCTAAACCGTGGTTCGTAATAAAGGCGGGATAAAGATGAAGAATCAAGACGTGTACGAGCCCGGCCACCACACGCGCATTGAGCAGGCGGAGACGCGGAGTGAGCAGACAATACGCGCCTCCGAACTTAGTTATCGGCGGTTATTCGAAGCGGCGAAGGACGGCATCCTGATTCTGGACGCTGGCACCGGACGCATCAGCGATGTAAACCCTTTCCTGATAGCGCTGCTGGGTTTTTCTCACCGCGAAATGATCGGCAAAACCATCGGGGAACTTAGTCCGTTCAAGGATATGGAGTCGAACCAAGCCATGCTCGAACGATTGCAAAAGGATGGGTATGTTCGCTATGCAGATCTGCCGCTGGAAACGAAAGCGGGTCGCAAGATTGCCGTGGAGTTTGTCAGCAACGTGTATCAAGCGGGTGACCGCAACGTGATCCAATGCAACGTCCGCGAGATCACGGAGCGCAAGCGGGCGGAGGCTACGCTACGCGAAAGCGAAGAGCAGTTTCGGGAACTGATGGCCCACCTCCAGCAGGTCTTCTGGATAAAGAATGCCGCGGACACCGCGGTGCATTACATCAGCCCTGCCTACGAGAAAATTTGGGGTTACACCCGCCAGAGCCTCTACGACAACAGCCACACCTTCCTGGATTCCATTCACCCGGAGGATCGCGAGCGGGTTGCCGGGGAGATGGTCAGGAAGCATGAAACCGGTGGATACGACGATGAATACCGCATCCTGCAGCCCGATGGACAGCTGCGGTGGATCTGGGCGCGGACAATCCGGTGCGAGACGAGCAGGGCCAGATCAAGCGCTACGCGGGCATTGCCGAGGACATCACCGAGCGGAAGGCAGCCGAGAAAGAACGGTCACGGCTGGCCGCAATAATCGAATACTCGGACGACGTGATCCTAAGCATGACGATAGATGGCATCGTCATCGGTTGGAACCACGGCGCCGAACGACAGTATGGCTACCCGGCCGAAGAAATAATCGGGCGCTCCATCTCCCTTCTGTTCCCGCCCGATCATTACCAGGAGTACCTGCAACTCATGAAAAGGGTCAGGAACGGCGAGCTGGTGGCGTCTTATGACACGGTGCGGCGGCAAAAAGACGGCATCCTCACTAACGTATCCGTGAGTATTGTTCCCATCGAAGCACACGATGGCGAGATCGTTGGCGCCTCGAAAATCGGCCATGATATTACCCGGATCAAAAAGCTCGAGGCGCAGTTTATCGAAGCGCAAAAAATGGAAGCGATCGGCCAGCTCGCCGGCGGCGTGGCACACGATTTCAATAACATCCTCGCGGTCATCATGGGCTACAGCGATCTGCTGCTGAAGGAACTCGGCCCCGATGACCGCCTGCGCAGATTTACCGGGGAGATCCGGCACGCGTCGGAGCGGGCCGCCGGGTTGACGCGGCAACTGCTCGTGTTCAGCCGCAAACAAACAGTCCAACCCGTCGTGCTCGACCTCAATAACGTAGTACAAGACCTCGACAAAATGTTGCGGCGGCTCATTGACGAGAACATCGAAATGACGATGGTTCCCGGAAAACAAATTGGACGCGTCAAGGCCGACTCTGGCTACGTCGGGCAAGTGCTGATGAATCTGGTAGTTAATGCCCGCGATGCCATGCCCAACGGCGGCCAACTGAGCATCGCAACCAACAATGTCACGCTGGATGAAAACTACGCGCGCACCCACCCGGGCGCAATTCCCGGCGCCTACGTGATGGTCAGTGTTAGTGACACGGGCACCGGCATGACCGACGAAGTCAAAGCGCATTTGTTCGAGGCGTTTTTCACAACGAAGCCCAAGGGCAGAGTCACCGGTTTGGGTCTGGCGACCTGCCAGACCATCGTCCAACAATCCGGTGGTCACATCGGCGTTGACAGTGAGTTTGGCAAGGGCACGACCTTCAAGATTTATTTTCCGCGAGTGGACCTCCCGCTGGATGTCGTGGGCAGACCGATCCAGCCCGAGTCGATGCCGCGCGGCACGGAAACCTTGCTGGTCGTGGAAGATGAGCCCTCCGTAAGGCATCTCGCTCGCAGTGTGTTGGCAACCCAGGGTTATGAAGTGCTGTCGGCCGCGAACGGCCAGGATGCGTTAAGCGTGGCGCGGGAGCATAAAGGCGCACCGATTCGTCTGGTGGTCACCGATGTCATGATGCCGGTGATGAACGGCCACGTTATGGCGGAGTGGCTGAAAACAACTTATCCCGAGCTCAAAATTCTTTTCACTTCCGGCTACACCGACGACGCCATTGCGCAACAGGGCGTGGTTGAAACCGGAGCCGAGTTCCTGTCCAAACCTTACCGGCCAGCGGCGCTCGCCGGCAAAGTGCGCGCGATGCTCGATGCGCCGCAGACTGAAGGTCACGCATGAGGAAACTTAAGTGAAATCCTCTTTGGCGCCAAATGATGAAGAACAATCACAGACGCTCCACCGCGGCGGAGTCTTACCGACGGAAAAGAGGCCGGCTGGGAAGCGCAATATCTTTCCGATCAGTCCATCAATTTGGAAAAAGTCCCGCATGGTTCGTAGCCAGCTTATGAAATCAACTTCATCCATTGAAAGAATTAAGCCAGGTGTCGGAAGTTGGTTCGGCCAGTTCTGGAGCAAGGCTCCTCTCGCAGGGTTGACGCTCCTCATCGCCGGCGGCGTTGCGGCGGCGGAGGCCGGCTCGCTTTCGACCAATTCGGTGGCGGACCTTTCCCTGGAAGACCTGATCAACGTCAAAGTCACTTCCGTTTCCAAGAAGGAGGAAAAGCTCAATGACGCCGCGGCAGCTATTTTTGTTTTGAGCAACGACGACATCCGCCGCTCCGGCGCCACGACCGTGGCGGATGTGTTGCGGCTGGTGCCCGGCCTGCAGGTGGCTGCGATTGATTCCGGCAATTGGGCGGTTTCCTCGCGCGGCTTCGCTTCCCAGTTTGCGAACAAGCTGTTGGTGATGGTGGACGGTCGCACCGTCTATTCGCCGTTATTCTCCGGGGTCTATTGGGATGTGCAGCAAGTATTCCTCGATGATGTGAATCGGATCGAAGTGATCCGCGGGCCCGGCGCGACGATCTGGGGCGCCAATGCCGTAAACGGCGTGATCAACATCTTGAGCAAGAGTGCCCGGGATACGCAGGGAGGTCTGATCTACGGGGGCGGTGGTGACGCGCATCTGGCGTTGGGCGGCGCGCGCTACGGAGACAAGATCGGCGAAGACACCTATTATCGCATATACGGTAGCTATCAGCTCAATGACGATTTTCGGCAGGCGAATGGTCAGTCTGCCAACGATAGCTGGGACCTTGTGAAAGGCGGCTTCCGCCTGGATCGTTACACGCGCAACGACGGCCAGCTCACCTGGCAAGGAGACGCCTATGGGGGCAGTCTCGCCGGCCGCACCGGCGACCAGAATGGTTTCAATACGCTTGGGCGCTGGACGCAACTCATTTCAGATCGCTCAAGTTACGAGGTACAGGCCTATTTCGATCACACGTACCGGAATGATGCGCTGGCCGAAGTCTCATTGGATACCGCCGATCTGAGTTGGCAGCACACCTTCGGGTTGGGTGAACGCAACGACGTCATTTGGGGGCTGGGCTACCGATTCACCGACACGCAGTTGCACAAAGCAAACAGCCCGGCGATCACCATCCTGGATAACGACATACCGCTGCATCTCTTCAGCGCGTTTATTCAGGACGAATTGAAGATCATCCCGGACCAGCTCACCTTCAACCTGGGCACGAAAATCGAGCACAACGATTTTACCGGAATTGAGGTGCAGCCGAGCGCGCGGCTCATGTTCAAGCCGGCCGAAAACCAGACCGTGTGGGCCGCCGTGTCCCGCGCCGTGCGGACGCCGAGCGAATCGGAAGGCAAAGCGATTGAGTCCTTCGCTACGGGCGCGCCTGTGGTCGGTCCCGGCGGCGGCCTTTATGTGCCGACCCTTTCCGGCGACACCACGGTCAAGTCCGAAGTGCTGTGGGCCTATGAGCTCGGCTATCGAATCCAACCCACTCATCGCATCAACGTGGATCTGGCCACGTTCTACAACGACTACAGCCACCTCATAAGTCAGACGCCGGCCGGATTTATCCCGGGTATGCCCGCGGGCATCCTGGAGATTGAGGAGGAGAACACGCTCCGCGCCGAGTCTTATGGCGGTGAAGCGGTGTTGACGGTCGCGGCGACCGACTTCTGGCGTTTGTCCGCCAGTTATTCACTCTTGATGATGCATGTGCAGGGATTACCCGCGAGCATCGCCAACGCGCTCGAATTGAACGCGCCAACGCATCAGGCCACGCTGCGTTCCTCGTACGACTTCACCCGGCACGCCAGCCTGGACGCGCAACTTCGCTACGTGGACAATGTTCAGTCGGTCCCAGCTTACGTCACCGCCGATCTTCGTTTGTCCTACCGCCCCACAGCCAATCTGGAGTTGTCCATCGTGGGACAAAATCTTTTGGCCGACCGCCATCCCGAGCAAGCGAGCCAGCTCGGTGTGCCTACCACCCAGGTCCCGCGCGGGTTCTACGGGAGAATCACATGGCGATTCTAACCCACACCTTTCCCTACCCGCCGCGAGCGCCGCACGGGTGCCGCCGCCGTGGTTTGGTAATGAGGCAGCGGCGGGGGATGTGCGCTCCGCACGCCATCGCTGAACGTTGGCGTGATCGGCGCACCGTGCTTTGCGCGTTGCTCCTGATCGCCGCAGGATGGGTCGTCCTGCCAGGCGGGATTTCCATCGCGGAAGAACCGCCGCCTTCCGAGTATCAGGTCAAAGCCGCTTTTCTCATCAATTTCCCGAAATATGTGGACTGGCCGGCGGAGGCCTTTGCCGAGGTGAACAGCCCCATTGTAATCGCCGTGCTGGGCGAGACCAAAGTGACCGGGGAGATACAGAAAGCGATCGCCGGCCGGACCGTCAACGGCCGGAAAATCGTCCTGAAGCGTCTGGCCTCCGGCCAGGAATCAGGCGTTTGCCATATCCTGTTTGTTTCCGCAGCGGAACAACAGCGTTCCCCAAACCTCCTCGCCAAACTCAACGACGCCAACATTCTGACCGTGGGTGAGAGCGACGATTTTCTTGAGCGGGGAGGGATCATCAATCTGGCGCGCCGGGATCAAAAAATCGCTCTGGAAGTGAACCTGACCGGCGCCGACAAAGCGCGGATCAAGGTCAGCTCCAAACTGCTCGGCGTGGCCAGTATCGTGAAAGGCAAATCAAAGTGAATGCTTCATGTTAATTCTCCGAACTCTTTCGCTCCGGCGCAAACAGACGCTGATCATCATGCTGACGAGCAGCATCGTGTTGTTGCTGGCTTGTGCCGCGTTCAGCATTTACGAAGTGATTACCTTTCGCAACACCATGAAGCAGAACCTGGCCACTTTGGCCGACCTCATCGTGCACAACACCACTGCGGCCCTGGATTTCAACGATCCCAAATCCGCCGAGGAAACGCTCTCCGCTCTCCAAGCCGATCCGGCTATTATTGGAGCGTGGCTTTATACAAAAGATGGCCGGAGCTTTGCCAAATATGACCGTCCGGATGACAACATTGTGTTTACTCCACCAGCCATACATAGGAATAGCACGTCTTTTCACGGGAAATTGCTCATTTTGTGCCGCCAAGTTGTTCTTAAAGGAGAAACCGTCGGCACTCTTTATATGGAATCAGACATGCGGGCATTATCTTCCAGGCTGTGGCGCTACGCGGGCATTGTGGGACTGGTGTTCCTGGCGTCGTTCCTCGTCGCCTTGGCGCTGTCCAGCAAGTTGCAGCGGCTGGTTTCTGATCCGATTCTGCATTTGGCGCAGGTGGCCCGATCCGTGGCGGTGGAGAAGAATTATTCGGTGCG
This sequence comes from Limisphaerales bacterium, assembly GCA_003140275.1. Lineage (GTDB taxonomy): Bacteria > Verrucomicrobiota > Verrucomicrobiia > Limisphaerales > PALSA-1396 > PALSA-1396. Next base: position 7,222 of record PLJQ01000199.1, read on the forward strand.
GGCGACCAAACAAGGCAACGACGAGTTGGGCGAGTTGGTGGACGGGTTCAACGAAATGCTCCAGCAGATTCAAGCGCGCGACATTGCGCTGCGAACGGCGCAGGACCATCTGGAAAAGCGCGTGGAGGAACGGACCCGGGAACTGGAAAACATCCACAAGCAACTGGTGGAAGCTTCCCGCCGGGGCGGCATGGCGGAAATTGCCACCAACGTGCTTCATAACGTCGGTAATGTGCTCAACAGCATCAACATTTCCACCGGGTTGATTGTTGAGAGCGTGAAGAAGTCCAGGGTGTCCAGTCTCGCCCGCGTCGTCGTCTTGCTGCGGGAACACCCGGATGACCTGGGGGCGTTTCTTACCCATGATCCCAGGGGCCAACAGGTGCCGGCTCATTTGGCCCAGCTCGCCGAACATCTCCGGGCCGAGCACGCGGCCATCGTCAGCGAACTGGATTCGTTGCGGCGGAATGTCGAGCACATCAAGGAGATTGTGGCCATGCAACAGAACTACGCGACGTTTGGCGGGGTGAAGGAAATGGTCAACCTGGTCAATCTGGTGGAAGACAGCCTGCGCATGAATAAGGGCGCTTTGAACCGTCACCGTGTGGAGGTGATCCGTGAATTTAAGAATGTGCCGACGATGAACGTCGAGAAGCACAAAATCCTGCAAATCCTGGTGAACCTGGTGCGCAACGCCAAACACGCCTGCCAGGAATCGAACCGCGCGGACAAACGGCTGACGGTGCGCGTGGCCAACGGTGCTGGCCGCGTCAAAATATCGGTGATTGATAACGGGGTCGGGATTCCGCGGGAAAATCTAATGCGCATTTTCAATCACGGTTTTACGACCCGAAAGGACGGTCACGGTTTCGGTCTGCACAGCGGCGCGTTGGCGGCCAAAGAACTCGGCGGTTCGTTGACCGTTCGCAGCGCCGGCTCCGGCCAGGGCGCTGCCTTCACACTGGAACTGCCTTGTCCGACGCAGGAGAACTCGCATGGATAATTCGCTTGCCGAAAAAAACCGGCGCGTGCTGGTCATTGATGACAATCGTTCGATCCACGATGATTTTCGCAAGATTCTGTGCCCCGCCGGTGCCATGGCGGCAGCCTTGGACGCCACGGAGGCGGCGATGTTTGGGCATTCCACGGAAGTGGTCGCGCAAAACCAATTTGAGGTGGACTCGGCCTATCAGGGACAAGAGGGCGTGCTGCTGGTGAAAAAGGCCCTGGAAGCCGGGTTGCCTTACGCGATGGCGTTTGTGGACGTGCGAATGCCGCCCGGTTGGGATGGCGTGGAAACCACCCGGAAAATCTGGGAGCTTGATCCCGACCTCCAAATCGTCATTTGCACGGCCTATTCCGATTATTCCTGGAGTGAGATGTTTGAAAGGCTTGGTCATCGCGACGGCTTGCTTATTCTCAAAAAGCCATTTGACGCCGTGGAAGCGTTGCAATTGGCGCACGCGCTGACGGAAAAATGGGGGTTGCACCAACAGTCCCGGCGAAAAATGGAGGAGTTGGAGAGCGGGGTCGCCGAGCGCACCCGCGAGTTGCAACAGATCAACCACACGCTCCAGACGGAAGTTGTCGAACACCAACGCGCGGAAAGAACGTTGCGCGAAAGCGAAGAGAAATTTCGCCAGTTGGCGGAAAACATCGCCGACGTGTTCTGGATGACTTCGCCAGACATGCAGAAAATTCACTACGTCAGTCCAGCCTATGAACGGATTTGGGGGCGCTCCGTGGAAAGTCTTTACGCTAATCCGCACCAATGGGCCGACGCGATCCTGCCAGAGGATCGTGAACGCGTATGGACGACGTTTGGCAGGCTCGCGAAAGCCGAGGCCAGTGTGAGCGCAGAGTTTCGCATCGCGCTCCCGGACGGCGCGGTGCGTTGGATCTTTAGTCGCGGTTTCGTGGTTCGAGATACCGCGGGAATGGTGATTCGCCGCACCGGCATTGCCACCGACACCACGGAGCGCAAACAGATCGAGGAGACGCTGCAATTGCTCAGTTCCGCCGTGGAACAGTCCAAAGAGTCCATTGTCATCACGGACACGGAACTCGACCTGCCCGGTCCGAGAATCGTCTTCGTTAATCCCGCTTTCACAAAGATGACGGGTTACACCGCCGTTGAAGCCCTCGGACAAACGCCGCGGATTCTACAAGGGCCGCACTCCGACCGCGCCGTATTGCGTCGACTGCGAGAGACGCTCAGCCGGGGAGACACGTTCGAAGGCGAAACCATCAACTACCGCAAGAATGGAACCGAATTCCATATGGAATGGCAAATCGCGCCCATTCGCAACGCCAACGGAAAGACCACGCATTTTGTAGCTCTCCAGCGCGACATCACTGAGCGTAAACATGCTGAGGCCGCGCTGAAAAACAGTGAGGCCCGCACAAAGGCTATTGTCCACTCGTCGCTCGATTGCATCGTGACAATCGATCATGAGGGAAAGATTCTGGATTTTAATCCTGCGGCGGAAAAAGTGTTCGGGTATGCACGGGCCGAAGTGCTGGGCCGGGAACTGGCGCAGGTCATTATTCCCCCGTCCCTGCGCGAGCGACACCGTCAAGGTATGATGCGTTATCTGACGACGGGTGAGGCACGAGTCATCGGCAAACGTATTGAAATCGTTGCGATCCGGTCCGATGGCAGGGAGTTTCCCGTCGAATTGGCGATCACGCGCATAGGCGCTGAAGCGCTGCCGACGTTCACTGGTTTCATTCGTGACATCTCCGAGCGCAAACGAGCGGAGCGGCAGTTGAACATCCAGTATGCG
>PLJQ01000362.1 GCA_003140275.1 Limisphaerales bacterium
GACGGCCGGCTCATCGGAATCAATACAGCCATCCTCAGCCACAGCGGCGGCAATCAGGGCATCGGATTCGCCGTGCCGACGAATCTTGCGCGCTGGGTCATGGCTGGCCTCGTGCAGAACGGACGCGTCGAGCGTGGTTTTCTCGGTGTCAACATTCAGGATCTCACGCCCGATCTCGCCAAGGAGTTTAAGCTCGACCACGCCACCGGCGCGCTGGTCTCGGAAGTCACACCGCAAAGTCCCGCCGAAAAGGCCGGATTAAAGGGCGGTGATGTGATCGTGGAATTCAATGGCAAGCCAGTCACCGACAGTCGTCACTTGAAGTTGCAAGTGGGCGCGACAATTCCCGGTGCTTCCGTGCCGGTGAAACTTCTGCGCGACGGCGCGAGCAAGACGCTCCAGGTTACTGTCAAGGAGTTGCCCGGCGACAAACTCGCGAAGGCACCTTCACCCACCGACCAGATCGAGGACGCGCTACACGGCGTCGGCGTGGTTGACCTCGACCGCGCGAACCGCGCCGAACTCAAGGTGCCGGAGCGCGTCAACGGCGCGCTCGTCTCCCAAGTGGAACCCGACTCCGCCGCGTATGAAGCCGGCCTGCGCCCCGGCGACGTGATCACCGAGATAGNNCAAATGCCGAGCAAGCCGCCGTTGCGTGCGAAAAGCCGGCGGACAAACAGACGCTGGTCAAAGTCTGGGGTCACGGCGGCAACCGCTATGTGGTCGTGAACGAGAACAAGGCTGGTTGAAATGGCTGACGATCGCTTCGCCCTCCTGTCGCACCAGTCAGGAGGGCGAATTCTTTTAGAGATTTTCTTGCATGGAAGTCTTGGATAATCTCGCCTCACTTGGATTATGCGCGTGCTCGTAGTTGAAGATGACAGCAAGATCGCCTCGTTCGTGGTCAACGGGCTGAAGCAAAACGGCTTCGCTGTGGACCATGCGCCCGACGGTGAAAAGGGTTTCGCGTTGGCGCACGCGGTCACGTACGACGCGGCGGTGCTCGACATCATGCTACCCAAACTCGACGGGCTTTCGTTCCTGCGCCATTTGCGTCAGGAGAAAATCAACACGCCCGTGCTGGTCCTCAGCGCCAAAGCCAGCGTGNNTGCTCGACGTCATGCTGCCGAAGCTGGACGGGTTGTCGCTCCTGCGCCGATTACGCGACGAAAAGAATCTCGTACCGGTTCTCATCCTCAGCGCCAAAGCCAGCGTGGACGACCGCGTGAAAGGCTTGCAGGCCGGCGGCGACGATTATCTTACCAAGCCGTTTGCATTTTCCGAGTTGCTGGCCCGCTTGCAGGCGCTCGTTCGTCGCGCCACGCACACCGCCGAGCCAACGAAACTTTCGACGGGCGACCTCACGATTGATTTGCTCACGCGTCAGGTCACGCGGGGCGGGCAAAAGATTGAGCTTCAATCCCGGGAGTTCGCTCTGCTCGAATTACTTCTTCGCCATCCCGGTCGCGCCGTCACCAAGACCATGATCCTGGAGCATCTCTGGGATTACAGCTTCGACCCGCAAACCAACGTCGTGGACGTGCTCGTCCACCGGCTGCGCGCGAAGGTGGACAAGGATTTTCCCTTGAAACTCATCCAGACCATCCGCGGAGTCGGCTATGTCCTCAAACCCGCTTGATCGTCTGGCCCGTAGCTTCACTTTTCGTCTGAGCCTGGGCTACGCGACGCTGTTCACGCTCAGTGCGGCGATTCTCTTCGGCCTGCTTTATCTGCTGCTGGCTTCAACCCTGCAACGCAAGGACCGCGAAGTCATTGAAGCCAGGCTCAGGGAATGTGAGGCGGTCTATGACAACGGCGGTCTCGCTGCGTTGCAGGATCTTGTCCGGCGCAGCCGCGATTCGGACAAGGCCAAATCCTTCTTTGTGCGCTTGGCCGGACAACGCGGCAGTGTTCTGTTGCTGGCTGCTCCAGACGATTGGGTTCAGTTCGACACCTCGGCGCTCGACCGCGGCGGTGGCTTGTCGCAACTGGCCTGGTTGCGCATTCCGAAAGATGAGGAACGCGACTTCACCGTCGCCGCGATGCGGTTGCCCGATGGGTCGGCCTTGCAAGTTGGCCGCAGCACCAACAATCGCGAGATTCTCCTCCAGCCATTTCGCCGTGACTTCCTGATGGTGATGACGCCCACGCTGATGCTCGGTGTGCTCGGCGGCGCGTTCTTTGCCCATCGCGCGACCAAGCCCGTGCGCGAAGTCGTGGCCACCACCCGCGCCATCATTGACACGGGCAACCTGTCCGCACGCGTCCCCGCCAGCGCCCGCCGGACTGAACTGGAGGATCTCGCCCGCCAGTTCAACCGCGTGCTCGACAAAAACCAGGCGCTGATCCAAGGCATGCGTGAAGCGTTGGACAATGTCACCCACGACCTCCGCACCCCGCTCACCCGCCTGCGCGCCGCGGCGGAACTCGCCGTGCAAGCGACGCCTGATCCCGCCGCGCGCGAAGCCTTGGCGGATTGCGTCGAGGAATCCGATCGCGTCCTCACCATGCTCACCGCGCTCATGGACATCACCGAAGCCGAGGCTGGTGTGATGAAGCTAAACCTGGAAAAGAGTTCCCTCGCCTCGCTGCTGGCAAATGTGGTCGAACTGTACGAACTCGTCGCCGAAGAAAAGCACATCACCATTACCACCGACTTCACCGCACCGTGCGAAGCCGTCGTGGACGCGACCCGCATGCGTCAGGCCTTCGCCAACCTCCTCGACAACGCGCTCAAATACACGCCCGAGGGCGGCAGCGTCCGGCTTGCCTGCTCCGTTGAATCCGGTCGCGTGACCGTGCGGGTGAGCGACACCGGCATGGGTATCCCGCCTGACGAACAACCGCGCATCTGGGAGCGTCTCTACCGCGGCGACAAGAGCCGTTCGCAGCGGGGCCTCGGCCTGGGATTGAGCCTGGTGAAAGCCATCGTCGAAGCCCACCACGGCGAAGTGTCGGTCCAAAGTCAGCCGGGCAAAGGTTCGGAGTTCACGGTCGCCATTTCGCAGTCTGGTCCCCTGGTATGACGATTTGCCTTCCTGATATAATCCCACAAACCGCAGGCAAGAGTCGCGATGGCAAGATTGTACTTTCGGTTGGCCAGTCCTCTTGGTTCATTTTGATCCATGTCCAACACGAGCCCACAACTCGATCCGGGTCCGATTCTACAGACGGCCTTTGCTTTCTGGTCGTCCAAGGTTCTCCTCACCGCGGTCGAGTTTGGTGTGTTTACTCAACTCGGCCATCGCCGTGTCACCGGCGCGGAACTTGGCCGGGAATTGGGTTTGCACCCGCGCGGGATCGCCGATTTCTTTGACGCGCTCGTCGCCATGAAATTCCTCGACCGCGAGGGCGACGGGGCGTCCGCGAGGTATTTCAACACGCCGGAAGGCGCACTCTACCTGGAGCGCAACAGCCCGCGCTATGTCGGCGGCATTCTGGTCATGCTTAACGCACGGCTCTTCAAGTTCTGGCACGATCTGCCCGAGGCTTTGCGCACCGGCAAACCGCAGAACGAGATCAAGCACGGCCAGAAGGGAATGTTCGAGGAGCTTTACGAGGAACTACCGAGGCTCGAACAATTCATGGGCGCGATGACGGGTCTCTCCCGGATCAACTTCGAGGCGTTCGCAGCCAAGTTCGATTTTTCAAAATTCAAGACCCTTTGCGACATTGGCGGCGCGACCGGCCTGCTCTGCATCGAAACCGCGAAGAAACATCCGCACCTCCAGTGCGTCTCGTTCGATCTCCCGCCCGTCGAACCGATCGCCCGAAAGCACATTGCCACCGCCGGTTTGAGCGGTCGCATCACCACGGCCACCGGGGATTTTTTCAAAGACCCGCTGCCCAAGGCGGACCTCATCACCATGGGTATGATCCTCCATGACTGGAACCTGGAGAAGAAGAGGCATCTCATCCGCGCGGCCTACACCGCCCTGCCGCCCGGCGGCGCGCTGGTCGCCATCGAAGCGCTCATTGACGATGCCCGTCGTGAGAACGTCTTCGGGCTGCTCATGTCGTTGAACATGCTCATCGAATTTGGCGATGCGTTTGATTATTCCGGCGCGGATTTCCGCAAGTGGTGTGGGGAGGCAGGCTTCAAACACTTTGAAGTTATCCACCTCGCCGGTGCGTCCAGCGCGGCGATCGCTTACAAATAAGCCATCGCAACGGAGTGCCTCAACGAGGATAGGAACAGCTTGAAATCATGCCGTTCAAAACAACCTTTGTTCGCTCAAATGAAGCCCTCTCACTGGTTCGCACTTGCGGTGTTCGCCCGGTTGGCAACCTCTGCCTTCGGCGCCGACACCAATCGCCCAACTCTGACTGAATATGAAGTATTGCGGGCTTTTCCGCAGGGCCGGTTGGCGGCGCTCAGCGCCGGGGACAAACCCGATGCCAGGGGTCTCACCGGCGGCAACCGGACGAACGGGAGTTGGCTCGAAGCCGGCGCGCAGCGAGGGAGTTGCCGCGCCGTGATCGCCGCGGTTGTCGCTGGCGACCTGGCCGCCGCCGAGGACGCGTGGCGTGGCATAGATGTCACCTTCGCCCATCAGCGCGCCGACGGCGGCTTTGAAGCCGAGATCCGGCCCAATGGTGAAAGCGCCAGACCGCGCGGAGCAGCCGTCGAGACGGCGTTCTTTTTTTTGCAAGAAATGGGCCGGGCGATCCTGGTCATCCGCGAGTCGCCCTACGAGGCGTATTTCCATGCGCGCATCGCGGAGCTCGAGCCGAAGATTCGCCGCGCCTGCGACTTTATCTCGGGAGGTTACGACACCATCATCGCCAAAAGCGGCCACACCGTGAACCGCACCATCATCGCGGCGAAAGCCTTTGGCACCTGCGGCCTCGTGTTGCACGACGACAAGCTCGTCGCCACCTCCCGCAAGCTCATCGCGCACGCGCTCACCCGGCGTGATCAGGATGGCGTGTTCATTGAAAATGGCGGACGCGATTCGAGCTACAACGTCGTTTCGATCTTCTTTGGCCAGGTGCTCGCGCTTCACGTGGCGATGCCCGAGTTCGAAGCCGCCCTGCCGGCGGCCGTCGCGTGGGAACTGACCAAGATTCGCGACACTGGCGAGGTGAACGTAACCGGCAACACACGCACAGGTGTCGGCAAGGAGAAATCCTACACGGGCCAGCCCAAGAACGTGAACTACAACGAAGTGGTGTTCGCCCTGACCTACTACGGACTCGTGCATCAGGACGCCGCCGCACTTGCCGCCGCAGACCGCGTGTTTGCCTACTCGCACCGCGCCCGCCCGTAATGAGCGGCAATTCCGCCACAGGGTCGAACGCGATGTCGCTTGGCTCTTCCGCCTGCTGCCCCTCTGTCCGAAATTGAAAGGATTGCTCGTGTTTGGTCCTGTTGTGCGGCATGACGGGTCAACTGAAAGCNNATTCATCCATAAAAGCGCGCCGCGCCGCGGTTTCAAACTGTTGCCCGACGGTGAACTCCGTGTCGGCGTTCCGAACGAAGCCGGAAGATCGTTCTTCATGCACGAGGTCTGTGCGTCTGGACGGGGAACGATTACCGGACAGGTCGTCGAGAACATGAATCCCTTCTCGCAAGTCGCCGGCCCAAATCTTTGCAATGCTCAATTGACATTCGTTTCCGCAGACGCGCTCAACAATCCGGCCAGCGTTTTTCGANNACATCCACAGGATTGCCCAGGTGAGACCTCCACGCATAGGCCGTCAGCATCAAGATTGGCTGCTGGGGCGCCAACTCCTTGATTCGACGGGCGAGTACATTGCCCGGCACATGCGGCATCTTGAGGTCCGTGATAACCAGATCAAACCGGCCTGGCTTGAACAGTCCCAGTGCTTCGGCGCCATTGTTGGCTTCCACGACCGTATGATCGTCGAGCGCGAGCAGCGCTTTCAACACTTCGCGCAGTTGAGAATCATCGTCAACTACCAGGACATGCTTACCACTAGTTTTCTTCATCGGCTCGAACCCCGGAGCACGATTTCTGCCATTTCAAAATCCTACTGAATCCTCAGGTTTGATTGGGCGGGCCATGAGGGTGCGCCCAACAATTGGGCACTCACTCTTTTTTTTGGCAGGGCCACTGCGGAATCTTTCATTTCATTTTCGAATAAACTCGAATGAACGCAGATGGACTCTGATTTCCGGCTTCGGCTGCCCGAACCTTCAACGCTCAGCTTTCAACTCTTAACCGCCCCTTTGCCTTTACTTTTCCGTCCAGACATTCGACTGAATCAAAAGAAACTGCGCGGCAGATGTTACGTCAGCCCGCTGAACTCAAATTTGCGAATGGTATCAGTTGGTATGCGTGAGCTTCATCCCGCACTTGGGACAATCGCCGGGGTGATCTTGAACCACTTCCGGATGCATTGAACACGTGTATTGGTGTTGGTGATTTTCAGCGTGGCGGTCGGAAGCGCAACCCGCGAGCATACCGGTAAATGTTGCGGCCCCTAAAAGGGCCATGATGATCGCTGACTTTATTTTCATGTGTTTGTTGAGTTTACTGAACCGTGGTTTGTTGCCTTGTCGGATAACTGTAACCCTTCCACATTTTGGTTGTGGCTACTATGGGGTTTCAACTTTTTATCTCAAGACAAAACGACCTTCTGCCATTGTGGGACAGCATGGGCGGCAGCATGTGGCGACCGCCGTTGAAGTCTCGAATCGGCCCGCGTTCGATGTTCGGCGTTGGATGTTGAATGTTCGATGTTCAGCAGTTTGTCTTGGCCATCCCCGCGCTTCCAGCCAACCTGCACACCCCGGAATCGCGGGTGGCGCTTGACGTTTCGTGCGGAAATGAAAGGATGGAAGCCGCATGAATGCTCTGATTCTCTTCATTGGATGGTGCATCTTGTTCGTGCTCTGCTGGCCATTGGCGGTTCTGGCGCTGATTCTCTGTCCCATCGTCTGGCTTATTTCTCTGCCGTTACGCCTGATTGGCATCACCATTGGAGCTGCATTCGCGCTCATCCGGGCCGTGCTGTTTCTTCCCGCCCGCGTACTGGGTTGGAGGAGGCGCTGAGCGACACACCGGAGCCGATACCATGCCTAAACCAAAGCCCCGGACATCAATGAACCAAACCATTCCCAGGCTCGCTGCCGAAAACCGATTGCCTCTCCTGTTCGTCGGTATCGTACTGCTGGCGGGATGTGCCGGACCTCGCTCCTCTTCGTCAGCACGAGTTCAGCCCTTGGACGAATCTCTCCGGGAATTGAAGACCGAATTTAACCGCGACATTTCCAAGCCACGTGTGCTGGCCTTGTTCTCACCCACCTGCGGCGGTTGCCTTTACGGCGCACGCGCGCTGCAACATGAAGTCGCCGCCGCAGGCAAGATGGCCGCTGATCCTCAGATGCTGGTGGTCTGGCTGCCCATGCTCGACACGGACAACGAACACGAGGCCCGAAAATCCGCCCGCCGCTTCGATTTTACCGGGGCGCGGCATTTCTACGACGCCGGCAAGCAGACCAGTGCGCGCCTGATGGCTGAACAGTTCCCGAATGCGGTACGCGAGGCATTGGAAGTTCTGCCTCGCGACCATCCGAAACGCGCGCAGTTGGAGGCCCTGGGCGGGTTGCCGCCGGAAAAAGTACCGTTGTGGGACGCAGTGCTGGTGTTTCCGCCGGGCGCCCGGTGGGACGACCGAAGCCCCGCGCCGGTTTGGTGGACCCGGCAAATTGGATTCAACGGTGAAGGCAGGCCGGAGGAACGGACGAGCCTGTTCTGGAAGAACAACCCGCGCCAACCTGCCGTGGAATCCGACTGGTATCTTGAGGCGCATGAGGCCTTGGGCGTCGCACAACGTTTGAGCACCGCTGGCAAATAAGCGAGAAATTGGGTTGCGATCTCAATTGCGCCCGGACATTCGCGCCGGAGCCATCGACGCACCCGAACTTGAATCTCTTTGGTAGCGTATCTCGCTTCCGGCCAACCCGCGTAAGGCGGCTCATCGGCGAAAAAATCGCGCGTTCGGTTCTGCACTCCGAATTCCGCCCACCGAGTTTGAATGCATGCCCGCCCTGGACGCACAACTGCTTGTCTTCGCTGATTGACGCTAAAAATTTTCCCGCACACACTCGTCCGTGATGGCTAACCCGACGATTCTCGCTGAACTGCCGAAATACACGCGCGATGCCGTCCGCTTTTATTGGCAAACGCGGTCCCAGCAATTGGAGAAGCAACGAAAAGCCGGCGGCTCGGACAAGGGATCGCGCAGCGCCGTTACCGGCGGCGCACAAATGGACGGCTTTGTCGAACTGCTCACGAAGCTCGTTATCGAAGCCGGCATCGACCGGTCTCACATCTACTACAAGGAATCCCTCGAACTCCCCGGCTACTTCCGCCCGAGCAAGCGTTGGGATTTTCTCGTCGTCGTAGAGAATCAATTGATTGCCGCTCTCGAATCCAAATCCCAAGTCGGCCCGTCGTTCGGCAACAACTTCAACAACCGCACTGAAGAAGCGATGGGCAGCGCTCTCGATTTGTGGACGGCGTTTCGCGAGCAGGCGTTTGGCTCTGCGGTTCGCCCTTGGATTGGTTACATGTTTCTGCTGGAAGATTGCGCGCGATCGACGAATCCGGTCTCTGTGAAAGAACCCCACTTCAAAGTATTTCCCGAATTCCGAAACTCGTCTTACGCGAAACGCTACGAATTGTTTTGCCGCCGGCTCGTTCTCGAAAAGCACTACGACCACTCTGCGTTTCTCATGTCGAGTCCCGAAAAGGGTCTAAACGGAGACTATTCAGAACCCGCGCCAGACCTTACATTTCAGACATTCGCGAACTCGCTTGTCGCACACGTGGCGGCATTCTCGGGCCGGATCAAACAACTATGAAGTACACTGTGGTGGGACAGCACACGATTGATGAACTCCCGACCCTGCATCGGCTCGTGCAGGGCGATGCGCGCGAGCTGTTCTTCATTCCCGACGAATCCATTCACCTCGTCCTCACCTCGCCGCCGTACTGGACACTCAAACGCTACAACGATTCCGAGGGCCAGATGGGCCACATCGAGGAATACGATCACTTCCTCGCCGAACTGAACCGTGTGTGGGCCGAAGCCTTTCGCGTGCTCGTCCCCGGCGGTCGCCTTGTCTGTGTCGTGGGCGACGTTTGCCTCTCGCGCCGCGAGAACAACGGACGCCACACCGTCGTTCCGCTGCACGCGGACATCTGCGTGCAATGCCGCAAGCTCGGCTTCGACAACCTCAACCCGATCATCTGGCACAAGATTTCCAACGCCAGCTACGAAATGAGCAACGGCTCGAAATTCCTCGGCAAGCCCTACGAGCCAAACGCCATTATCAAGAACGACATCGAATTCATCCTCATGCAACGCAAGCCCGGCGGCTACCGCAAGCCCACCGAGCAACAACGCCGCCTGAGCATGATTCCCAAGGATAAGTTCGACAAATGGTTTCAGCAATTTTGGACCATCACCGGCGCCTCGACCAAGGCACATCCCGCGCCCTATCCGTTCGAACTCGCCTCGCGCCTCGTCCAGATGTTCTCGTTCACCGGCGACATCGTGCTCGATCCGTTTTGCGGCACCGCCACGACGATGGTGGCCGCGCTCAAGCACGGGCGAAACAGCATCGGCGTGGAACTCGACACTGACTACTGCAAGATGGCTGCCTCGCGCCTCATGAACGAAAACACGTCGCTCTTCGGGAAAGCGAAGTTTCTAATCGAGTTGAAGCCGCACAATGCCAAGCCCTCAAACCTCAACCATCAACTCTCAACTGCTGCCGTCTTGCAGGAAACGGCACCGGCTTACAAAAGTCGCGGTCGCAAGAAAAGGTCGCCGGGGCGCTTGTGATTTGTGTCAATACTGCGGACTTTCCCCCTCAAGACTGAAGTCAATGCAGTGACCGCTTGAGGCGAACTAATTCGGCGACAATCCGTGGGCCTTGCATCATGCGCTCAGCGAACTGAAGCTCCCTTCTCTTGTCTTCCCATTTGTTGTTAACCTTAGAGGAATCGAGCCGCAATTTTGTGGGCACGCCTAGGGTTTTGGTCGCGTAAGCGATAGAAGAATTCTTCGTCAAACGGATAAGTCCGCAATGTCTCAATGACGGCATCGGGATCCTCCTTAATGGCAAGGTACGTGGCGATGAGGTCGGCGTTCGCGTCCGACAGTGTTGCTCGCTTTGGTTGTAATGCGAAAAAAAGGGCGCCGCCGCCAACGAACGGCTCGTAATACCGGCCGCTCCATCCTTGCGGCTTAATCTTTCCAATTTGGGCTGCCAGCCATCGCTTTCCTCCGGCCCATTTAACAAAAGGCAGCGGTTCCGTTTTCTCCTTTGCGAGCACAGAAGATGGAGCAGCGAGTCGTCTTCGTTCCTCGCGCGCCGCGGGACTGAGTACTCGCGTAGTCATGCTGCGGCGAGTGTGCGCGGGAAAACAATCAGCGTCAATTCGCGTTCATCGACGGTTGGCACTCATTGAGGGTTGTTGGTTGAGCAACCTTGGTCGGACTTCGGCTCGCGGAGGAGTTGAGGACGCCTTGCTCTCGGCCGAATCCGACACCTCACCCTTTCCCTCTTCCCATCCGATGCGGAGAGGGAGACGCGGTTCCAAAGGAGAATTGTGATTCACTCCGAACGACGAATGGCTATCGTAACCACGCCACTTGAAATCAACGCCAACCACCAGCCCGCCAACGCAAGATGCTGTCGCTGACATCATCGCCTATCATGACCGTACCAAGCATCATCCCGAGCGTTACGCCAACGGACCGGGCGGCCTTGACTGGGTGAATCAGCCCGACCCCTTCCGCCGCTTCACTGGCGCTCCGGTGCTCCGGTTGCCGTTGGCCGGCGCGGACGACACGCCCCCTGCAGCCAACTTGTTCGGCGCGGCGACAGCGGCGTCGCGACCGTTCACGCTCGGAACGGTGAGCTTGTTCTTTGAATTGTCCCTGGGTCTTTCCGCGCGAAAAGAGATTGCCACTTCGAGTTGGTATCTGCGGATAAACCCTTCCAGCGGCAACCTGCATCCGACGGAAGCCTACGCCGTCCTGCCCGCCCTCGAAGGGTTGCCGGGTGGCGCCGGTGTCTATCACTACGCGCCACTGCATCACGCCTTGGAACAACGGGCGCGCTGGCCGCAAGTCGCCGAACCCGACGCGGCCGGATTCCACGTGGGGCTGACCTCCATCACCTGGCGTGAGGCGTGGAAATATGGGGAACGGGCCTTCCGTTACTGCCAGCACGATGTGGGGCACGCGCTCGCAGCGCTTCGTTTCGCGGCCGCCGCGCTGGGCTGGCGCGTGCAACTCCTGCCATCGTGGGATGACGCCCGGACCGCCCGGCTGCTCGGTCTGGATCGCGCGGAAGATTTTGAAGGCGCGGAACGGGAAACCCCCGAATTGATTGTCCGGGTGATGGTAAACGAAGCACCAAGCACGAAACTGTCGCCATCCGCCGACACCAGCATCGAATGGTTTGGAAGCGCCAACCGGTTGAGCAATTCCCACGTCGAGTGGCCGGTGATTGATGAAGCCA
>PLJQ01000091.1 GCA_003140275.1 Limisphaerales bacterium
GGCGGAAACGATAGCTTGGTTTTCTTATTCGTGGCCGTGGCCATCCCGCGTTTGGCATAAATGATTTCTTCGCCCGGTTGCGATCCGGCCTTCCGGCCCACTTGCGAAAAGAATGCTGCGAAACTGTAATAATCCTGCTGGCTCCACTTCTCGAATGGATGATGGTGGCATTGCGCGCATTGAAGCCGCATGCCGAGGAAAAGCTGCGCCGTGTCCTCGAGCTGGGCGTTGGGGTTGTTGACCTGGCGGTACCAGGCCACCGGCGGATTGTAGCTGATGTCGCCCGAGGCCGCCACAATCTCGCGCGCAAACTGGTCAAAAGGTTTGTTGGCCAGCAAGCTGTCGCGTATCCAATCGTGAAACGCATACGTGCCGCGCGTGTGCGTCGGCGCGCCACGTTTGTTCCGCAACAGGGCGCTCCATTTGTTGGCGAAATAGTCCGCGTAATCGGTGCTGTCCAGCAAAGCGTCGATCCATTTGTCACGCTTGGCCGGATCTTTGTCGGCGAGGAATTTTTTGGTTTCCTCGGCGGTCGGCAATCGACCGGCGATATCCACGCTCGCCCGCCGAATAAACGTTGAATCGTCGCAAAGTTCCGAAGGCGGCATGCCCACAGTCTTCAATTTTTTGAAGACCAGTTCGTCGATGAAGTTCTTCGCCGCCGGCAGGTTTTCCACCGGCGCGCCCAGGGGAATGATCGCGCGAAACACAGCAACTTTGGCTTGATAACGCACCATCACCGCCACGTCGCCGGGCTGTTCAAAAACTTTCACATGACCGGTCTCGTCAGTTTTGGCCAGGTCTTTGTCATTCGGCTCGAACAAGGCGCTGCGCGTCACGTCTTCGGTCGAGCCGTCCGTGTAATGAGCCACCACGAGCAGTTGTTGCTCACCCTCCAGCGGCATGGTGCGTTCCTTGGGAAACACTTCGATCCGGGCCACGGTCGGATCGTTCGGTTTACCGTAGGGCATTCCCTGCGCGATCCAACGCAACAAAAGTTTGTAGTCATCGGAATCGACGTCCAGGCGTTTGCCGCCGCCGTGCGGCAACGTCGCGGTGGCCTTCAGCAACAAAAGACTCCGGTCGGGCGCCGCCGGAAAAACCCGCCGGCCACGGGCTTCCTTGGTCAAGTGTTCGTGATCCTCGGTTGGCTCGAAGCCAAGCAACGACAGTTTGAAACCGTTTTGACCGCTCGATTTGCCGTGGCATCCGCCGGAGTTGCAACCGGCCTTGGTGAAGATCGGCACGATCTGGTTGGGGAAATTGATGGGTGGAACATTTTTGAAGGCATCGACCGTAACGGGTAACGTGGCGGTCAATCCTTCCGAGGTTTTTGCCGTGAGAGTCGTTGTCCCATCCGCCAACGGTGTTACGCGTCCGGTCTTGCTCACTTGAATCACACCCGCCGGGGAAGTTTCGTAACTGACTTCGCGGGTGTAATCACGAACCGCGCCCGTGTTGAATTTTGCGTTGACCAGCAGTTGTTGCCGCGCATCGGCACCGCGCAAACGAAGCGTCTGATTGGTCTCGGTCCCGGTACCGGGTTGGGCGAGGAGTTCCAAGGCGGTTAATTCTCCGGCGGGCTTGGCGTCCGTCGTCTCCTTCGCCAGCGCCACCAAGCCGCCGGAAAGTTTGCAGACCAACGCAATGACCAGCGTAGCCCACCCGAAAGTCCTGGAACATTTTAACATGATTCGTAGGTTTAGATCAATTCCTTCATTGGCTGATGTCCGTCCACAACGAAGTGCGGACGGCCGGAAAGATCGGCGACCGTCGCCTTGTTCACATCGATGCCTAAATTGTGGTAGAGCGTGGCAAACACTTCACCGAATGCCACCGGTCGCTCGACTGGTTCGCCTCCGAGCCGATCCGTTTCACCAATCGCCTGACCGGTCTTCATGCCGCCGCACGCGAGCAAGGCGCACGAGACTTTCGGCCAATGATCGCGACCGGCATCCTTGTTGATGACGGGTGAGCGACCGAATTCGCCCCATACCACCACGGAAACATCCTTGTCCAGGCCGCGCTGGTGCAAGTCCTCGACCAATGCGGTCACGCCCTGGTCGAGCAAAGGCAGATCGTTGCGCGCGTTCTGATGGTTGTTGCCGTGATAATCCCAGAAACCGAACGCCACGGTCACACATCTTGCTCCGGCTTCGACCAATCGCCGGGCCACCAGAAATTGTTCCATCAACATCGGCGCGGCATCGCCGTGTGGTTTGGAGTCGCCCTTGCCGTAACGTTCGAGGACGCGCTTGTCTTCCTTTTGCAAATCGAGCGCGTCGAGCAGTTTGCTGGACGTCAACATGCCGAAGGCCTGTTGGTTGAACGAATCAAGCCCTTCCATCAACCCGCTGGCATCGGCATCGCGGCGTAACTTGTCGAAGCCGGTCAACAAGGCCTGGCGGTCCGTGAGCCGGTCGAGGTTCACCCCATTCAGCACCATGTCGGCTTTGCCGTTGCCCTCCGGACTGAACGAACGATGGCTCACCCCAAGAAAACCGGGGCCGGCATCGTTGTAAGGATGATGTTGCATCTTCGGCTCGAGACCGATGAACGGCGGCACGGCGGAATCCGCCGGACCAAGCAGTTTGGAAACGACCGAACCAAACGTTGGCCAGCCCCCCGGAGGTTGATTGCGTTTGGAACGACCGGTGAAACAGGAAAAATCGGAATGGTCATCCACCGCATCCGAAATCGTGCGAATGGGAATCAACTTGTCCATCATGGCCGCCATGCGGGGCAGGTGCTCGCAAATCTGGATGCCGGGAACTTTGGTTTTGATCGGTTTGAACTCGCCCCGAATTTCCGACGGCGCGTCCAGCTTGAGATCGAACATGTCCTGGTGCGACGGCCCGCCCGGCAGGAAGATCATGATGACCGCCTTGTGCGATTTACGGATGCCGGATTGCGCCTCGGCCTGCAGCAGTTGCGGCAACGTCAAACCGCCCAGCCCCAGCGCGCCGATCTTCAGGAAATTCCGGCGCGAAATACCGTCACAAAACCGCGATTTATTACCGTAGATCGTCAACATAACGCTTCTTCCATTCTCCCCGCCAAAAGGTCAAATCTCTTAGACGTGTGGACTTTACAAAGTGTTCATCGACTGGCGTTTCTTGTCAAGCACGGATACCGAAGGATTTTAGGGGGTTTCGCGTCCGGTAAATCCGGGCTGTAACCATCCAACCGGACCAGCGGAGCGCAGCCGTGCCGCTAGTCATGAAACGAATTCATCTCACGCTTCCAACGACGAAATAATCTCGGCATACTGCT
The DNA here is from genome assembly GCA_003140275.1 of Limisphaerales bacterium. GTDB lineage: Bacteria > Verrucomicrobiota > Verrucomicrobiia > Limisphaerales > PALSA-1396 > PALSA-1396. Next base: position 3,274 of record PLJQ01000091.1, read on the forward strand.
TGGTTCGATTTACCAAAGTATTGACCAACTCATCTTCGCGTTGAGGTGAGTTCTGGTCCAAAATAGTTTCATTCGGAGTTTTCCAAGCTTGGATACGCTTGGGTTGAGATTTTATTTCGCCGGCTGGAATGTTCCCTCGCGCGTTATTCCAAGTTCGCCAGACTTCCCACTCAAACTTTTGTGATTTCAGCGCTTCCAACCATTTCGGGAGTTTCGACTTTATAAATTGCCAATCATTCGGTTGTTGCTCATCCCATAACTCGATCTCGAAGTAGAAATCGTGTTGCTTGGCATCCCAAATACCAGGCACTCTGAACCAAAGCGAGATGCTTAGGTTTTCACCTTCTCCGAAGATTTTCTTCCAGTCGGGATGTTTAATACTAAGCCGTGGCCAAGAGTCTTTTTTGCCGTCAACCAATAGAGACTTAAACGCATCTGTTTCAAGTCGGGAAGCGACTTGGTTGAAAATACCTATGATGGCCTTTCGAGCCTTCAGGCCAGCACTGTACGAGAGTAAATCTTTTGTTTCATAGGTGCTCACAATTCCCTCACTTTCTAAATATTCACAGAAATTTGATATTAAGTTTGATTCCACATCCGTCAGTTGATTTTCCTTCGACTTTTCCAGGTCTCGAAAGAATTTGAAAAGATCTCGCCAACAGTGGCGTTTGGCCCGGTAATCCTCCGGACAAAAATTCTTATCCGGATCGCGAACAAGAGTAAATAATCTCGTATCTACAACAGCTTCGTTTTTCAACCAAGTTCCATAGTTTTTAAGCTGGTTGCGATGATGGTCGCAGTTTTCTGGAGATTTGACCTTAACTTCAATTGCAATGGTGAACACATTTGGTTTCCGCAGAACCAAATCAACATAACCACCATCTCCAATCCATTCTTGGGTGACTATTTCTATTTCCGAAGGGCCGCCGGTCTCGAAAGGCTTTTCATCAAACCGGAAAAGAAATTTGATGAACTCCTCTCTGATTCTGAGACTAAAAACCAAGCAGGCGGCCAAACATTCAGTGGCATGATTCTCTTGAGGATCAATTTCGTCCGGTGTAAAATGTTTGAGCCGCGAGAAAGGGTTGTTCATTGCTGACAATTTATAGTTGGAGCAGTTGACTTTTCCAATTCATCTTTTGCCGAAAAGCACTAATTCAATTCCCCAATTCTTTTCACCGCTCCTTCGGCAGCATTTTTTCCAGTTTTTTGCCGAGCTGGCGCAACTTCTTCTGCAGTTTCTCCCACCGCCTTTGTTCGTTGCCGGGGAGCGATATTGCCAGCACCGGGTCCGGGTTTGAATTCAGTTTCGCCACTGACTCCAAGCCCTTCTTCACCGCCTGCATGGCCGCCGTGATGTGAAGTTCGACGATGCCAAGATTGGCGGGCTCGGCCAGACAAGAATCCAGACGCAGTTCTTCCCACAAGCCGGCGGCCTTCTCCCACTGCCCAATCCCGGCAAAATAATCCGCCAGACCGCTCATCAGCATCGCCTTCATCGTAGGTTCCTGGGCCACTTTTATGGCATGGGGAAATTTGCGCGCGAGCTTTTCCACCTCGATCTTCCTGTCCAGCGCCTGCATCGTCTCCATGGCAAAAGCCAGTTCGACCAGTCCCAACGGGCCGTTGAACCGTTTCGGAAGAAACCGGCTTGCGACTTCGTAACTGTGGTTGCCGCAGTGGAAACCGAGCATCAGAAAACAGGCAGCCCGTTGACCCCGCTTCGTGAGGCGTGCATACGCCGAATCGATGAGCTTCGTCCACGCCTTGGTGCAATCAGCGTGGGTTAGGATGGCGTTCAACGCCGCGTTGAAGACGTCGGCACTGATAGCCGGGTTCTTGAAGGCACGCCGCGCCATCCGCAGCGCGTCATCTTTCATCGCGATTGCAACGAGGCCGTCCAACTCATTTGCCTCCGGATCTTCCGAAAACTGTTCAATTTCGTTTGAGCGCTCGCTGGTGAAACTGTTTCTTTTCATAAACAAAATCTTTTCCGGGTGACAGACTACCAGATGCGGTAGGACAAAAACCGTCCAACCTAAAAAATAAATTTACTGTTTACGAGATGGGCGGTCGGCTAACAACCGGCGTTCATTCAAATATCATTGACCGGACCATTGTTTCAATAACTCCTTCGCCACTGGCCGGTCGGGCCGGGCATCGACGAGCCTTTGGAGCAGGGCGCGCGCGGCTTCGGGTTTGGATTTCGCTTGCTGCATCGCAAGGGTCAGGCAGTGCGCGTAGCCCGTGGAAAATTCCCGGCTGATCCGCGCGCTCTCGACGTAGGCGTCGATGGCTTGCGGCATTCGCCCTTCGCTCTCCGCGACCAGCCCGCGCAAATAAACATCGCGAGCCGAAATGAAATCCGTCAGTTCCAGAACAAAACGATCAGCGTCAGAATTATTTGTCGTTTGCATTAGCTCACGAGGATTGGCCGCGCGCAGGTCCAGCAGGGTCAGCAGACGACCGTAAGCGGTCGCGTTGCGCTGGTAGGTGAAGCGGGGCGCGCCGAAGATCACCACCGGCCGGTTGTCCGTGTTGAGCGGGGCGTCCTGGGAGAAAGTGCGCAAGGCCGGCGGCCCCGCGACCAGACTCCCAAAGAGTTGAAAATCGTTCACCAGCGGCAACGGTTGCAACTGCGCGCGCAGAGCCGCGTCACGCACGCGCTTTTCAAACCAGCCGATCGGATACTGCGTCGGTTCCAGCGTGCCCACCAAACCAAGCACCGGCGTATCGACATTGAACCGCAAGAGATACGCGCGACAGTCGGGGAACACTTCCAGGAAAGTCCGGACGATGACGCGGAGCATGGGTTCGTCCAGTTGAAACAGCGGCAACCATTGACAAAAAAGTCCGCCCGGCAACAGCCGGTTGCGAATCGCCTGAAAATGCTCAACCGTGTACAGCGCACCGGCGCCGTCACGGGCGGGATGAAACAGATCGGCCACGATCACGTCGTAACGCGCATCCGTGACGCGAACAAATCGTCGGGCATCGGCGACATAAATCTTCAAACCGGGCTGGCGATCCGGTGAAGCGTTGGCCGGCTCGAAATGATGGAGCACGTCGATAATTTCGGGCACCAGTTCGACACCATCGGCCTGCAGTTTTGGGTGCGCGTGAGCCGCGCCAAACGTGATGCCCGTGCCCAGGCCGAGAAACAGCGCGCGCTTCGGGTCCGGATGCAACAAAAGCGGCAGCTGCGCGTGGCGACGCTCGGCGTTGGCCGCACCCGTGCCGCCCATCGTAAAGCGATTGTTGACCAGCAGGCTCCGGTTGCCGTCGAAATGTTTGACCACCGCCACCGAATCCATGATCCCCTCGCGAAATTCGACGATCTCGCCGCCAGGCGGCTTTTGCACGAGTTGCAGTTGTGAAGGCAGCGCGAGAACCAATCCAACCGGCAAAGCGGCGCCCAACCACTGCCAACCGGCGACGCGCGGCAGCAGCAGGAGATAACCGAGCGAAGTCAGAACCAATGCCGGTTTGGCGCCAATGGCTGGCAGCAAGAGGACGCCAAACAATGCCGGCGCCAACGCGCTGCCCAAAGTATTCAACGCCACCGCCCGGCCAATGCCGCCATCCTCCCGACGTGCCGATTGAACCAGCAGACTGAAAATCGCGCCCATAAAAATCGTCGGCAAACCAAACACCGTTGCCGCAATCGTCATCTCCGCGAGCAACACGCCGAATTGGCTGTCGCCCAGCGCCGCGCGGCTGGCATGATAGATGGTTTGCGCTTTCGCCAGCACGCACACGCCGAGCAGACAACTCGTGGACAGGCCGCACAGAAGCGAACTGAGCAATGACTGTAACCCGGAGCGGCGACCGAACCGTTGGTACAGACCAGCGCCGATGGCCGTGCCCAGCAAATAGACTGAGAGCGCCGCAGCGAAACTGTAGATCGTGTTTTCCAGGACTTGCGCCAACACCCGGACACCCAAAACTTCGTAGCCGATGCCCAACAACCCGGTCAGGAAAACCGTCACCTGCATACGAAGCATCGGCTCCGCTTTGGTTAGCTTTTGCATGGCGACGGCGCGCGGGTTCTGAATGCGCCGTTCGATGAACATTACCGCAACTCCGCAAAGCAAGTTAAGGGCTGCAAAAATCGCCAGCGTCGCGCTGAACCCAAGCGCGGGCGCGACCATGAAAGTACTCAGCAATGTTCCTGCCACTGCGCCGAGCGTGTTCACACCGTAGAGCGCGCCGACACATCTTCCATCCTTCATCCGCGACGACAGAAACCGTTCCATCGCGGGCAGCGTTGCGCCCATTGCGACGGTGGCCGGCAACAGGACGAAGAACGGAACGGCGAACGCCACGGTCCAGTGACGAAATTCCGAAACTTCCAGACCGATGAATTTCAGCGCGAGTTCATTGACCCTCGGAATCAAAACGACGGACAGCAAACCCCAGAAGCCGATGAGCAGTTCCAATCCGGCGTACCACCGTCCTGGACGGGGACTGCGACTGATGGGCCGGTCGAGTGTCCACGCCCCCAACGCCAGTCCGCCGAAGAAAGCAGCCACCACCGCCAATACGCCGGGCAATTCATGGCCCAAGCCGATGGCGAACATCCTTGACCAAACCATCTGATAGGCCAGACCGCAAACGCCGGAAATGAAAAAGATCGCGGAGTAGGGGGCGATTCTTAGGCGTGGCCGCGTGATACGGGGAGTTTGAGCCATTGGGTGGGCTGTAGCAAACAATTCAATTCTACATGCTGCGCAAGCACTTCAAGCCAGGCCGAGATTTTTAAGGATTCGGGTGGTGGAGCGCGCTTTGTTTAGTGTGTAGAAATGAAGTCCCGGCACGCCTTTTCGGAGCAACTCTTCGCATTGTTTGGTGGCGTAGTCGATGCCGAACTCAGCCGCCGCTTCATCGTTGTCGCCAACCTTTTCAAGGTCGTTCAGCAGTGGTTTCGGCAGCTCTGCGCCGCACAAAGCCGTGAACCGCTTGATCTGCGCCGTGCTCAGGATCGGGATGATGCCGGGGCAGATTGGCACGGTCACGGCGAGCTTGACGAGGTAATCGCGAAACTCGAAGAAGTCGGCGTTGTCGAAAAAAAGCTGCGTCAGGACGAAATCCGCACCGCAATCGATCTTGGCCTTCAAACGTTGCCAATCCACATGCCTGCCCTCCTTGCAGGCCACGTGACCTTCGGGAAAGCCGGCCGTGCCGATGCAGAATCCGCCAAGTTCCTTGAGAAAAGCAACCAGTTGATGGGAGAACTCAAAACCGCCTTCCGTCTTTTGGAATTCGCTGTTGTTCCCGGTTGGATCGCCCCGCAAAGCGAGAATATTTTTTATGCCGAGACCACGGGCCTGTTCGATCACTTCGCGCAGTTGTGCTCTCGTGGAGTTGACGCAAGTAAGATGGGCCATCGCGGTGAGGTTGTGTTCGCGTTGGATGCGGTCCACGATCATCAAGGTTTTGTCACGCGTGCTCCCGCCGGCACCGTAGGTCACGGAGCAATAATCCGGCTTGAGTTGCAGCAGGACGGGAATGGTTTTTTCGAGCAGAGTGCGGTCACCTTCTTCGGTTTTTGGCGGAAAGAATTCAAAGGAAACAACCGGTTTTCCGGCGGCGCCTTTGGCGGCGTGAATGTCGCGTATAAACTGCATTGTCACGGGATTGTTTGCGAAGTTCGCGATCAAATGCAAGCCGGCAAACACCAATCCAATTTCGTGAGGCAAAAGAATGCGGCTTGAAAGGTTCGTAAATACTGATAACAAAAGACCCGTTCAACACGAATGACGAAACGGACTTTTCAGAATGGAAACATCATGCGCTCAGTTTTGTTCGCGATCATTTTCTGCCTGACGTTACCGGCGCACTTTGGCCGGGCGCAGGAGAAACGTCGGCCCAACGTGCTTTGGATTTGCGGCGACGACCACGCGCCTTACGTCCTCGGCGCTTATGGGAACAAACAGGTGCGCACGCCAAACCTCGACCAGCTCGCGTCGCAAGGTATGAGGTTTGATCGCGCGTTTTGTAATTCGCCCGTCTGCACTGCGTCCCGACAATCGTTCATCACCGGTCGTTACCCGCGAACCATTGGTGTAACGCAATTGAAGACGCCTTTGTCGGAGAAAGAGGTTACTTTGGCGGAAGTCCTCAAGCGCGCCGGTTACGACACCGCCGCCATCGGTAAGATGCATTTCAACAGCCCGCTCAGCCACGGGTTCGATCGGCTGACTGACCTGCCGCAACATCAAGCATGGTTGCAGGCCAAAGACAGGAGCTTGCTGCCGCCGGGCCTCGAAGTGCAAGCGCCGTGGAAACCGTTCAAAGACCCGGCCCGGGTCTGGTTGAACAGCGCGTGCCGACCCTTCGGCGCGGTGGATGCCGACATGGCGGGAACTTTTTTTGCTCAACAGGCGGCCAGTTACATTCAAGAGCGAAAGGACAAGCCGTTTTTTCTCATCGCCAGCTTTTACGAACCACATTCGCCGTTTTATTTTCCCGTGGAATATCGAGGCCGTCACAAACCGGAAGAATTCAAAGTTCCCAAGGTCGGCCCGGAGGACGACTGGCAGATCCCGAAAATTTTCCGTGACCTCACCGACCGTGAGAAGCAAGGAATCATCGCCGCCTATTACACGTCAGCGGAGTTTCTGGACAAAAACATCGGGCTGGTGCTCGACGCGCTGGAAAAATCCGGCCAGGCGGAGAACACCTTGATCATTTACACCGGTGATCATGGTTACATGCTGGGGCAGCACGGACGCTTCGAGAAACATTGCGGTTACGAGCCGGCGGTGCGGTCGCCATTGCTCATCCGCTTTCCCGCCAAAGTCAAAGCAAGGCAAAGCACGGAAGCACTCGTTGAGTTCATCGATATCTTTCCAACCGTGCTGGATTTTGCCGGCGTTCCGATTCCCACCAACGTTCAAGGCAAGAGTCTCGTTCCCGTTCTGACTGGAAGAACCAAGCAACATCGCGAGCAGGTCTTCATTGAATATTCGGAAAACGAAGAAGCGTACCTCCGCACTGAACGCTGGAAATTCATCTACAGCACCGGCAAACGACAGCGCGAAGACGGTTACGCCACCGGCAATCCCTTGCCCGGTCGGACCCTCCAACTCTTCGATCTCACACACGACCCAGATGAACTGACGAACCTCGCCCAGCGCCCGGAGTATTCAAAACGGGTAGCGGACTTCACCGCACAACTGGCCGGGCACATGAAGCGAACGGCGCGTCAACCAGAGTTGCTCCCTCAGACGGATGACGTTCATGCCCTCCTGGAATTTTGCCTGCAACCGAGAGACTTGACGACAACGACGAAGCCCAGTAACTGACGGTTCAGCGAAATCTAATCGCGCACCACATCGTCGGGCAGCTCGTTCCGTTCACCGGGTTTTCGTGGGAAATGTTGAGCGAGCAAATCGCCTGCCTTACGAATGCCGTGAATGATGGCCTGTGTGAATTCCGCTTTGCGAAAGTGCGCGGTCATTTCATCCCTGACTTCCCGCCAAAACGCGTCGCCGCAGCGGGTATGCACTCCCTGATCGCCGATGATGGCAAAATTTCTCGATCTCGGCGCAACGAGGATCAACACGCCGTTCTTCTCTTTGGTTTTGGTCATGCCAAGTCGTACGAACTCTGCTTCGGCCGCCGCAATCGGATCGGCCAGTTTCTTGTGGCTGATCAACACGCGAATCTCTCCGGAAGTCTTCCCCTCCGCCTGTCGGATCGTGGCAACGATGTCGTCGTGCTGAAGCTGGGTTAGAAATTCCTGCGCTTTCATGTTCTTACAATCGTTTTCATAAGGTGGGGCGAGGCTGCTGACGAGCCGTCGGGGGCCAGAGTTTCAAGCGCATTCGCTGCTCGCGAGTACGCTCGCTCCACCATTTGGGCGCTTGTGAAACGCGTTCTCACCAACTGCCTCCCGCGCCGCCGCCGCCGCCGCTTCCACCGCCGCCGGAAAATCCGCCGCCCCCGCCGCCTGAGTATCCCCCCCCACCCGAACCGCTGCTCCATCCCGACCATCCACTCCTCGTGGACCAACCGCTTCCGTAATACATCGTGCTACCTGTCCTGCGACTGGTGGTGAAAATAATCATCAAAAAAGCAAACCCGAATAATGCCAGAAAAATAAGCCCGGGAACGTTACCTTGCTGATCCGCAACCGTCCGTCCGGTGCCACGATACTCGCCTTTCGTCGCCGCGAGAATGGCGGCCACACCCGCACTCAATCCACCATCGTAATCGCCCGTTTTGAAACGCGGCTTGATTTCATACTCGATGATTTGTTTGCACAGCGCGTCGGGCAGCGCCCCTTCCAATCCATAACCAACTTGCAAAAACATCTTGCGGTCCTGAATGAACACAAAGAGCACGGCGCCATTGTTCTTGCCCTTCTGTCCGACCTTCCAGGACTCTTTCACGCGAAACGTGTAATCTTCCATCGACGAGTCCGATTGCATCTTTGGAAAAACGGCGACGACAATCTGGCTGGAACTCGTCTTCTCAAAATCCTCCAAGCTTCTGTTCAGCCGTTCAGCCGTTGCCGCTGAAACAACGTGAGCGTAGTCGTTTAAGTACCGTGTCGGCGCGGGCGGGATCACCTCAGCCGCCGAAACCCACCAGCACCAAAGAAGGCTGAAAACGGCACAGAAACGTTTCATTTGATTGAAAAATTGAATTGCATGAAACACACTCGCCCTCACCCCCAACCCTCTCCCCCGGAAGAGTGAGTTCCTGTTTGGCCGCGCTTGAACGGTGCGAAGCGGCAAAAGCAAAAGTCCACCAAGATTTGCCGGGGCTGACGAGGCTTCTCCTTCTCCCGCTGGGCGAGGGCCGCGGTAATGGGAAACGGATCAAGCAAATGACTATCGGTCGGATTTACGGCATTAATTGTCATTGTTTAACCGGGGCAGCGGCCGGCGCGGGCTTCCCGAAATCGAATTGAACTTTGGGCGGCGCTTCCGAACCCGGCGTGGCGGCAAAGTACGGCTTCTCTTTAAACCCGAGCGCCGCGGCATAGAACATTTCCGGGAACGATTTGATCGCCGTGTTGTAAGCTTGCACCGCCTCGTTGAAGCGCCCGCGCTCCACGCTGATCCGGTTTTCCGTTCCTTCCAACTGCGCTTGCAGGCTGAGAAAATTCGAGTTCGCTTTCAAATCGGGATACCGTTCGACCACGACCAGCAGACGGGACAGGGCAGATGAGAGCTGCCCCTGCGCCTTTTCAAATTCGGCGAGCTTGACCGCATCGGCAGGCGCGTTGCCGCCGAGTTGAACTTTTCCGACCGACGCGCGCGCGTCGGTGATTTCCACCAGCGTCGATTTCTCAAAGTTCGCCGCGCCGGACACGGTGGCGACCAGGTTGGGAATGAGATCGGCGCGCCGTTGATAGACGTTCTGCACCTGCGCCCATTGCTTATCGACTCCCTGCGACAGCTTGACGATCTGATTGTAACCGCCGCCGGCGACCATAACAAAAATCAATACGATGCCGCCGAGCACCGCCAGAACACCGCATCCAATGCCGAGTTTTTTCATAATGATAATTTCAAGATGAGCCGAGATTACGTTCCGGCGCGCTGCCGGGCAATTACAATACCGGCTCTTGATTATAGGCTTTACGAAAAATCGGCCAGAGGCGCTTCTGGTTAAGCTAAGGAAACGCTGATTTAATCCCTC
>PLJQ01000180.1 GCA_003140275.1 Limisphaerales bacterium
CGCACTCGAGTTGAAGGACGATTACGCCGATGCCCGGCACAACGCCGACGTGGTGGATCGCCACATCGCGAAACTCGTGGACAGTTTGCGCGATTTGCAGAATGCGAAGAACGACCTCGGCCAGCAGACGGGCGCATTGAATGAGGCGCTGAAGGCGCTTAAGGGAAAGCTGCCGGCCCCGTTCGGGAATCCAGGGCCGGGTGAAGAGGATGAGGAAGAGGATGACGCTCCGCTCGGACCGCGGCCGGGAATGGAGGAAGGGGCTGGACGGATGGGCAAAGAGATTTTGATTTCGCCAGAGCAAGCGGGGCGATTGCTCGAAGGCTTCAAACTCGGCGGCGATGCGCGGCTTCCAATGGGTCAGGGAAATGTGGGCAAGCCAAAAGATCGAAAGGGGCAGACCTGGTGACGAGATTATCATGCGTTGCCATCCCCTAACACTGATGAACCGGAGCGCGGCCTTCTGCGAAGCGCCAGCGGTAGCACCCCCGAATTATCTTGTGGGCTGCGGTTGGGTCTGTGTCCACAGCCGTGCTCCTTTCCCGTTTCGCAATTTGCAGGCGCAAGTCCTTACCGTTCGCACTTCGTCGGTCCGTTTCCTGATGGCGCTGGTCTTGAGTGTAATCAGCGCGAACGCGCAGCCCACGAGCGGGCCCGACCCTTTAGTAACGCTAATGCGAGCGCAACCTCAGATCGTCACTGCGGCACCGACACAGGTGGTGGCGGTGTTTGATCCGCCGTTCGTTCAAGCGGGGGAAGAAGCGACTTATCGGGTGACGGTGGACGCATTGCTAGGCTCCATCGAGTGGCCGGAACAATTCCCGGTAGCCGACGGATTAAAGCTGCGCGCAAGCGCACAGGGACAGACTTTTCGATCGTTCGGTGTGGCTCTGCAACCCTGGAGTGCATTCAATTTTCGCGCACGGAGCGAGCAACCCGGCACGTTTGCGATTCCAGCCTTCACAGTTCAAGTTTACGGCCAGCCCGTTCGCATTCCTGCTGCTGAATTGCAAGTAGTAGCCACGAATACGAGCGGTTCGATGGCTTCGCCCCGCCCCAAACTTGAAGTGCTGGCGACCCGGATCTTTGCCGGGCAAACAGTGGGTGTGCGCGTGGTGCAAACGGGGACGGCGGAGGGGGGGATTCATCTTTTGTCGCAGATGGAGATCAACGGGGGCGGCATCATCGAGGATCGGATTCAAATGCGTCGGCGCATTGAAATGAGACCGGTGGATGGAAAAAACCTCGCGACCTTGATTTACGAGACCGACATCATTCCAATCACAATCGGGGAGATCAAACTCGCGGTGCAGGCGTTTCAGTCGGCAAATTTGTCTGGCGGATCAAGCCCCAATGCGGATCCGGTCACCAGTCCCCCCAATCCCGCGGGGATGACATTGGTTGATTCGGATCCGGTGTCCGTGCGCGTTCGTCCACTGCCGAAAGAGGGTGAATTGCCGGGATTCAACGGCGCCATCGGTAGTTTCGACATCAGCCAGGCTACACTCGCCACGAACACGGTCTGCGTGGGTGATCCGGTCAAGCTCACCGTCGCGATTCGGGGCAAGGGAAATCTCAGCCGGCTATTGCCACCCAAACCTCCGCAGTCGAATGGGTGGCAGGTTTTTGCGGCCGGCAGCGACAACGCGCTCCCGCAATTGATTCAAGCGCGTGGATTCGCCACATTCAGCTACACCCTGATACCAACCTCAACGGACGTGCGTGGCACTCCGGAGATTCCATTCAGCTACTTCGATCCCGATCGCGGTGTTTACCAGGACCTGACGATGCCGTCGGTGCCGCTCACGGCAAAGCCTCGCCAGCAATCGAGCGACACGCAAGCCGTGGCGCGAGCGGAGTCGCCGGCGGCAGGCCGGACGAAGGAGCGGCGTTTAAGCGAACTGGTAACCACCCGCGGCGCAATGGCGATCAGCTTGGTGCCGCTGCCGTTGCGAAGATGGTTTCCATTTCTGCAAATCGCTCCCGTCCTGGGGTTCGTTGCGTTGTGGGCGTGGGATCGCCGGCAACGTTTTCTCGAAAGGAATCCGGACATTATGGTACGGCGGCGGGCGCGACGCGAATTATGCCGGGCCAGACGCCAACTCCGAAACGCCATCAGCCACAGTGACGCGGCCGGGGTTGCCAGTTGGGGTGTGAAAGCCATGCGCGTTGCGGTGGCACCACACTTTCCAGCGGAGCCACGCGCCCTGGTCGGCGCGGATGTTTTGTCGTTGCTGGGAGAGGTGGATCGGCGGGGGGTGGCGGGCGCAACCGTCCGGCGTTTGTTTGAAGTGGCGGATGCGGCCCGCTTCGACACGAAGCCGGCGGCCTTAAGCGGCTTGCCAGCGTTGCACGCGGACCTCGAGAGCGTGCTCAATCGACTGGAGGCGATGCTGTGACAACCGGAAACCAAATATTATCGCGACTCGTGGCGGCGCGTAGTGGAGCGTGGGCTTTAGCCCGCTTTATTCTCCGGACTCGACGGGCGGTAAAGCGAACTGAAGTCCGCGCTCCGATCCAGCTCCTGGCGTATTACGTACGCTTGCAAGCTTCATGGATCTTCACCTTTGCCCTGGTGGGTTTTAGTTTGTTCGCTGGAGCAAGTTCCTCGTCGTCGGAATTGTTTCTACGCGGGAGTGACGCCTATCGCGCCGGAAATTTTGCCGCGTCGGCGCGGGCCTTTCGCGCATGCGTCGCACAACAACCTGGCTCGGGTGCGTTGCAGAATCTTGGCCTGGCTGAGTGGCAGAACGGCAACGTGGGCGAGGCAGTACTCGCCTGGGAACGGGCGGGTTGGCTCGATCCGGCAAACCGTGCGGCAAAGTTAAATCTGGAGTTTGCGCGCGAGCACGCGCAACTCGAAGCGCCTGAACTGGCGTGGTATGAGGTGCCCTCCACCTGGCACTCCGCAGAGGCTTGGGCGTGGATTGCGAGCGTGGCCCTGTGGTTCACCGCAGGCATCATCATCGTGCCGGTGGTGTTGCGAAAACGTCGGACAACCTGGCAGCAGGCGCTGGCGGCCGCCGGACTGGTGGTGTTTCTCGTCAGCGTTCCCGCGCAGGTCGGCGTCTGGACCCGCTCGCACATCGGTTTTGTGACCGGCAAAGGCGTGGCGCTCCGACTCACTCCCACGCTTGAGGCCGAGACCTTGACGCCGCTTGCGCCCGGAGAGCCGGTCCGTTGGGTGCGAGCGCGGGGAAATTACCTGTTCGTCCGGACGAGTCGGAGCAATGGCTGGTTGGAAAAAAAAGAGATCGGCCTGGTTTGTCCGAGATAATTTTCGCCGGAAGCACTCCCCCATCGATGTGTTGCTTTTCCGCCTTGGCGGCGTCAGTCAGTACTTGCGTCAAAGCAAGTTAGTGATGCGAGCGGTCAGGTTTTCTTTTTGCGGAACATCTCGCTCGGGTCGCTAAGATTCATGACGGAGAGATCAAGGCCGGCGTTGGGATCGCGTTGCTGGGCGATGCCGAGTTGCCGGGCCACGCGGGCGCCGGTCGCAATGGCGTAGTATTTCACCGCGCCGACGCTAACGCTGGCTTTGAAGATAACGACCAGCAGGCAGTTTTCATCCACGTTGCTGACGAATACGCTGAAATTTGCGCCCTGTTGATAAACGCTGCTGAAATTGTCTTCGTGGACCAGATTGGCAATCGTCTGGTTGGCCATGTAGGCCCCCGAGGCAAGGGCGGCAATCGTGGTCAGTTCGAACCCCTGCGACTCACCCTTGTGGGTAATGAGAAACCCGCCTTTGTCGATGATGAGGGCAATGCTGCCTTCACTGCTGGCCAGCAACTCTTTTAAATCCTGGTCGAGCTGTCGGATATCCTCTTCAATCAGTTGAGGCAGCGTTGGCATATCATGCGGCTGTACGGACGCTCTGGCTGATGAATTTGTTCAGCAGCAGGCGGGTGATCATGTTGAGCGTTTCGAAAACGCCTTCGCACTTATGGGCGGTGGAGGTGAAGGAAGGAACCTGGACCTCGCGATTGTTGAGCAAAAAATCCATATACTCCACCGGGGCCGCGTTGGCCAGGTCGCGTTTGTTGTATTGCAGGACGTAGGGAATATCTGCCATGTTGAGCTTCAAAGTTTTCAAGTTTTCTTCCAGGTTGGCAAGGCTCTCCACGTTTTCCGCCATCTTTTCATATTGTGAATCGGCCACGAAAACGATGCCGTCCACGCCGCGCAAGACGAGTTGCCGGGTGGTGTTGTAGATGACCTGGCCGGGAACGGTGTAAAGCTGGAACTTGGTTTTGAAGCCTTTGATCGACATGGCTTCAATGGGCAGGAAATCGAAGAACAGCGTGCGATCGGAACTGGTGGCCAGCGAAACCAGCTTGCCTTTGCTGCCCTGGGCGGTTTGGACCTGATCATGCACTTGCACCAGATTGGTGGTTTTGCCACCCATGGCCGGACCGTAATAAACAATCTTGACCTGTAATTCTTTGGTTGCCTGGTTGATGATCGCCATAAGTTTTTTGATTACTTTGTTCTCTGATCCAATTCGGCCACAATCGCGACCAGTTGGGCGCTGGGTAAAGGTTCGCCGGGGCAACCGTACGCCGCGAAAAACATGCCGCCGACGCGGAAAATTTTCCAAGGGACATTGCCGACTGTAAAACTCAGGTTGCTCAGTTCGCCCATTCTGAGCTCCCGTGCAGATTGGCTGACGCGGCCGAAGATTTGCGGAAAGAACGCAGCCAAGGTTTCTCCGTTCATGTCAGGTGGAAGTTCTTTGGCCACCAACAGCCCGTCCGCCAAGGCAATAAGCGATCCGACCACGCCTTCGAGGCTGGAGGCTTTGCGAACAATCTCATTGGGCGTAGGAAAACGTTTTGTAAAACTGGTGCCGGGCGGGGTGGACGCGGCGGCCGGTCTGGGCGCAGGCACAGTGGCAGTGGCATCGGGCGTGTCTGCACCGTCTTTCCAAATGTAATAATTCGTTTCCTCCTCACGACGCGGGGTTGGCGTTGCAGTCGGCAGAAATTCCGAGGCCACCGGCGCGGCTGCGGGCGGTTGCCGGGCCGAACTGGAGAACAGATCCGGGATATCTTCACTCAAGGTGATTTTCGCCTGCTGATGGCTCGCGCATTTGCGAGCCAGGAAAAGCGGCGCGATGATATTCAATGGCAATTCCAGCACCACGCCATCATGCACGGAGACGGCTGCCGTGGCCGGTGCTGATTGTATCATGGAACGGAGCAGCTTCCAGGTAAACGCCACCTTGCCGTGCTTCAATTCATTTTCCAGCACCTCCATGGGCAGCGCCAATGTCGCGCCGGGAAAATTGAGTTGGGCTATTTCCTGACGCACCGCTTCGGGCCAGGCATTGCTCAACTCTCCCAAAACAACAATCAGGCATTCGGATTCTCTAGGAGCAGCCGGCACGACGACCGGAGTCGCTGTCGAACGCAGCGCGGCGGCAGGCGTGGTGGCAAGATGACGAAGCGCATCGGGGAAGGGTATGGCCGCGGCTGCGCCAACTGTTTCTGCGGCCGGCGCCAACACCGGCCGGGGTCTGGCCGGGGCCATTGCCGGCGCGGTGAATGGTTTGGGCGGCGGTGCGGCGACGATAAACCCTTGGCCGTTAGTTGCAAAAGGGCCGGTGACTTCTTCCGGCACTTCCGCTTTTTTTTGCGAAGGGCGCCGCTTGAGAAGTGCGGGATTCATACGGGAAAGTATTTCTGGTAACGGCAACTCCACCATGATCTGGTCCAGGTCGTCTTCGTCGGAAAAAGTTCCTCGCGGCGAGGCCTGCCGCAGTTCACCAAAGGAGATTTTCACCGAACCGTGGGCGAGTTGTGGGAGAACTTTTCCCATCGAAACGACGATATCGACCTCGGATGCATAGGATTGATTGACCCGGGCTTGAAAATCAGGCGGTAACAGGGTAAGGACGGCGTTCAAAGGCAAAGCCAGCTCTGCGCCGGTGGAACTGGTTTGCAGGGGCTGAGCTCGGGGCGTTGATCCGCGTGGACGTGAGGGGAAGTCATTACTGACTTCCAACCGGGATTCAACCTCTTCATCAACCGACCTGCCGAACAGTTTTTTCAGTGCGCGGAACATGTTTCTACCTTGTTTCCAGTCTGGCGGAGCCGCCTGGCTTCGTCGATATTTTTTTACCCAACTGTTGGATAGTTTTCAAAAGTTTCAAATCGGGACAAAGCGAGAATTCCATAGTTAGAAAACAGGACATTCAATTTGGCAAGGGACGAACAATTGTCATATTTTTCTTCTCTCTCATCGGACGGTGACGCCCGAGCAAAACAATATAGCAAACTTGGGGCCGTCAAGTTTACCAAGTAGATCGCGGCAGGCACTGCGTCTGGCTTGGATGGACGTGCGGCGGTCAACCTGCTACAATTCCGGTGTTGCGCTCGTGACAACTAATTCACTCGGCCAGCGCCGGAGCTATACAAACCCTTCAGACTGAAAAAAGCAAGTACTGCACAGGTGATTGCTCCGGCGCTGGCCGAGTGAAT
>PLJQ01000006.1 GCA_003140275.1 Limisphaerales bacterium
CATACCATGTATGTAGGCCGTAAGTTCGCAACGTGAAAAAATTTCCCGCGTCTCGGCGAAAACTTTTCGCATGCAGCAAGTTTCGGCGTCTGTGTCTCCCTACGTATCGGAGACCGCGTCCAGCGGAAACGGGCACCCAACGTCTGGTTGTTTGTTTGGATTCCCCTGCTTGAGTTTATCCCCATCGAAATCATTCCAGGTATTTGGTCCATGTTAAAATATTACTGGACAGCGCCAACACATCACAAAAGGAAAGGAGCTAAAACATGTCACTTCTTACTCGGCGTCCTACTGTTTTTCCAGAGTCGAGGTTTTCTCTTGTCAGCGGACACCACGAACCGNNAAAAAGCTCATTTCGTCTATGCAGAGTCGGTGGCTGGTTCAATTCGACCTTTCGTGGCTGGTTTTGAAGTGACCGGTGACATTTCTCTGGGACAACTGATCATAGCAAAGGACATCTTAACAACCATCGGTTTCGAAGAGGTTTGTCTTGCGGTCATCCGCCATAGGGTCGGTGATTGGGGTGAACTCGACGAAGAAGATTGGGAAGGTAACGAACGCGCATTGTCGTACAACCGACGACTCTTGTCGGTTTACCTTGCTTACAACGGTGAACCATTCTGGATCATCACGTCTGCTAACCGCGATGAAACTAAAGTGGTATTGCCTGACTCTCGATGAGAGCAAAACAAAGCCTTCCTTAAAGAAGGCTTTTTTTACGAGCCGCCCTTACTCAGAAGTGGAAACTTAATTCCTTCGTGTCTACATTAGCCACGTCTCGTTGTTTAGGAGTGTGAGAGGTGTGACTACTTTTAATCATAACCATGACCCCTGGATTGCCAGTTGAACCACTGATTATAGGAAAAGCCTCAACTTCTTTCTCGCCATTCAAATCCCCAAAGTTGTCAAACGAGACTGAACCTTTGAAGAATCGCCTTTCGGTAAATGCATTATGGATGATAACTATCTCATCCACGCGTTTATTCAAAGGAACGAAACTACCCGAACTCCCAGGTCCAATGGTGTGTACGACACGTAATGCTCGTCCGGGGTTGCGAATTTGTTTGCTTGCAGGAAACATGTGCTGCCGATCTTCACAGAAAAGCACAATCGCATTCCATATCTTCAGGTCACTTATAAGGCGAAGAGACATTGTCGAGGTAGTGGTTTGAAATAATTTGCACAATCGTCTCAGTTCAAGGAACGAGGGGGACCGCGGCGTGGTATCCGAGCAATTTAAGAATGCAGATGGAATCAGAAATTCTCTTGCGAGAAGATCACAGATTAACTCTTCTTCTTCCGCGGTGGGGATAAGTCTTCTAGGAGGGCGGGGGGCTATATCGTAAAAAAATGTGTGAGCAATTTCATGCGCCCACCATTCCCTGCGTTTGAGCCAATGCCAATTTCTCTCCAAAAGGACGACAAAGCCTTCAGAGGTTGGGTCGAGTCGTCCGAGTCCTGCGATTCGAGCAGAGTAAATCGTCCGCGCAATTGCGCGCAAACTGGCTATAGGTTTTAGGGCCACAGGCGGATTGGCCTGGTTTGTTTTAGCAAGCAGGTCTTGCACTACGCCGGAAATTGCCGTCTCTAAGCTGAGTGGCCCGTATTTCTTTGTGAACCACTTTGCCAAAGGCCCATCACTCGGGTCTGGCCTGATTTGACGTTTTCTTGGCATTCGAAAATAAATCGGGATTGAATTGTTCAGGAAATCTTTTGATCCAGTCTTCGGATGACAACAATCCGGCTATGCCCGACTTGTGGGCAGCTTCAAGCAGAACGGGGATCTGGTCGTAATCCTTCCTGTTAGAGTTTTTGAACGCATCCAGCAACCCCTCAAACCTAATTGCGTCAGCTCCATCACTCCTGAATTCGTCAATATCATTATCCAGGTTCTTGAACTCGGCTCGAAAAGCTAATGACACTCGCTTTCCCTTTTCTTGCGCTACGTCTGGATCAACAAATACCTCCAAGGACCACAACGATGCATGTTTGTCCTCAAGGGCCTGGATTTCGCCTCGCACGTCTGGCACGTCTTTCAAAACCTCCAATTTGTTTGAAGAAGAAAATCGGACTTTGACCTCGGCTGCTTTTCGAGACATTTTGGAATCAGGACAGAAAATAATCACCTGTCCCTGCTTCAAGCCGCACGCCCTACATATCGAGTCCTCCAAATCGTGGCGTTTCTGAATGCCCGATGATTCGTGATAAGCACTTACCAATTCAGCAGTCTTATGTTTTGCGTCGGCTTGAGCGCGAGGGATCCGTACGACTGGCACGTATAGAGCCCTGCTTCGATAGAGAGTGACAATCCGTTTGGCGGCGGCTTTTGCAGCAGGCGGCACACCTTCTTTTATTCGGTGATACCGCGCATCAAGTAACTCAGGATTTTCGATTAGAAACAAAAGTTCGTCATCGCCCAAGTCGCACAGCTCATCCACCTGCATTTCTAACAATTCAACCGCTTTCGATAGCATCGCTGAGGCGGCGGCCTTTGTCCTGTGATAGTAAACCCGTTCCCCCAGAGTGTAACGTAGACGTAGCAGATGCAGTATCTCACTTAAGAGACCAGTGCGTGTTGTCCGATCATCAGTAAGATCAATAAAAATCTCCCGTTCATTTGTTACACGAAAGCTGGAAATGATGCGGTCATCGTAGCGATGTTGCAGACCAGTAAAGAATGTATCCCGTTTCAAATAATCAAGGAGATCGGCGCAAATAGTATTGGCTACGATGTCTGCATACAGTTTGGAATCCTTGTTCGCTTTTGCTTTTTTGGTTTCGCCACCCTTTCTTGTCCAACAAATAAGGTCGATCAGATTTTCAGCCAAATTATCGAATCCCAATTCCTTCCCAATCCGCGCGATCACATTAGAAATCTCTGTGTTTGTAAGAAAACGCTCCACGCGCTTTCTACCGTCGTGTTCTTCAGTAAGTATTGTTCGCTCGTCTTCCAACGTATGCCCGAAAGGAAGGTGTCCGATGTCGTGAAGCAATGCCAAATAACGTATCATTTTCCGATCTTTTAGTGGAATGCGGTCGGGATCGAGGCGATTGACATTATCTATAATACGCTGAGACATATGGCAAACGCCCAAAACATGTTCAAAACGAGTGTGACATGCGGAAGGGTAGATAAGGTAGGCCGCGCCAAGTTGTTTTATTCGACGCAGCCGCTGAAACTCGCGCGTGTTGATCAGACTTATTTCGTCGAGATCAAACTCAATGTCCAAATGCACTGCATCGCGGATGATCTTATGGTGTCGAAGGGATTCAAGAGCGGTAGCCATAATGATGGCTGAAAGCTATCAGATATGGCCGGTTTTGCAACAGGTGAAAGGAATGATGTCCTCGTACTGGAGGCAAACAGTTCTCTCTAAAGTCGGCAACCACCCACGCACGACCTCATATGTCCGCGATAACTAAGTTGTGGAAATCAAAGCAGTGACCTACCTCGTCCACGATCTGAGCCGGGCATTAGAAAGCTGGACAGAAATTCACGTGCAGCATTTCGAGCTGTCGTTGGATTTGAATCAAACAAAGATCCTGTGCCAGGTAGCTTGAGTTCAAGAATAAGCCCTTTATCTTCCTCGCTCAGGCTGTCCAGCCGCAAATGGTCCACAACTTCATCAACGTTGAATGTCACCGGCTCAAATAATGTTTCCATATTACATACTTTCTACAAAGAGAGATATTCTGCATTTTTCATTTTGCGCAAGCAACCCCGAAATAGTCATTACTTTCAAGCTGAGTTCGCCCATCAATATTTTCAACTGGTCCTCTGCAAGTTCACGGATGAGCCCATCGACGTTCAACACTCCCATAGCGCGAAAGTTTCCACCATCGTTGAAAGTCATTGGGAATGAAATGACCCATTTCAATTCTGGATGAATGGCTCGTTTTTGGCTTTCAGTCAAAGAATACTTCTCAGCCCATGTGTACCTTGCTGTGTCGATTTTGACTGCGCGAGCCAGTTCAGTATTAGTCTCCATGAATGCAACGCCCGCTGCCCCTTGATTCGGCTTGAAGCGAATGTTGCGTTCTCGTTCACAGCGATCTCGATCCGCATCATTTTCCGGGTCCATGCCCACATGAAGTTTTTTGGGAATATACAATTCACAAATGCCCTCCGTTACCACAGCGCCGGTATCCGGTAGAAAAATATTCGCTCGGACGTATTCTCGTTTGATTGTGTGAGCATTGACATCAAAACCCTCTATCTTCTCATAAGCCAAACTACGAATATTTTCAAGTTTTTCATGAATTTGTTCCAGTAATACTTCCTTAATTGGAATCATTGGAACCACACGAGTCCAAGTGGGGTCAGGACGAGGTGATGAAGGGGGATTTTGGCTGGCGATGGCAATTAAGCCGCGAGACACGAGTTTGAAAACAACCCAGATAATAACTGCGATCAGCAAAATACCGAGAACTGCCAGGCTAAATCCGAGTATGGGATTGCCAAGTCCGATAAGGAGGACGCTCAACGAGATAACTACGATTTCCCCAATCGCACCCGCCCAACAAAGAATCTTTAGAGATGGAGGCGTTTTCGGATCGGTCAGAAAAGCAACCGTCAGATCCTTTATTGCAGGGATCGAAGTTCTGATTGAGAGTTGTGCTAATGACGACTGACCGCTCGTTGTAGAGCCGTTGTCAGTTGCCGAATCTGCACGTCCGTTCCTATTTCTGGCCATCGTCCGCCTTTCGCTCTTTGTGGTGTGGTCAGAGGTTGTTGGGACCAAAGGCGTTTGTCAAGAGTTGAGACAAAGTCCAGCGGGCGCTGTTTTTGCCATCGCAAACACAAATTACTTCCGCACTCGGCCCAAATTCGTTGATCACTTGGCGGCAGGCGCCGCAAGGTGCTGTCGGTTCGGCTGTTGGAGTATAGATAACAACAGCAAGAATCTTCCGCGCTCCATGCGCCACACTCTGAAAGATGGCATTACGTTCGGCGCAAATCGTCATTCCGAAAGAAGCATTTTCCACGTTGCAACCTGCGAAAATCTGCCTTTCCCCAGAGAGTACTGCTGCACCTACTTTGAACTTACTGTACGGGGAGTATGCATTGTTGGCAGCCTTTTTGGCCCGCTCAATCATCTCTCGAAGTGTTTCCTCATTCAATTCATTCATTGATTTATCATTTATATGGTTTCGCGAAGCTTCTATACAGCGAATAACATGGAATCGGAATAAAAAATTGACCGTGGCTCGGGTTTGATGCTTCGGCTGGATTGCTACTGCTCATGTTTGTTTTTCCTTTTTGAGCCGCCAGGGGAGGGAATGGTTCCGGTCGCCCTTCGGGCTTCCTACACCATTCCCTCCCCTCAATCTTGTAGCGTATTGATTCCCTGCTTTGAGGTCACGAACTCAGAAACGGCGGGGTGTTTTGGCTGTCACTTCTGCTTCGTCCTGATGATGTAACACGGTTCCCATATACAGTCCGAGAACGATCCCGACTTTCCGCATTTTAAGCACGAATGGTCATTCATCACCTCGGGTGGAAACTCGCCGCGCTCTTCAAGCTGATGCAGCGCAGTTCATCGAAAGTTGCTGCGCGTCGGTGTTCATGTGGCGAGCCTGCGCCTGACCATTCTCAGCGTCACGCGGTGATTAACGACTAGTTACCAACAGCTTTCCAGTACTTCCCACTGCTCTTTATTGACAGTTTCATTGACACTTTGAATCTCTGAAGCGCTCCTGAAAAAGTCTCTGTTAGGTTTGTCTGCGACTTGGAAGTAGAGAACTTCGATCCCGAAAATCAGCTTGGTACGGACAAGTTTTATCAGCCCGTCCGTTGTTGTCATGCGTTGATTCGGATTGCAAATCCGATTATATCCACGTAATGGGGTTTGTATGGCCAACAAAAAACCTAAGCGGGCACAGCACGACCGCAAAGCAAAAAAAGCTTTGCGTAAATGGCCGGATTCGAGTGGAACACTGTGGCCGGCTTTGCCTATTAAAGGACAGCTAAAAAAGGGCCGTTGGCTCCGTGCGCAGCCAAAAAGCGAAACCGCTGCTTGCCCGGAATTGGCTCAACCGGGAGCGGAAAAGCTCTTTACTCGTCCAGACGGAATGTGGCTATTTCTGACGGCTGGCGAATTTGCGGATGTTGTATGTGTTGAAAGCTCAAGCAACATTCAAAATTTGAATGATAAGAGGTCTAGATATGCCCATGCCCATCACAGCATTGTCGTAAGCATTGGAATCGAGTGGTTGAATGAGGAAATCCGATTTAAGAAAGAACGCAAACCTCGATGGAAAATCGCGGGAACCTTTCCAACGAAGACAACCCAAGTTCCTGCATTGCCCGGCCAAAAGAAGCTGATATTGCCAGTCCGCCATCTTCGGGTACTTTACGCATTGGGAAAGAATGACTACAAAACAGTCATTAAGAATCTCGTTCCAGCGGCTCATGAGTTTTTCTGCAAACAGGATTCTTTGAAGCAATACAACGGGCAAAAAATGCAGACCTTTCTTCAAGGAATGTGGATTAGTCACCACTTTTACACACAGAAATAAACGACGTGTTCGGCGTTGTAATTGGGGCGCGACTGGTGAACCGAATAAGCTTGAACGAAAACGCTCACCTTGGTCGTTCCCAGCACAGTTGTGACGGCTTCGGTGCATCCGCCGTGAGGAGAGAAATACACCTGAATATTTTCAGCGGCGCAAATTGACAAGGCATGGAGCGCAAAAACGAGGAAAAGCAAAACAGATTTCATACAGTGAGGTTTGGTTGCGTATGTCAGCGACCTCCGGCAGAGCCGGAGGCTTGACAGAGGTGGAGCGGCTCAAAGCCGCAGAGCCCTTCGGGCGGTAGTTCACACCTCCGTCGTTGGTAGGCGCTCGGATTTGAAACCCTACGATTCGGTCTCTCTCCCCGTGAGGAACGAACGGAGAGAGGGGCTTCGTTAAAACCCATGCGACTCATCTCCCCAGCCCTCTCCTCAATCGGATCGAGGAGAGGGAGACGTTCAGCGTTTGTCGCGCTCGCCTCTGCTTGAACAGGCATTCCCGGAACCGTCAAACTCCGGGAGTCTCTCCAGCAGAGCTGGAGGATTTATTTTTCATTAAAAAAACTTTGCCGGGAATTTACGATTTTGTCTTTTGACCATTCGGGCTGAATAGTCGATGGACATTTGTTTGACTTTCGCTTTGTCGGCAACCCTGCCGGGCGTTTTATTCCTCACGACTCTTCTTCTTGCCTCGACTAAAAATCTCCGTTGTTTTGCTCGATTACCCATTATGCGAGTAACCGAACGTTCGCGGTGAGGCTGCTAAAAGGACTGGGACTCCACGAGATTCGATGGAGTCGATCTTTTCGAGAAAAGATCCATACTCAACCTCGCCGCCCTTTCCCTTCTTTCGCAAAGGACAATTCGTGAGGATCAAGTCAATGTGTTTCGGGTCAATGGACGCAAACCTATAGCCTTCGCGACCAGGACCTTGTTGCAGTTTCGAATCATCGACACAAACGATGCGCAATGAACTCCTTTCCATGAGGAGGTTCTTAATACTGCTCTCTTCTTGTGAATCACTGCATACCACACCTCGATCGATGTCAATTCTCGTAGATCCAAGTATGCACATTCCAAACTGCAAAATTGAAACCGAACGTAAGAAGAGCTCTGCCATTGCCCCTGCGATAGTTGGGCTTCTAAACTTTTGTTGCCCACCGATGATAATGGTTTTGACCCAGACCTTGGAGGGGCCAAGTTCTTGAAATATTCGGCGGGAGTTAGTGCAAACAGTAAGGGAACATAGCTGTGAATTCACCATTGGAATGGGCAGCTCTTTTAGGAATCGGGCAATTGCGATATTAGTCGTCCCCGAATCAATGGCGACAAGCCGGCTAGTCGTCTCCCAAAATCGGAATAGGCTAGCTTTCAACACCTCTTTGCGTTCCAAAGAAAACCCCATGCGGTGAAAGAGTTTCAAAACAGTCTGAGCTGAATCTATGGCAAACTCCCCGCGGTGCGCCTTCAACTTCTGATTGAGGAGTGAAATAAAACTACGGAGACGGGCGGCCATTTTCTTGTCTTTGGCGGTGGAACACATTTTCTCAAGAGCTTCTCGTGCTGTATCATCGCTTACCCATGACGGGGGTATGCCTTCTTTGGTCAAATCCGGCGTGCCACATATAAGGCTTGCTGCAAGGCGCGCTACTAAACCCTTCTCGGCGCTGTTAATGTTTTCTCGCGTTGTGTCATCATCCGTATGCGGACCTTCAAGAAAAACTAGCTCTTTGTCATTCTCAGAGGATTGACATTGCTGTAGACGAAGTTTGCAACCTACGTCCTTGAAGGCATGAACATCACGTTGCGCAGTTTTTTCATCGTATTTATCGTCGAGCAAGAGTTCCTGAAGTTTGCTTAGAGACAGCGGGTGATTGTCCAACACTACTTGACGAAAAATCAATTGTCTGCGCCGATTCACTTTTTCTTTTTCTTTTGCCATATTGGTTTTGTTACTTGGTTTCTAATTTGTGATCCCTCAGCGGGTAATTTGCTGATTTTGGCTCTTGTATCACAAAATTCAGTTGTTGACAAGGTTTTGAACACTGTTTGCGGCTGAATGCGTCCCCATTTTCAACACTGCACCCCAGAGCAGACACTAAATATGCTACAGGAGAGCACTTCAGAGCCTCTTGTGACTCGGATTCTCCCGGAAATAGTGTCCCCTCGAAGTGGTTTGTGAGAGTACGCTGCGCAATTCAATAGTGTATGATTGGGAGAGTCCATGACTGCTGAACGCGAGAGTTCTACGTCTAATCATAAGCCAGACTTGAGGAAAAACATATGAATGTTGCTACTAGGCGGGCGATATCCGAGAGACTTAGGCAGGAACGCGAAACATTTGATCATCAGAAGAAGCAAGATAACTGGTGGTTTTCCCTTAAGTTAACCATGGGGTTTGTTTCCATTTTACTGTTGCCGAGCATCCTGTTTGTAGCAGCCACAATTCTCTTTCATCACCGAGAGTATCCGGACGCGGTCGTAGTTTCTGCTGGGATTGCCATTTTCGCTGATACGCTCGGTCTGCTTATCGGAATATGGAAAATTGTCTTAAGTCCTGGAGCTTCCACGAAACTCGCTCCATTGACGGAAAAAGTGCCTTTCGAAGAATTGCAAAGTGTCTAGAAATGGTAATGAGGAGATTGAAACCAGACTGAGCGCTGAGGCGCATCGAAACCAAAAGTTGTGGGATTTGATTGGGGAGACAAAGTGGCGGTGTGTCCGAAACAACGCAAATGATTTTCGCGTTATGAGGAGTCAAAAGCAAATCTGAAGCGGTTTCTGTCTCGACCTCATTTCTCATTGTCCACGTCTAGCGTTCTCGTAGCATAGGCCACCAACGTCGACGACCAACACAGAATTCTTCTCGGCCAAATGGCTGCTAGATGGAACGAAAGCGTCGTTTTTCCACTCCGCCCTTGAAGTTTATGATTGATATTTTTTGCCATAGTTGTGCTCGCGTCCCGATGTGGACCACGCGTTTGTCTGTTAATGCAACCAGCAATTACCTATAATTCCCAAGGTCCCGCAATCGTGCCAGTCGGCAGTCGTCCCGTCAACTGGACAGAGTGCCAGGAAGCGGCTTGCAAATCCTCAGCTTTCGCTTGTGACGCCAGTTTTTTGAAAGCTCTTTGGTCGCTTTCCAACCTCAGATGCGACCGAACTGCGCCACCGCTTCACTCCGCCCAGGTTGCCGCTCCATTCCGGCAGCCAAGTTTCGCCACTCCGGGGGATTGATCACTGCGACCAAAGCACCGTTGAATCCTCCGCTAAACGACGCTCCGAACCCAACGCCGCTCTCGTCGCAAGAGGGCTGGCGCACGGTCGTTTGTCATTCGCAACAATGCCAAGAGTGATAAATGAGAATGTTGGTTGCAGCACCTTTATTAGCCACCCACGGGAATCCTCGTTTGTGCCGGCTGACATGGAGAGCCTCACAAAGTCTTTGGGCGATGGCATTATTATTGGCAACCACCGTCGGCAAATCCACAACTTTGAGTTGTTCGTGGCGTTTTGAATCTTGCATGGCGGGAATCAAGTGTTCCTCAATTGTTCGCTTGCGTGAATATGCGAGCATCATTCCTTCTTCCATTGCCCATGCGTAATCACCATCAATAAAACGGCACAAGCCATCGTCGCAATATCTACCGCCGACAGGATGAGTGCCGTCGACAGGCTTGCATTCTGTAAAAAGCGCATCGTGTTCGGACAGCACTGGCCGGGGTTCTTCTTCATCATTACGAAGTTTGAAACACAAGTCCGGTGTTTTGGTCAGCTTGGTCTGGTTGTAATTTGCAACTTGTCCCTGCCGGATCACCGGGTCGTAAGTACGTTTACTGAATCCTGCAATTTTTCCACTTTGCCGGAGATCGTTTTCGATGATGCTTTTCAAGGCTGTTGTGATTTCATCTTCCAGTGCCGTTGCGAGCGGAAAATTACGTTCCCGCAATAAATCAAAGGCATGGATTAAAACCCAGCGAACCAGCAAAACGACCGGCAGACCGAGACGCGGATGAGGCAGATGATACCGCTCTGGCTGCACGCCCAGAGTGAACAATCCATCTTCCCGTATTATGCTCATGCGCTTTCTGGCAAACCGAAAGCGTTTAGATGATTTCGGAGAATATGCTGGCCGCACAAGCGGGCGCGGCTGACAGTCCACCAGCGGCGCTGGTTGAGCAAACCCAACAACAAGCCATGCCGCCCATGCGCCTTGACGATGATTCGACTGGCGGCACGCTTGTTTGCCTCCTCCATCGCTTTGCAAAGTAGGTTTGAATTGGTGGGCACAGTTTCACCAACACGAGAAATGGCGAGGAAGAACCACGGGCCGCCCCAAGTGTCCGGCTGTAAGTTTGGTTCTGAAATTGCAACGTGCTCGCCGCACACGTCGAAATATGGGTCTAAAATTTCAGCTAACTCTTTGCAGAATGGCTTGCGGTTATTGCGATCCGTTTTTTCCAATGCAGCTTGACCAGCACGACGATAAGAAGCAGCGGCAAAAAGTGTGTCATGCACGACTTGCTTTGCGTCTTTATCGAAACCATACAGGTCAAAGAGGAAGGAATCCAAATCTTCCCATGGCTTTTCAGCGCCAAATTCGAGCGAATGTGCAAGCCTGCGAATTTTAGCTCTCACGGATGTCGATAGTGTTGCAACATCAGGAAAAGGGATGCTGTCCAAATCCTTCTTAATAAAAATCATGTGATCAGCACCTTGTGAAACACTCACCATCAACGCGAAGTAACGAAAAAGTGTGCTGTGTGCAATGAGGTAGATAAGTCCTGCGAGGGTTGGGGCTTGTGGGTGGCCGGCACAGGAATAACCGTAGTATATTTGTGAAAACGCGACGGCACGAGATGCAATGAATGCCTTCGGTGCTTCAGGTTTATGACCGGGTGCTTTAGGGACAATTACCAATGGGGGCTGATAAAGAACTTC
This sequence comes from Limisphaerales bacterium, assembly GCA_003140275.1. Taxonomy (GTDB): domain Bacteria; phylum Verrucomicrobiota; class Verrucomicrobiia; order Limisphaerales; family PALSA-1396; genus PALSA-1396. The sequence continues at coordinate 11,457 of PLJQ01000006.1, forward strand.
TGTTCGCGGCATATGGGCCGACTTCATTCCATTATTGTCGAAATAATCCAGTTTATCAAATTTGATGCTGAAACAATTTTCATAAGGAGCGAAGTCTTTCAGCTTACTCAGGAAGGTCGCAGGTGTTTGCTTCAACTTGGGTGATTTGTTATACCCCACACTTGTCTTGTCCCATTTGGGATTCCACCCCAACCACACATTTTCAAGCGACTTTGGGAATGCTGCCGTCAATTTTTCCATCACTTCAACATCCAACCAAGTGCCAAGAGATAATGTTTTGAGCAACCAAGGCTGACGTTCTACGCGTTCAATGCTAATTGGTTGCGTAGCTTCATAATCCAAACGGAAACGACCATATTTATTCAAACCAGGTTCGTATGATGGAGTTGAGTAATAAAAACGGTGATTGTTCGCTGGTTTAATGTTCCGCGCAAAAAGCAGGCTGAACGGCATATCTACACCTTCCCATACACCCGTTTTACGCAAATCTGCGCCATTGATAATCCCTGTAATCGAAATGCTGCGAAGAATTGCGCGCCAAGCCTCATAGCCTTTGCCGCTCGTTCTTCCGAAAATGCGCGCGGGCATGGCCAGTGCAATCAGGCCATCATCTTTCTTTGCCCATTCAGCAGCGCGCCACAAAAACGGTAAATCAGGATTTTTGTCCGGGTTCTCGTATTTGTCAGCTAGATCATCAAATCCTTTTGCCCGTAGAACTCGGCAGCCAATTTCTGTGAAGGCATCATTGAACGCATCCGTCTCAATTTTTTGAGATGAGTGAGCAGCGGCCTTTTCCTCAGTTCTTTGCAATTCTTCCTCACGCAAGCGAGTCCAAGGCGGATTTCCAATCACAATGTCGAAGGAATTATTGAATGAGGGCGACACATTTGGGCCAAGGCTACCGATTACAAACCTGGATGTTCTGTCGGCATCGGTCGGGGCAGTGCCAAAGTGATGCAGCACCGTGTTGCGGAGATTTTTGGGAAACTTAAGCGCTTTCGGCGGGCGGGGTGTTCCGTTCAATTCAATTGCTGTGATGTAAAGCGAGAGTGCCGCGAGGCGCAATGCAGATTCGCTCACATCAAAGCCTGTCAATTGCTCATAGAGAATTTTTTGAATGGCTCTTGTGTCAGGCCGTTGCTTATCTTGCTGCCACCGCTCACGTACCAGTCGGCGAAATGCCAAGACCAGAAAAATTCCCGCGCCGCTGCTACTGTCCAGCACCTTGGCCGCCGCCGCATGCTTGGCCGCCGCGAAGACCTGATCAACAATCAGCTTGGCAATGCTGCGCGGGGTGTAATGGACACTTGTTTCGCGTGCGGTGCGCGGGTCGGCGCGATGGCTGAAGCTCTCATACACCTGACTAAGAACTCCAACCGGAATGTGCGCGAAATCGAGGTTGTCCCAATCCAAATCCGGCTGGAAACCACCACCGACAGCGTGCCAGCCACGCAAAATTGCTTGAAGGTGATTGAAAATCTCACAGCCAACGAAACGTTGAACCTTTTGGTAAAAAGTCAGATATGCCCTTTCTCTCGCCAGCCGGTCGNNTGCGCCGCTTTTTCAGCAGTGGAAAAGCAATCCTTGAGATCGGTGGCGACTGGACAAATCTCCGTGCGTTCGCCTTCCAAAACAATTTTTCGGTCTATGAGAAATCGGAAGAAGAGCGCACGTCCGGCCATTGAAAGCACATCCAGCGCTTCCAACTTGCCTTTTCCATTCTCTGGCACAAAAGCATTTGTCGTTTGAGTGAGCAGACCGAAAATTTCTTTGAATACATAATCTGAACCCTTCAGACGGCGATTTTCAGTGAAAGTGCCGTGAACCAAACTTTGGAAAAAAAGCGGCGCTCGTTCGTCACCTTCCGCGATTGTTTCAATCGCCGCGGTACTGCCAGTTTCGTGAAAGCCGATCGGATGAATTTCGAGGTAACCGGCACGCACTACACCCAGCCACGCGGGGTCGCTGCGATTGGCAAGTTGCTGCTGAAGTCGAACAAGTGCCGCGGAATCAGTCTGAACATCGCCGCATGAATCTACGAGGTAAAGCAGTGCCGTGCCCTGATGTTCGATAACAGCAGTGACCTGTGCGGAAACATTCCGGCGGGGGAGAAGGTCAAGGTATTCTATCTGTGCCGACGAGGATAACGGTTTATCCAGACGAATAAAATCCGTGCAACCGTAGGCCGCGAGGCGCTCTGCCAGCGGACGCGTATTGACGTTGGAAGATGCCGACGGCATCAGACAGCGCCTCCATGTTTGCGGATAAGGCCGACATACTTGCCGAGAATGCGAAGCAAGCGCGACTCATCACGCCGAATGACAATGTCGCGGAAGGCCGGATTCGCTCCCCGAAGGGTTACGGTTCCGTTGCGGCGATGAACGAACTTAAGCGTGGCGTCGTCGTCAAGAAGGATGGCAGCGATTTCTCCGTCGGTGACATCCTGCCGGCGATTCACCACAGCGATGTCTCCGGGAAGAATCCCGACATTCTTCATACTGTCGCCTTTCACCCGCAGCGCAAACAACTCGCTGCCGCGAAACATCGAGGGTGACACAGGTAGGAACTCCTCGACGTCTTGCATCGCTTCTGCAGGATTGCCGGCGGCGATTCGTCCCAGGAGCGGGATGCCTGCGGGTGACACGATCAGTCGCAAACTGCGCGCCTTTCCCGGCTGGCGGGCCAGCATACCTTTGCGTTCCATCAGGCGGATGTGCGACCGCACGGAATTGACGCTGGCAAATTGAAAGCGATCCGCGATTTCCCGTTGCGTTGGCATCATACCCCGGCGCTGAAATTCTGCACCGAGAAATTCGGCAATCTCCTGCTGACGTGGAGTTGGGGCCGCTGACATACACAGAGAATACTGCTCAAAAAGGCAGTATCAAGCCATTATTTCGGCCAGCCCCGGTGCGAAATTCGCTGCCACCGTTGCGAATTATCGTGCCAATCTTTTTTCCAATCATCCAGCGTTGGCGCAGTGATTTATAACCGTCCAACTCCCCACGTCTTCGGACCATGCGCATGAGTTAGCATGTGGGCAGACGCAATTACGCCGTCACCAGTAAAGTAGGGCTTGTCCGCAAAACGCGCATTTTTGAAAACGGTCGAAAAAGTCCGGGGAGTTCGGAGCGCTTGGCGGCGGAAGGACTGGCCGTTTTGATAATTCGAGGTTTGGTAACCGCTTTTTGTCCGGCGGTGGACACACTGCTTCCTTCGCGTTTGGCCGTTGGGGTCGCGCTTGTTTTTAAGCGGCTTGCGCCAGCGCTTGTTTTTGTTCCAGTCGCGCCAGCACCCACAGGTTGTGGGTCAAGACCTGCCAGCTCACCGCCATCTCCCGATGCTCAAATCCTTTGGCCCGTAACGGTCGCCCTAAAAATACGTTCTTGAATATCCCCATGCGCCCTTCGGTCTGGCTGCGCCGCCGTTGCAGTTGCGCAAAGCGTTCTTCTTCCATTCGCTCTTTGAGCCGCACCGGGTGCTTCGGACAGATCCCGTCGTAAATTTCCTTGGCGGCCAGCAACGCCTGGTTGGCCGCGCTGCAAAAGCCCCGATCCGTGCCCAGCGCTCGGATCACGCCGGGACCGTAAGCCGCCTCCATTCGCTGCAAACTTTGCGGCAGTTGCCGCAGGTCCGCCGGTGCGCTCTCGCGATACAATTGCCAGTCTACGATCACTCCGTCTTTTTGTTCCGCCAGCAACAGGGTGTTGCCAAATTCCACTTCCGCCCCGGCTTTGCCCCGCACGATCACGCGCGTGTCGGTTTCATACAGGCTCAGGACCTTGTCGGCGTTGTTCACTTGGCGCTCGCCAATGATGCGTTCGTGCGCTTGCCTTTGCGCTTGGGGCAAGAGTGCCAGCACGCCGTCGAACCGCCGCAACACCACTTCGGCCTGCGGGCGGGTCCAGTCGGTTTGGCCATCGGCTATCCCATGAAAGAACGTCCACATCGCTGACAGGATGTACCACTCGTCAAAGCGTGATTCCGCGCAGGCACGGGCTTTTTCAAACAAGTCGGAAACGTACAACTCTCGTGCCGGGGATCTCTTCGAGAGCTTTGTGCTGGCCCTCTCTTCGTTACGGCGGAAGAGCGCGGCCAGTGTGTTGACGCTTCGACGATGTTGGGTGTCAGCCACAAGTTTTCTTCGGACATATTGCCCTGAACGGTTTTCTAAACCAGTCGAACTTATTGGCGCATCCAGCGACAGATGTTTCTTTTACGGCACTACGCGGAACCGCAAAGCATTCGCGAGAACGGTGAATGAGTTTAGGAAGGAAGCAGTTGGGAAATTGCCGAAGCGTTCGCTGTCTCCTTGAAGATTCGTGCGCTTTAAAAAGCGGCCTCCGTTTCCGAAGGCCGCTTATTTAACTATGAAACAATTATCAGCGTCGCCTGGCGACGTTTGACAGCGTTCATGGTCAGACCTTTGCCGTGCTTTCCAGCCACAGGTCGCGCGGAGTGCGGCGGCGTTCACGGCGGCTGCCGACATGCGGACGCGGCATGAATTTTCCATCAACCCGCTGCGCCGTTTGCTGCTGCCAACCGCTGCCGGAAGCCACGTCGAAGTAACCGATGTAACCACCGGGGCGAAGGTCGAATGGCTTCTTGATGAGATTGCGGTAGTCGAACTGCGTTCCGTTTTTGGAGGAGGCTTCAAACCACGCGGGATAAACGAAGTCCGAGACGAGGACGCCGTTGATTTGATATCCATCGCCATCAGCTTCGCAGGCGTCGGCGGTTTCGTAGGCGAAAAGGCGGCCGGCGGTATTGCTATTCTGGACGAAGACGGAGAGGTTGATTTCTGGGTAGCCCAGCATTTCGAGCATTTCGTGGCTGGCAGTGACCGTCCACTGACTATTGTATTCCTTGTCGGTGGCGGCAAAAATTTTGCCGATGGGCAGGCCGGTGTTGGTCACGTCGTGATAGCCAAGCGCACCAGCTTGGTCGCTGTTGTCCAGCACCACGAGCCACCATGATTTAGGGTCGGGTGTTTTGTTTTTGCGAACAAACGTCAGGTCGGCGTCAATGCCCCACGGAGGAGCAAAGTCGCGGTGAACCTGCGTTTGCAGGGCCGGAACGGCGGCGGCGACCTGGGCGTCCGTGAGGATGGTGCTTTGATTTAATATGCTGATTTGTATGGTTGCCATGATGATTTATTGGGTTGTGTGTTTATTGTTTTTTTGGCTTGGTTTGGAAACTAAATGTTCACCTGCAAGGCGGCGTCTATCTTGTCCGCCAGAGTGCCAAAGCCGGAGTTGACGGGATGCAGTTCGTTGGCCCAGTCAGCTTCGGACTGCAACGTGCCGGTGAGGTTCACATGGAAAAGTTTTCCAGCATACACCGGTTGGGCTGCGAGACCATTGAGCATGGCGTTCAAGGAATCTATAAATTGTGCTGTGATGTCGTGGCGCACCTGCAAATCGGCGGGGGTGTTGTTCGGATAGTTCTTTTGGTTGAACGTCGGATCAAACCATGGCCCAACTTTCCAACCCAGAAATGAAATCACCCCGCGTCCGTCCGGGAAGGGGTAATCGTAGCCGTGCGTGAAAATCTTGAATTTGGGATCCGCCGCAGCAGCAATCGCGGTCGAGATGAGATATTCGTAAGCTGCTTTGAACGTGCCGTTGACGACGCCATCAAGAACTTCCTGGTTGATGGACGACAGGCCAGACTTGGAATTGTTGATGAAGGGGAAAAATTCATCGCCCGCAATGTCGTTGCCGCCGGCGGAAAGCAGCAACGCCTGCGGTTTATCGTGCTGGATGCGATTAACAAGTTCGGCAATGCGCGAAGGGTCGTCCGACTGGAGCAGGCCAAAGGGCAGCCCGAACATCTCGCGCGGCACCGGGCCGTAAGCCTCGTCGTTCAGCGTCGAACCGGCCACGGCGATGTTGGTGATGGTGTGGCCGTGATTGGAGTGCAGGCAGTCAATCAAATCCGTGCCCAGTGGATAGTCGAACCACGAATCGCCCTGCGCGAGAAGATTGAAGGTTCGTTTGGTCGGAGTTGCGGCGAGCATGGCGGCCAACGGTTTGGCCTGCGCGCCGCGTTGCGCCACGGGCACGGTGTTGTAACCGCGTACGGCCATGCGCGCGGCGTGAACCTGGTTCAAAAACTTCTTTTTGCTGCCAATTTCTTTTTTGATTGAGGCCAATGATCGGTTTTTTGTTTTCATAGTTTTTCAGCTCCGGTTCTGTTTGGTTAAAATGATAAGCTGTCAGTTGATTATGGAGTCTATGATTGCCCATGAGGCGATGACGCTGGCCGCGCTCGTGAAGACACCATAGTCGCTGTAAATTCTGTCCGACAGGTCGCCGGCAGTCTTGATGTCGTTGGTCGGATTTGGAATCTGCGGATCGGAGGCATTTCTGATGGCAAACCATTTGGTATTGGGATCGCCATGCATCACATTGCCGACCATCGCGTCGCCCATGTCGCAGGCAAGACCCAAACCTTGCAGCTTGTAAGTATTCTGCGAGTCATCAAACGCGAAGAAATCGGTGGTGACAATGGCATTCGTGGCCGCCGACCAGATTTTCGGAACCGCACGCGGATTATATTCGTGTATCCACGTGGCATTGACACTGGTGAGCGCGGGTATGATGGCCGTCAAAGCCTTTGCTGGCACGGGCGTGGTTTTGTAACTATCGGCGTTGCACGGATACTTCGTCTTGTCCGCGAACTGTTCCTTGCCCGGGAGTTTCGGGCAGTAAAACTTCGTCAACCCGGCAATGACCACATCACCCAAGGCGACCTCGGTTCCAATTCCTCCGCCAGTGCCGGCGGTGATGAAGATTTTTGGCTGAATGGTTTGGAGCAATTCATCCATGAGTTTGCGATAGGGTATGGCGGGGCCATCGTGATCCAAATGCAGGCCGGATTTGAACAGCAGCACCTTCGCCTTGCCAATCGTGCAAGGGAAATACAGGCCGAGACTGTGATAATAGCGCGCGTCCTTGGTGGTGGCGTTGAAAGGAGCCTTGCCACCGGTGACCAGCGGAATGTAAGCGGCGATATTATGCCGATACTCATACCATGCCGAGGTTGGGTAGCCCGGCGTGAACATTGTCGCCAGCGCCGCCGCCGCCGCCGAAGTGTAAGTGACGACCACGGCATCGTAGCCCTTGAACTTAGTCAGGTCATCGGTTTCCGCCGGGGCGGTTTTTAACGGTGCGGGTTTTGGCTGGCTGGCGGCAGGCCAGGGAACGGGACTCGGCAGACGGTCGCTGGTTTTTGCGATGAGCGCCGCTTTGACGCCCGCCGCTTTGAACCGTTCCTGCAGCTTTTCCGGGTTGAAGTTTAGACGTAGATCAGTTGTATCAATTTTATTTGCCATAGGTTTTTTGAGAGGTTGGTTGATAATGATTATGGCTGCGGTGTCGCGGGCGTTGCAGGCGGCGCATTGTGAAGGCGTCAATGCGGCAAAACTGAATTTACCGCAGAAGTCTCTTCTTCAAGAACGCTTAAAGCCCCGCTTGTTTTTCCGCGTAGCGATTTACCGCCTTTCCGAGTTCTTTGAACAAATCCGGCACTGCTTTCACAAGGTCAGCCATCGCTTCGTGTGAGGCTGTGATGAGTTTTAAGTCCAGTTCATTTGCCAAAATGTGCTGGTGCTTTCTAATTTTCTTAGCAATGCAATGGCGTTGTTTGCGAAGTTTTTTAAGCGCCGTTCGACGATGCTGCTGTGCAGTGTGATGGTCGCCGAACATTGAATTCCAATTGTCGTAAATTTCCTTGAACCCCTCCAATTCTTTCCAAATTGAACGAGTCCAAAAACTGCCGTCAGGAATTGAAGTTGCCGAGTTGACTACCTTGTCCAAAGCGCGCTTCACTTCTTTGCAATGACCTTCAATTAGGCCGGTTCGTTCGGCAGAGACCAAATCGTCCAGCAAATTTGGCAATAAATCTGAACGCAAACAGTTGAGGTGCCATACTGTAGTGCCGCGTTCGTTGTGCTCTAATCCGTTTTTGTGTGCGTTCATAAAAGTTTTTAAGATTCAATTCATTTTGTTGGCGACGTTTGCGGCGCGGACTGCTAGTGCCGACGGGCGGAAAGGTGTTCAGACGGAATTGGTTGCGGATGCCGGTGTTGGCGGGATTGCTGACGGGCCATTGCAGGTCGGCGGCGTTTTGAATGGTCAGCAGCCGTTCATATAAATCGGCGGCGTCGGTGTTCTACGTGTTGGTGGTCACTTTCACGCCGCCTTTGTCAAGTTGTTGCGTCTGCTCGACGGTGCCGAAATTCCCGCGCACGACCACAAAGAGCGGGATGTGATTGCTCATAGGTGATGTTAAATGCCTTTCATAGCCGGTTGGCCGATAACGCTGGCCTCCTCCGTGAGGTCGTGCAGCACGTCCAACGCTACGTTTTGGTCTTTCATTTGATTTTTCTTCATTGGTTGATTTGTTATCACAATTTCAGCGCTCTATGAATCGCGCCGACAAGCCGGTCTTTGTGCAATGATGGGAATTTGTTTTGTTTCAGCTAGGTCTTTGGGCGTAGTTACGATGTCCGTTGATGATGGCAATTTTATACTTTTTTTAATCCCGGAAACCTTCTGAGCCAAATGGTGCAGTGGTTTCGTCAAGTTAAAACGGAAGGGGGTATCACGATCAAACAAAAGTGATTGTCCATTAGCGACATCGTTGTCCAATAACGACATTTTATGTTGTTCCTTGAAGGTTGGCGAAAAGGTTTGCGGGGAGGTCGAAAATATCTTTTTAAACTCACGACAAAAATGGGATTCATTGCTAAATTTCAGCTCAGCCGCCGTGGCTTTGCTGGAAAAACCTTCTGAAATGAGCTGTTTGGCCAAACGACATTGGAGTTGACGAAGCCAGTCACTCGGAGTCGTATGAAGATATTGCTTGCAAAAGCGCTCCAGTTGCCGGAGAGAAACGCAGCACAGAGAGGCCATTTTCGCTGACTGGAAGTCTGCTTCTTTGGCCAAATGTTCCCACTCTCGAATTCTTAAAAGACGTGTACTCACATACGATGTCCGCCCATGGATAACCTGCTAATAACAGACTCACGAGCTACTCCTTTTATACGGATGAAAACACCAAATCTTTCAAATATTGTGCGTGTGCGAAGATGAGTATTCAGAAGTGGCGCGAGAACGGCCACCGACGTATGGAAAATCTCGGATGGGGAATTGGTGAAGGTATTAGGCAATCAGAAAGCAATCAGGTTGAAGGAGCTGGTGGTATTTTCTTTTTCCAAAAAAGGAATATAATGGAAGCTCTCCATGCCCACCAGTCAACCCCCAAAGCGCTATGCTTTTATAGATGTCCAAAACACCGCGAGTACGACTCGTAAACTGCTCGGCTTTTTGATTGATTGGTACAAGTTGTGTGCATACCTCAAAGACAAGTGGAAATGCGAAAAAGTATTTTTCTATTCAGGCATCGATGAGGGAGATACTGAGACTACAAAGGAATTTGAATCATTGGCGGCGAGTGGCTGTATCGTAAAAGCAAAGACGGTTTTTTCATACAAAAGACCCGACAAGACTATTGCAATAAAGTGCATCAATTGCGGTGCAGACAATGCCGAGGTTGTAAATATGGGATACAACCGCAAATCAAATTGCGATGTTGATCTCACCGTTGACGCAATGGAAGAGGCTGGGCCAGGTAAAGAATTTCTCATTTTTACCGGCGACGGAGACTTCGACTATCTGATCCGTAAAGTTGTTGCAAAGGGAACAAAGGTCTATGTCGTTTCGTCGAATGCTGGTGTCAAAAAACCAGGGATGAATACCAAGCGCCTCTCGACCAAACTAAAGGATGTAATCAAGGAGCATCCGGAAAGGGTCCATTTGATCGATATAGACAGTTGGAAAATGAGGATACAGAAAAGCGTATAAATACAAAACGCCACGAAGCGTGGCGTTCTGCGAATGACACTTTTATACTAGCAAATCGGGGAGAAAAGTCAAGGTAGGCTGTGGATAGTTTACCCAAAATTGGCGAACACGAGTGACGTCGTCCATGTGAAAATTGCCGCCACTCGGTGTGATGGTGGAGGCGGATTTGACTCCGCAGGAAATTAGACGGCCAAGGCTTTTGCAATATCGATTGCCTGGTCCACGCCCTTTAGAAAATTGGCCGTCGAAGTTAAAAAATCAGCCACATTGTTAATGTCTTGAAGCGATGCGGTCAGCGCCGTGTTTGCTTTGTTAATACCGGCGATCATCGCGTCCAGTTGTTTGGACGTTTGACTGAAGAGCAGGCTTTGCACAAGATTGATCCGATGAAGGACTTCCTGCATCTCCATTAGAATTGCCTTTGACTTATCGATGTCGGTGGCTGCGTCCAGGGCTTGTGACAGGGCCATGTGTTGCGCCAAAAGCATGGTGTGGATTTGTTGGAGGGTTGGATTCATATCTCAATTCTTGTTGGTGTTTTTCGTGGCTGCCTGGAAGCGGTCAGCCAGCATTAGGGTGTTTTGCAATTGTTGTTCAACGGCCGATACAGCAGCCGAAACATTCGCCGATTGATTGTTCGCCAGAGCATGGTGCGCCTCCGCCAAGGCGAGTAAGGATCGGGACAATGCCTGTAGTGCCAAGTCCTGGGTGTTTTCGCTGTTCAACATGCTGGCGTATTTGGTCGCGATTGCTGGACGATCAGGTGGCTTAGCCTCGAGAAAGGCGACTTTTTGTTGGTCTTTGCGCTGTTCCCAGTTGGCGCGAACCGTGCCCCGAAGGTTGTTGGTTGATGAACTTCCAATTGCATTGGCCATGGCGGCAAAAACCTGCTTAATTTTTGGATCAGTTTCCAGCAGAACTGCCTTTGCGTCATGCTGTGCCTTAAATTTCAGCAGCAGATCCCCAAGCTCAGTGAATGCCGCGGCGAACGAGGCTGAACTGGGCGGTGATTGGGAAATGACTTTTTGATTCTTTAAGTCATCCCCGGCTTGTTTTACCTCTGTAGCCAGGCCGACAGCGGCGTCTTCGTAATCCTTGGTCAAGTTGGGTGAGGTCAATAAGACCAAATTTTGGCTGTATTTTTGCAGGGCGGTGAATATCTCATCCCAAGTGGCAACGGATTGCCGATCCAACACTGGCAAGAAATTGGCGTCACTAAGTTTGGGTTGTGCGGCCGCGTACTCGATGATCGATGGACTGCTCACGTCCACAATGGCCTGGAAGGCAAGATCGGTCTGACTTTTCGCGGCCGTGACGCCGGTTGCAAATGTCTGGACGCTGGCATTTGGTATTGAACTGCATCCAAAAAGCAGCGGGGCGGCCAGAAGGGCAATTGTTGTGATCAAACGCGAAGTTTTAAGGTATGTCTTCATATTTAGTTATAGTTTTATTCATGACCGCCATGTTGCCGAAGAAAATCCGCCATTTCTGGATGACTCCATTTTTCGGCTCGCGCCAATGGGGTCCAGCTTTTTGAGTCGGCCGCGTTTATTTTTGCTTTGTGAGCCAGCAATAATTCCGCCAGCTCTTGATTTCCGGTTTGCGCCGCCATGTGCAGCGGCGTAATCCAAGAGGTTGTTTTGGCGTTCACGTCCGCACCTTGATTTAACAGGAACTCCGCCACCTCCTTATGACTGTGGAAGACCGCCAGATGTAGTGGCGTCAAATCCTCCCAATCTTTCGCTTTGACCAAACGCGGATCCTGTTTGATCAAGTCTTGAACAGCCGCCAAATCTCCACCTTCCGCTGCTGCATGAATGGGTTTGTAATCCAGGGTATTGTGATGCGAAGCCACGAATATTCCACAACCGGATGAAACGGACAGAACTACTACCAACAAAACCAGATTGATACGATTCTTCATAATATTAAGGTGGGAACTGGCTCGTCAGGTCTGAGAATTTACCGGTCGTATTGTCAGGGTGATCTCGAATTGTGTCCAATGCCTGCTTAAAGCCCTGGCTGATGGGCGTGGTGGGTGGCAGGCTTCCTGGCGTGTAGCCGGCTGGTGGTGCTTGCTTGCCCAGATAAGCGATTAGGGGTGGCGCTGAAGGAATGTCGGTTCTGGCCGTAGCCAGGTTAAGGACTTCCAAAACACTGCCCACTTTGCGCTGATCAACCAGGTCGGAATAGGGTTGTCCATTGCCAAACTTTTGGGCGATGAACTTGAGGATGGAGGTATGGTCCAGAACTCCACTAAAAACTGTCCGGGGCTTGACGAAAGGGGAAAGTACAAAACCGGGCACCCGAACCCCTAAAGTTTCAAACGCTGGATAATTGATTCCAGCAGGGGCATTTGTTTTCTGGGCTGGCGGTGAGACATGATCGAAGAATCCGCCATGTTCATCATAGGTGACCGCCATCACCGTTCCCTTCCAAATATCAGGATTCAGGGTCAGGGCACGATATACCTCCAACAAAAACTGCTGTCCCCCTTTGACTGCTGAAGGGGCATGATCGTCACTGCTAGGTCCAAAATGAGGCGCATCCGTAAACATGGGATCAATGAAAATTACCTGGGGGAATTCATCAGGCGGCTCATTCTGGACATCGTCATAAAGCTGTTTGAGCGGCCGGAAATGGGTTTCCTGAAGCAGGTCGGGAATCCACCGGAGCATCATCGCAAAGAAAGGCATTCCCTCATGATATACCCGCCACCGAATTCCAATCTCTGTCAGCCAATCATAAACCAGATGTTGATCAGGCAGCGGAAACTGGTTTACCGCAATATTGGAAAACCCGCTCATCGCCATTAGTCGATTTGGCTGTGTGCCGGCGGGAATGGCGGAGAACCAGTGATCACAAACAGCGTAATTCTGCGCAAAGAAGTCCGTAACCGGAACCTGCTCGGCTGCGAAATAGCCCATGACCGGCGGGGTTTTGCCAACGTTTATGCCGGGAACGGTGGCATAATTGGTCACGAAACCGTTTAGGGGAAACTTTCCGTTGGCTGAAATTCCCATCTGAACCGCGATCTGGTCGCGTTCATGAGGAGGATCCCCAGCCATCAAATCGTAAGGGTCGGTGAGCAAGAAGGGGGCAAAAGCAGACCCGTCATAAAGGCTGGAAGCCTTGATAAGCCAGTTCGAGTTGTCCTGCAATCCCTCCACATTCGGCCAATTGTAGGGTGGCAGGCTCAAATAACCAAGCAGGTGGTCAAACGAGCGGTTGTCACCGGTCACTTCAAAACNNCGGTTCGTGGTGACCGCTGACACGGTTTTCCATCATCACGACAACGATGGTTTTGATAAGGCTCAGGTCGGTCGGCATACACTCACTGTGTTATGATTTGGATTCATCAACATTTCATTTTTCTTAACCGTTGATCTTTTTGGCGGATTTGGCTTTCTCATCCTGGTCAATTTGATCCGCCAGCATGGGCCGCAGATTGGCCAGGGATTTCAATGAGTTGAACCAAAACGGCGCCCCCAAACTTAAGAGAGCGGCGGAAACTAAAATTCCGAACAGATGACTAGCCGGCCAGCTCCATTGGCCAGTCACACGCCAGTCCCAAGGCCAACTCCATAATCTCCAGTCTTCCGTGAACACCGCTGGATATGGCTTTGGCATCAGTTGGACCCCGGTTTGGGCGAAGGCGTCGGTCAAACTGGAGAATTCCCCGCCCGCCCGATTGTAATTCTCCTTGGTGACAGCCTTCACTGCTTCGCGAAATGCTGCGATGAGAGCAGTGGAATCCAAGTGGTTGGTTTCGGCCTGATCTTTGAGCCAACTTTCCGCGGTTGCCTGCGTTTCAAAACCCACATTTGCAAGGACAGCGATTTTAACGACCCCGGAAGTATTCCCGTCAGCGGTCAATCTTTCAATCGCCTGCTTGTAGATTGTGGCTGAAGAAAGCGTGTTGGTAAAAACTTCATCCGCCTTTTTCTGAAGCGTGGTTTGGGAGAATTGAATTAGTTTGCCCCGTTCACTCGGATCACTAGAAAGCTTGGTTATCAGGCCAAAGGTATCGAGCTGCATGAGGAAGGCCATGACAATGGAGGCAATGACCGTCCAAAGCCGGGCGTTCATGGCGAACCATTGTTTTGCGCGATCCTGGGCTGCGTTAAACGATTTTTCGAGATTCGCCAGCGCGATGTTGGTGGCGTCATTTAGTTGCGCGATGACAGCAGCGGCCTGTGCCTGATCCGCCTGGGCCAAATCCGGCAGCCGCGAGTTCAACGCTGCAACTTTTGCATTCGCGGCCAGGGTGGTCACGTGCAACCCAGCCAGAATTTTTGTTGCTGCCGTTTGCATGGCGAATGGTTGATCTGGCATTTTTGGAAGTTCAACCAACGCCGTCTTGGCTTGGTCAAGCTCCACTTTTGCGATAACTTTCAGCACCTCAAGCAGTTCTTCCGGTCGGATGGCGGAAGCCCTTTTCCAACGCTTCCTAAGCAGGGCTAAAAACGGAATTTTATCCCAGAATGTTTCAGACATGGACATCATGGAGTCCGAAATGATGGGGCGGGTTAAGATATCATCAATCAGGTTTCTTCGCGTTTTGTGATCCAGGTCGGGCGCAATTCTGTGCATCATTGCCCCCAGTCCATCTGCCAGATTGCTGCCTCGCAAACCGAGCAGCGCGGAAATCATCTGGGTGATGATCGTGATCAACAAGCTGACGACGGACATCACCACCGCAAACCCAATTAAAGTGTCCAGTTGTTGCAACATTGTTTTAATCTAAATAGATGTTTCACTGAAATTTTATATCCTACCCGCTCTGGGCACGCCGCTTCCAAAATCACGTCCAAAATCGATGCTAACAATCTTCTCACAAGTGTTTTAAGACCATGGAAAAGATTTTGGTGCCGGCAAAGCCGCCGACGGTGGACAGCGCAAAGCCACTGAAAGGATTCAGAGCAACTTCTGCGGGCATCTTGATGTACGAATTGAGAAAGATGCAGGCCCAGTAAAGAATAAAGCCCGTGATGACGCCAATTCCAGCCCTTCGTAAAGCTGATTTTGTTTTTGGCTTTTCAGAAAAGGCCGAGATTCCGCCGCCGACGAATCCCCCCAATAACGAAAGTGCCAGCAACAGTATAGGCAGGGTGACTCGAAGATCCACCGTGGATTCAAACAGATCCAGGGTAGAGGCGTGGATTCTCGTGGTTCCCAATCGGGTTGGCGAGAAACTTGTCTGTGCCTGTGCCCGACCGGTGGGAATGACTACAACGTTGGAGGCGATTATCCCACTCCCGCTGTCGAGCGACAATGTAACCTGCCGATCCACGTCAGTGGCGATCTGTTTCTGATTCTTGTCGAGGCATTCCACGAACAAGTTGCACTTTCCGAGGAGCGAGATGCTGGCATAGTCGGGGCGCACGTGAAGCGTGGTGATGGGCGGGCCAAACCTGTTGGTTATAGAAGTCGGACCTTGCAGGATTGCGTGCGGCATTGATTTTCGGTACTCCACCACTACATCACCAACGCGATCGGAAGTGAGTTGCGCTTCCACACCGCTAAGGCCTTTGCGAATCACCAAGGGCTTCGGCGTGAGCGTTCCAGACCGGTTGAACAGCTCAATGGTAATATCAGCTGGAGCGACGTCGGTGTTTTCATCGAGAAAAACCATGATGGAAACGGCGTCAGCGCCGTCAGCCAAATGCTGCTCGGTTCTGGTTTTTAGGATCAATCCGAGCGGTTTGACCGAGCTAGTTACTGGACTCGCTGGTCTGGGGGTGATGATAAAGTTGGCCGGGGGTAGGTGGGAGGAGAGCGCGGTGCGGGAAAGCCTCATCGCGGGCGCGGCTACTTCAACTCTTCGCATTGCATTCGTGGAAATGTGAGATGACCACGAGTCGACCAATCCATCTGCTTTTACCATGACAAATGTTCCACGACTCAGTAATCCTCCGCATTTCGCTGAAATCTCCGTGGCACCCAGATCCCTCAGCAGCATAGTTGCCTCCACGGAACTCTCGCCGGCCTTGATGACAAAATTGGTTTGCGACAACCGTCCGGCTGGAGATTTGGCGGTCATTGCCACCGCTAAATTCCGGGGGGAGGTGATGCGTTTATTGTCTTTATCGATAAGAATGCATCCCAGCGTGGCGGCTTCTCCGGACCGGATGGTTTGGGTCTCGGCAACCAAAACAAGTTTAACCGGGTTGTTGATTGCCGACTGAGCCATTGCCAGCCTGAAACTGGCCAGAAAGAAAGACAACACAATCAAGTGATTGTACTTGAGAAAATGATGCATTGTCGCTTTCATATTGAGCGCAACTGAGCGTTTCGTGAGTTCAATCGGGTGCCTCCTATAACGAGTTGTTTATGCACCCGGCCTGTCGGCATCTTAGGTAAATGTGTCAGCTTGTCAACCGGCAACCACTTGTAGGCCAGTGAACGAAACACTAGAGCGCTACCTTCATATACGTAAGAGAAGGTGCGATCTTTCAAGAATCGCAAACTTTTTTGTAAATGATTTCGATTGGCTGGTCCTGAAGTTGACGCGAGCGCATTAGAGCCTTGAATACCGTGGGTGAAGTGGTATTTCTTGGTTTATGGAACAGCTACCTTCTATTCAGGCTGGCACAGCCGACCCCATCAAGCACGTTGTGTTGCTGATGCTGGAGAACCACTCCTTCGATCAAATGCTCGGCTGCTTCAAAGAAATTTATCCGGAGCTTGAGGGCGTTGATCCAAAAAATTCCCACGTCAATACCGATCCCGCCGGAAATCAGTATAAGCAGATTCCCACCCGGGAGAGGCAGATGCTGTTGGACCCTCATCATGAGGTGGACCATGTCCGGACTCAGCTCGAAGACGGCAATAGCGGTTTCGTGCGGGACTTTAGCGTCGCCTTTCCTGAGAGTACTTCGGAAAAGCGCCAGTATATCATGGGGTATTATCCCCTTGATTTTCTTCCGGCCGTCCACCGGCTGGCCCGAGACTTCACCATCTGCGACCATTGGTTCTCCTCCGTGCCCGGCCCGACCTGGCCCAACCGGTTTTTTGCACTGACCGGCACCTGCTGCGGTGTAGTTGATATGCCCGAAGATGGTCAGCACGGGGCCGATATTAAAGGCTGGTTTGAACAGGACCAACCCACCATCTTTGATCGTTTAAGTGAGAAAGGGATTCAGTGGAAAAGTTACTACCACGACATTCCGCAAACTGCAGTCCTGGTGCGTCAGCGACTGCCGGAGAATGCCGCGCACTATCATCATGTCAACGGTTTTTATGACGATGCACGTGGCCTGGAATCGGATTTTCCCGCGTTTTGTTTAATAGAGCCGGATTTCAATGGAGTGGATGAGAACGACGATCATCCTCCCCACGACATAATGAAGGCGCAGAAGTTGATCGCCGATGTTTATAATGCGTTGCGCGTCAACCGCGATCTTTGGAACTCGACATTGCTCGTAGTATTTTATGACGAGCACGGTGGCTTCTACGATCATATCCCGCCGCCAGCAGCAATTCCTCCGGACAACCACAAAGATTATCCCTTCAACCGCTTGGGGATTCGAGTCCCGGCCCTGCTAATCTCGCCTTGGGTGGCAAGAGGGTTCAATTCCACCCAGTTTGATCATACCAGTTTGCTTAAATACTTGATTGATAAGTGGGGTCTCGGAGCTCTGGGCGATCGTGCGGCAAGCGCAAATAGTATATCATTTTTGATCGGAACTTCCGGGCAACCGCGCACGGATACGGTCGACTGGATACAACTGAGTGAAAACGAACTCCAGCCTCCAGACCCCGATCTCGAAGAACAGGCGACCGGGTTCGTCAGCCAACATCACGCCTCGCTCATCACGATAAAAGATTATTTGGTGGTTAAAGTTGATGAAGCCACTTTCCCGGTAGTTGTATGGTTCGAAAGACTCATCGAACGGGTCTTTGGTTCCAAGTCTGATCCCGCTCCTTTTCCAACCGATGACCCCACGGGAATCGCCCAGCGGTATAAGGGAACCAAAGATTCCACTCAAACCTTTCTTACTAACCGAAAGGAGCAGGCCCTCACCAGACTTTCCGAGATCATCTTGGATGCAAAGCTGCCATTTGAACAGCGCCTGGATGCTACGAGGACATTGGGCCAGCTAATTGGCCGCAGGCTGCACACGGAAAACAAGAAGGGTCAAACTGTGGTTGATTCAGCGGTTAAGTTTCTTAGAACCCACCCCAAGTTGGTTCTGAAATAGTTAACGCTTAAAACCAAACAAATACCCGTCGTCCAAAAAGATTCGACCGGCTCAAAACGGTGGGGACTTGTCATGCAGAGATCGAGGAAATGGGAGTCAGGCTTCTGCGATTATTTTCAATCCTTTCAACCCCGAGACCAAAGCCGGCGGACATTCAGCCAACCGAGCAGGAGCAGAAGGCCCTGGACTTTATCGGTTCAGAGATTCAGCAGGGTAGATCACCGTCAATTCGCAATCTTTCCAAGATAATTGGCTTTCGATCCTCGCGATCAGGTTTCCGTCTTCTCAATCGTCTTATCGACCGTGGATTTATATGTCGGGATCAGGACAAGGCGCTTCATCTCGGCGAAAGTATTCGCGACATGGAACCAGGAGTGAATGACGAACCGGCAACATCTTAGCCCCTTGCTTTTATTTATACCATGCTTGAAAACCTAAGTGACAAAGATAAGAAGGCGTTCCTCTTTATCCGCAACCGGATTGTGCATGAAGGGAAAAGCCCTACGCTTCAAGAGATCAACGAGGTGACCGGCGGAAAATCTCCTCGCTCCGCTGTTCTCGTGACCAATCGTCTTATTGATGCCGGTTTGGTTCGAAAGTTTGGCAGAAAACTCAAGCTCGCCGATTCAAGGTCTCCATCGGAAGCATCAGTCTCCACGGTTCGCATACCGCTAGTGGGTTCTGTTGCCTGCGGCGCCCCGTTGCTTGCTCAAGAAAACATCGAAGCTTTTATACCCGTCTCTACGGCACTTGCTACGAAGGGGTCAAAATATTTTCTCCTTCGCGCTCATGGTGACTCAATGGATGGGGCTGGCATTGAAGATGGGAATATTCTCTTGGTGCGACAACAGGATACGGCAGATAACGGACAGAAAGTCGTGGCTCTCATAGACGACGAAGCGACCGTGAAGCTATTCGAAAGAACGGACAGCGCCATAATTCTTAGACCGAAATCTACGAATAAAAAGCACATGCCGATCATTTTAACAGATAACTGCAAGATTCAGGGGACAGTTGTAGCGGTGCTTCCACCCGATCTTTACTAACCACATGGCAAAGAAAACAGTCATAAAATCACCAGTTTCTAAACCCACTCGCAAGATTCCAGAGCTGGCTAGAATCATTTTGTTTGTCCGTGCTGGCGGACATTGTGAGTTCGACGGCTGCAACAAGTATCTTATCGAACACCATCTTACTTTTACGGAGGGAAATTTTGCTCAATTTGCTCACATCGTCGCCTTCAGTAAAGATGGGCCACGCGGGAAGGAGGTGCGGCCCACAAATATAAATGACATATCGAACTTAATGGCTCTATGTCCGGAATGTCACAAACTCATTGATGATAATACTGAAAGTTTCACCCGCCAAACACTGGAGGGATATAAAAAGGCTCATGAGGAAAGGATTCAACATGTCACCGGTCTCGGACCTGATCAGAAAACTTCACTTCTTCTTGTCACGAGTAAGATTGGGGATCACACAGTCACGGTGCCTTACGACCAGATGCTTCAAGCTATCACGCCTCGATACCCTATTTCAAAAGCCGGCCTTCCGATTGATTTGACGCAACTATCGACCAACAGCGAAGTTTTTATCACAGCAGCCTGTGATACAATCCGGGAGCAGCTACAAGGTTTTTTGGGTGCCGGAGGAGAAGTCAAACGAAGTCATCATATTTCTCTTTTTGCACTCGCTCCAATTCCTGTACTTGCGTACTTGGGGAGTCAGTTGAGCAACAAGGTGCCACTCGGTCTTTACCAGCGGCATCGTGATACCGAGGACTGGACATGGAAGACAACTGACGAGCAGGTCAAATATTTATTCCAGCAACGTCGGAAGGGGAAAAGCGCGCGCGATGTTGCTTTATTGCTTTCGTTAAGTGGAACTATAAACGATGAAGTTTTATCCTCAGAGATTACCAAAGATTTTACGATCTACGAACTTACTCTGGCAGATTTAGTTCCAAGTCCGACGTTTTTACGAACAAAACAAGATTTGGAGGAGTTCAAAAACCAATATCAATTAGCAATCGCGACCATCATGCATAATCACCCCGGAATTCGGGAAATCAATCTGTTTCCGGCAGTGCCGGCTCCAATTGCAGTGCTTTGCGGACGTGAGATTCTTCCGAAGGTTCACCCCGCCTTACGGGTGTATGACGCGGATAAACGCAAAGGCGGTTTCATTTATCAGCTAACCATAAATAACTAATATGACTACCAACGAATATCTAACTGAAGTGCTGGAGTCCCAAAAATTGGATGACGGCAGCAAAGAACTGAAAGAATTACAAGAACACCGTGCCGACGTCGAAAAGTTGCTCCGGAAGAGCTTTGAAGATTCCTCACCAACAATCCGATATGGTGGATCGAAGGCAAAGGGAACGCTGATTCTTGAATCATACGATCTCGACATCAACTGCTATTTTCCAAGTGATGATACAGCAGCCGGTGAATCCCTGGAGGACATCTTCAACAATGTGCGCAAGGCTCTTGATGAAAAATACTATGTCACTCCAAAAACCTCCGCACTTCGACTGAAGAGCAAGAACCCAGCGTCGCTTGCAGTTGATTTCCACATTGATGTTGTGCCGGGACGCTTTGTTGATGGAGATGACGGCGATTGTTTCATCTATCAGTCCAATGCCGAGAAAAAACGGCTCAAAACTAATCTCGACGTTCACATCAATCATGTGAAAGGAAGTGGCGTGACGGAAGCAATCAGGCTTTTGAAACTTTGGAAGACCAGAAAAGCCATACCCGTAAAGCAATTCGTCTGGGAACTACTGATAATTAAACTATTGAAAGGGAAAACTGGCGACAGTTTCTCTGAGCAGCTTGAGCATGTTTGGACAGAAATAATCAACTCCAAAGTGGCGATTGCGGTTGAAGACCCTGCCAATCCCACCGGAAATGATCTATCGCCAGTGCTCACTGAAGTTTGGCAGTTTCTTTCAAGTTCATCTGATGCAACTTTGAAATTGATTGGAAGTTCAGGTTGGGAAGCTGTTTTTGGAACTACAAAAAGACCAGAGGAATCTTCGCGAATAGCGGCATTAACCCGAGCCGTGAGCGCGGCACCCGTAAGGACGAAACCGTGGTCGTCTGAAACAGAATGAGAAAGCCGTGGCACAAAAGCGATCCATCTGTATTCGATCATTTGAAAGGAGAACTCAGTAAGAAGTATCCAGACCTGGCTGTAATAGCGACAACTGATGATGTTCGCCTTAGAGGCAGCTTTCCTGTTTTACACGAGGAGACTGAACTTGCTCGTTTTCAGATCGAAATACTTATCCCTTCGGATTTTCCTGACAGTATTCCACTAGTTCGGGAAATCGCAGGTAGGGTGCCGCACGCTGTAGACTGGCACACGTACAACAAAGGGGCATTGTGTGTGATCGTTCCTGAAGAATGGCTTCTTAATCCTAAGCGCACATCCCTCATGGCCTTTCTGGAGGGTCCACTAAGAAATTATTTCCTGAACCACGCCTTAGCTGAGTGTGGAATGAAAAGGCCTATGGGAGAGCGTTCACATGGCAGCCTCGGACTACTTGAAGCGTACGGTGAATGGTTCGGAAGCAATGAATTGAGAGTTGTAAGGGCATATTTGAATTGCTTGAGCAAAGAAATGCTTCGAGGACATTGGGATTGTCCTTGTGGCAGCGGTGTGAGACTGAGGAAATGTCATTTTTCTAAACTGATGGAACTGCAAAAACAAATTCCTGTTTGGATCGCGGCAAAAGCACTAAAGCGTCTTGATGACCAGATCGAAAGAGAACGAGCAGGATCATTTTCTAAGTGAGAGACGTTTAATCATCAAACATTGCCGCTACTGGCAAACTCTCACTCCTTCAATGAAATTTCCTGTCTGCTATCGTTAGCTGGTCCCCTAATTTGTCTGATCGGAAATCCAAACTCCTTTCTGAAGTGAGTGTATATGAGTATGGCTGCGCGCTTTGCTTTGTGTCGATAGGCGCGAACATCGTCCCAGTCCCCGCACCGTTTGAATTTTTGAACCGAGTTGCAATCTCCTGAAAGGGAAGCGACGGCTTCAACTCTGCCTTTTTCCTTTCTACCTGCCGGTTCGAGGTGAGAATATTGACCATTTCACGTTTTTCTTCGGG